>JAQTQH010000023.1 GCA_028712355.1 Dehalococcoidales bacterium
CGCGACGACCACCTGACCGGTCTCCTGCCCCCTTCCCGTCACGACTACCACGTAGTCACCTGCGTTCAGGGTAATGCCGGAGGGATCGAAAAAGTAAATCTTGCCCGCCTTGCGAAAGCGGACGCCCACGACTTCAGTCATAATTATTATTTAGCCGCCGGGATTGACCCGCCGACGGGCTTCTCCTTTCCGGGCAGGTCAAGCATCAGGACCTCCAGCGCCAGCTGGGCGTTGGCATTCTGCATGAGCTGTTCCCGGGTGTTCTGGATACCCCGGACGAGTGATTTTATCTGTGCCGGGCTGAGTCCCTCAGCCAGTCCCGTCAGGGTTTCTAACTGGTCTCTATTAGCAATTATATCACGGCAGTCTAAGCTGACCAACATGACGTCATGCCAGAAGTCCAGCCACAGGTCTAAAATTCCGTAAAGCGAGCCCCGGTTCTGGTTGAACAGGGTTGCCAGCTGTGCCGCCTGGGCAAAGCGTACCTCGGTACTTCCCTGGATAATAGCCAGCAGCCGTTCCAGCTCTGCCGCGCGCACCTGCAGTAAGGTATCATCGGATGCCGCCGTGATTGCCCAGCCGGGGCAGCCGTGGCTCAACGCGGCAAGCAGTTTTGCCTTTTCCGGCGGGACTTTCCAGCGTTCCGCCAGCGCCGCTTCGACCTGCGGGGCCGGTACGGGGAACAGTTCCAGCTTCTGGCAGCGTGAGACTACCGTGGCCGGCAGGAGTTTTTCACTGGTGGTGAGCAGCATGAAGAGGACGTGTTCTTCGGGTTCTTCCAGCGTCTTGAGCAGGCTGTTCGCGGCTTCGTTGGAAAGAGACTCGGCGCCGTCAATGATGAACACCCGGTGACTGCCCTCGAAGGGCGGCAGGCTGGCGGCATGCTGCATATCGCGGATTTGCTCGATGCCGATTTCCGCCCGCAGCTTGCCCTCCGTGCCGTTCCCGCTGCTCAGCCCGATAACCTGGACATCAGCATGGCTCCCGGCGGCAATCTTCTGGCAGGAATTACATTCGCCGCAGGGATGCGGCATACTTGCGCAATTGAGCGCCTGCGCAAGATTGAGTGCCAGCGCCATTTTACCTATGTGAGGCGGTCCCACGAGCAGGTAGGCATGTGCCAGGCACTGTTTTTCCAGGCATCTCTGCAACAGCGCGACTACCCTTTCCTGACCGACGGCCTGCCACACCGGCTTAATTCCTCTATACCGCCTCGCCGCGGGTCAGGTCGGCGAAGGTCTCGCGGCGGCGGATGAGACGCGCCTTGCCGTCCTTGACCATCACGACCGCCGGCTTCAGCGCGGCGTTGTAGTTGCTCGCCATCGGGATGCAGTAAGCCCCGCAGTCCGCCACTGCCAGGATATCGCCGGCGGTAACCTCCGGCAGGTGAATATCCCGGATGAGGATATCGCCGGACTCGCAGTACTTGCCCGCGATGGTCACCACGGCAGTGTCCTTTGCCGTGGCGCGGTTCGCCAGCAGGGCTTCGTGCTTGGCGCCGTAGAGCGCCTGCCGGATGTTATCGCCCATGCCGCCGTCCACGCAGACATAGCGCCGCACCCGGGGGATATCCTTGATGGTGCCGACGCGATAGAGCGCCATCGCCGACCGTGCCACGATGGAACGCCCCGGTTCGATGACGAGCCTGGGCGGTTCGAGTTTCAGTTCGCGGCACTTGCGCATCAGCGTTGCCGTGACCACCTCGGCATAGGCGGAGATGGGCGGGGCCGGGGTGTCCACCACGTACTGGGCGGCATAACCGCCGCCGATGTCCAGCTCTTTCATGACAAACCCGAGCTTCTTTTGCAGTCCCGACGCAAAATCAAGAATGACCTCGATGCCTTTCGGGTAAGGCTCCACTTCAAAAATCGCCGAGCCGAGGTGGAAATGAATGCCCAGCAGTTTCACATTTTTCGCCGCAAGGGCAGCCGTTACCGCCTCTTCGCCACGGGAAAGCGGAATGCCGAACTTGCTATCGATGATACCGGTGGTGTTGTACTGGTGTGTATGGGGGTCGACGCCCGGCGAGATGCGCAGCAGTATTTCCGGGGTGCGCTTCTTACCCCGTGCGATGTCATTGAGCAGGGCAAGCTCCTGGAAATTGTCCACCACGATACGCCCCACCCCCCGGTCCAGCGCCATTCCCAGTTCTTCGGCGGACTTGTTATTGCCGTGGAAATAGAGCCGCTCCATGGGCACGCCCGCCTGCTGGGCGATGTCCATTTCGCCGCCGGAGACGACGTCCAGCCCCAGTCCTTCTTCCCTGGCAATGGTCAGTATCGCCTTGAGCGCCACGGCTTTGCTGGCGTATAGCACGGTGGTGTCCGCGTAGCGCTGCCCGAACTCCTTCTTGAACGTGGCGCACTGGCTTCGTAGACCCTTTTCATCAAAAACATAGAGCGGCGTGCCGAAATCGGCGGCAAGCTGTACGCTGTCGCAGCCGCCCAGCGTCAGGTGTCCCTGCGCATTCACATCGGCGGTAATGGGGAAAAGTACCAGCCTCGGTATTTCAGGTCGTGCGGTCATTCATTAGCCCTCTCTTCTTCATCCGGTGGAAACAGTTTTAATGTTACCAATGCGGCGAGGTGAAGTCAATTGACACATCACAGTAATACCGTTAGAATCCTGATTAGGTTTTTAGAGATTAGGTTTTCAGGAAAGGATTACTTTGTATCAAAAAACAGTTCTGGCGAATGGCTTGCGCCTGGTCACGTCTGCCATGCCCCATACCCATTCGGTGGCGGTGAACTTTTTTATCGGTACCGGCTCCCGCTACGAAGACGACACTCGGGCAGGAGTCTCCCATTTTATTGAGCACCTCTGCTTCCGCGGGACGCCTACCCGCCCCACCAGCCGCGAGATTTCCGAAGCCATCGAGGGCACTGGCGGCTTGCTTAACGCCGCCACGGATAAAGAACTGACCGTCTACTGGTGCAAGGTGGCGCGGCCGCACTTTCAGCTTGCTCTAGAAGTCCTTAGTGATATGCTGCGCAATTCCAGGTTCGAACCGGAGGACATCGAAAAGGAACGGCAGGTCATCACCGAAGAAATCAACATGTGCAATGATTCCCCGTCCCAGCGCGTCGACCTGCTCATTGATGAATTGCTCTGGCCCCGGCACCCGATGGGGCGCGACATCGCCGGCAGCAAAGAGTCCGTTGCTGCCCTCACCCGGGAGATGATGCGGGATTACTTGCAACAGCAATACCAGCCGGGCAACACGGTTCTGAGCATTGCAGGGGACATCCAACACGAGGAAGCTATCGACACCGTAAACCGTTTGCTCGGTAACTGGGCGAACCCCCGGCCGCCCCTCGAGTTCACTCCTTACCGGGAGCAGCCGGCGCGGCAGGTCCTGGTGGAAAACCGCGATACCGAGCAGATGCACCTCTGCCTGGCGTTGCCGGGCATTTCAATTACGCATCCGCGCCGCTTCGCCCTCGGACTGCTTAACATCATTTTCGGAGAGGGAATGAGCAGCCGGCTTTTTACCGAAGTACGGGACAAGCTGGGACTGGCGTACAGCATCCACAGCTTCGTCGACCACTTCCGGGACACCGGTGCGCTTATCATTTCCGCAGGGGTGGATAATGAAAAGCTGCCCACTGCCGTCAAGGCTATCCTTGCGGAACTCGCCAAAATCCGCGAGGAGGTGCCGGAGCAGGAGTTAGCCCGGGCTAAAGAGCTTTCCAGGGGAAGGTTGCTGCTGCGCATGGAAGACAGCCGCAACGTCTCCGGCTGGGGCGGCGGTGAGGAGATGCTGACCGGTAAGATTATCACGGTAGACCAGGTCATCGGCATTGTTGATGCGGTTACGGTCGCCGATCTACGTCAGATAGCACAGGAACTCATTAACGATGAAAAGCTGCGCCTCGCGGTCGTCGGTCCGGTAGAAAATGAGGACACCCTCGCCGGTCTCTTGAGGTGGTGAACGCTAACTGTGGTATTCCAGCAGGAAGACCTGAGCGGTGAGCGGCAGGTTCGAACGGGAGATATTGAGTTTGGGGCGCATCTCGATATGCTCCTGCCCCATCTCCTTGAGGAATTTCTCCACCGGCTCCAGTTCCCGCTTGAGTACGGGTGTTTTATAGTGCATCGGGATGACCGCTTTCGGTTCGATCTGGCGGATAACCTCGGCGGACTGTGACGGCCCGATGGTGTTTACCCCGCCCACGGGCAGCAACAGGACGTCAACGTTGCCTATCTCTTCCGTCTGGCTCGAGGTAAGCGTATGTCCCAAATCGCCCAGATGGCAGACGGAAACGCCGTCCACATCCATAACATAGACGGTGTTCTTGCCGCGCAGGCTCCCCTTATCGGCATCATGAAAAGTCGCTACCCCGATAATCAGAACCCCGCCGATTTCGTACTCGCCCGGCCCTTTGAGCGTCTTGTATTCGCCGCTGACGCCACTGACGTAGGAGTGCCCGGGGTGCCCGTGGCTCACCGTAACAATGGTTGCGGCGGTCTTGCCGAGCGTATACCCCAGGTCCGGCGCGAAAGGGTCAGTAACGATGGTAACCTGACTGCCCTTAATGCGAAAGCAGGAATGTCCCAACCAGGTAATTTCCACTATGCTCAATATAGCACAGCGGCGGCGCGGACTGCAAGCTGATTCCAACGTGCTCGAGCTATTGACAAGCCGCTACCAGCATGCTAAATTTTAATTAGCAGTCTAAGCACGAGACTGCTAATTGGAGGGCGGGATGCTTTCCCCCAGAACAGATTTTATCCTCAGACGAATCATTGAACAATACATTGAGCAGGCGACGCCGGTCCCTTCCCAGAGCTTGGCCCGGGAAAAGGCGCTGCAGGTAAGCTCTGCGACTATCCGCAACGAGATGGTGCGTCTGGAGCAGGAAGGCTATATTTTCAAACCCCACACCTCCGCCGGCAGCGTGCCTTCCGATAAAGGCTATCGCTATTATGTTGCCTCGCTGAAGAAAGTGGGGCTTGGTTCCGATGAGCAGCGCCTGATTGCCCATCTTTTTCACCAGGTAGAGCAGGACACTGAACAATGGCTGCGCCTGGCCGCAACGCTCCTCGCCCAGATGGTGAAAAACGTGGCGGTCGTGACCACGCCACACCAGTCCGACTGTAAATTCAAGCACGTCGAGATTATTTCCTTAAAGGACACGCTGGCACTGGCGGTCCTGGTGTTGCACGGAGCCCGCATCCGGCAGCAGTTGATTACGCTTGACCAGCCGGTGCTGCAACCGACGCTGAGCCTCATCAGCAATAAGTTGAATCACGTGTTTGCCGGGCTTACCGGCGAACAGATTGCGACCGGCACCTTCGAGTTCTCCGCTCTGGAAAAGCAGATTGCGGGTCACCTTGTCGAGATGATGCGGACGGAAGACGACCAGCCCGGCGAAGAGCCATACCTTGATGGACTGCATTTCATGCTCAAGCAGCCCGAATTTGTCCAGAGCGATCGCCTGCGCCCTTTGATGGAACTGGTTGAGCAGCGTAAGCTGCTCCAGGTCATCATGCCCCGCCGGATGAGTAAACAGGGAGTATACGTATCCATCGGCAAAGAGAACGAAGAAGAGTCTATCCGGGACTACAGCGTGGTCATCAGCCGCTACGGCGTCCCCGGCGAAGCTACCGGTACGGTTGGCATCGTGGGACCCACGCGCATGGCTTACTCGCATGCCATTCCCACGGTGGAATACCTCGCTTCGGTGCTGAGCCGGCTGATTGCCTCGCTTTACGGTAAGGATGCCTCATTCACCGAAACTTCCGAATAAAACCTTCGAGGTCTGATGCATAATGAATGACAAGGTAACTGAAAATATGCCCGGTGACGAGATGCCGCCGGAAACAACCAGCGCGGAACTCAATAAAGCGCTGGCGGAGGAAAAACAGAAGGCGGAAGACTACCTGGCCAGCTGGCAGCGCGCCCAGGCGGATTTCATCAACTACAAGCGGCGCATCGAGCAGGAGCGCGAAGATTTCTCAAAGTCGGCAAATGCCTCTCTGATTTTTAGCCTGCTGCCCGTCCTTGATGATTTCGAGCGTGCTTTGAACGCCATTCCAGAAGCGGAAGCATCCCAGGACTGGATGGAAGGCATCCGCCTTGTCGAGCGCAAGCTCCGTGCGGCCGTGATTACGCAGGGGTTAACCCCGATTAAAGCGCTGGGAGAGCCCTTCGACCCCAATTATCACGAAGCGGTTAAACAGGAGAAGGGTGAAGAGGGCATTGTGATTGACGAATTAAGAAAAGGATACCTGTTGCATGGTAAGCTGCTTCGGCCGTCTGCCGTGATTGTCGGTAGCGGCGAAGCGCCGGAAAAGGAGGAATAACTAATGGCTAAAGTTGTCGGCATCGATTTGGGAACCACCAAGAGCGCTATTGCCGTAATGGAAGGCGGTGAATCCACGGTTATCACCACCTCGGAAGGCACGCGTGCCTTGCCTTCGGTAGTCGCCGTGAGCAAGACGGGGGAACGTCTCGTTGGGCAGATTGCCAAGCGCCAGGCGATTGTTAACGCCGAAAATACGATTTACAGCATTAAGCGTTTTATGGGGCGCAAATGGGGCGAGCCCGCCGGACGAGAGCTGCCCGTGGAAGAGGATGCCCGCCGCAAGACCTATAAAATCATCAAAGGTCCCAACGATGAAGTGCGGGTCATAATGGGCGGCAAGGAATACAGCCCCCCGGAAATTTCAGCGATGATATTGCAGAAGCTCAAGACTGATGCCGAGGCTTACCTGGGCGAAAAGGTGACTGAGGCGGTCATTACCGTCCCGGCTTACTTCAACGACGCCCAGCGCCAGGCGACCAAAGACGCCGGCACCATCGCTGGACTCAACGTCCTGCGCATCATCAACGAGCCCACCGCCGCCTCGCTCGCCTATGGACTGGACAAGAAGAAGGAAGAGGCGGTCGTGGTCTATGACCTCGGCGGCGGCACCTTCGATGTGTCTATTCTGGAACTGGGCGGCGGAACATTTGAAGTGAAGTCCACCGCCGGCGATACCCATCTCGGCGGAGACGACTTCGACCAGAGAATCATGGACTGGCTCTGCGACGAGTTCAAGAAAGACCAGGGCATCGACCTGCACAACGACCGTATGGCTTTACAGCGTCTCAAGGAAGCTGCCGAAAAAGCCAAGATTGAGCTCTCCTCGACGATGCAGAGCGAGATAAACCTGCCCTTCATCACCGCGGACGCCAGCGGGCCCAAGCACCTCAGTATTACTCTCACCCGCGCCAAGCTGGAACAGCTGGTGCTTGATCTGGTGGAAAAGTCGCTCGGTCCCTGTAAGCAGGCGCTCGACGATGCCGGCAAGACGGCGGCACAGATTGATGAGGTTATCATGGTCGGTTCACAGAGCCGTATGCCGCTCGTGCAGGAGAAAGTCAAACAGTTCTTCGGCAAGGAGCCCAACCGCAGTGTAAACCCGGAGGAAGCAGTCGCCCGCGGTGCCGCCATCCAGGGCGCTGTCCTCAAGGGCGAGGTCAAAGATGTACTGCTGCTTGATGTCACCCCGCTGACTCTTGGCATCGAAACGCTCGGCGGCGTGGCGACACCCCTCATCCCGCGGAATACCACCATCCCCACCTCCAAGAGCCAGGTCTTCAGCACCGCGGCGGACAGCCAGCCCAGCGTGGAAATCCATGTCCTCCAGGGCGAGCGCCCCATGGCGGCGGACAACCGCACCCTGGGACGGTTCATGCTGGACGGCATTTTACCCGCGCCGCGCGGCATCCCCCAGATTGAAGTCACTTTTGATATTGACGCCAACGGTATTCTCAGCGTACGCGCCCAGGACAAGGGCACCGGCCGCGAGCAGAAGATAACCATCACCGCCTCCAGCGGACTTACTAAGGATGATGTATCCAAGATGCAGCGTGAAGCCGAGATGCACGCCGCCGAAGACGCTAAGCGGCGGGACGAGGTGGAAACCAAGAACATGGGCGATACCCTGGCCTACCAGGCAGACAAGACGCTGCGCGATAACAAGGAAAAGATACCATCCGCCCTGAACCAGGAAGCCGAAGCTAAAATCAGCGCGCTGCGCTCTGCCCTGCAGGGTTCCGATGTGAATGCCATCAAGCAGGCGACGCAGGCATTGAACGAGGTAATGCAGAAAATAGGCGCCGCCGTTTACCAGCAGCAACAGCCGCCTCCGGGCGGTGCCCCGCCGCCCCCCGGCGGACAGCAGCCCCCGCCGCCACCGGAAGGTAAGAAGCCGGGTGACGAAGGTACCGTCGAAGGTGAATTCAGAGAGGTTTAAAGCAGCGTAATCTGAAATTCAGCCCCCTTCCCATAGCGGGAAGGGGGCTTTTGTTTGGGGCGCGTTGCTCAATATCAGTGTTACTGTCATTGCGAGCAGAGACAAGCAACCGGATTAAGATATGTCATTCCCGTGCAGGCGGGGAACCAGAGGATTGATAACTGGACTCTCGGGCTTGACCCGAGAGTGACACATTTATTTCGCGGTCAGTTCATCGTACAGGCGGCCGACCGCGAAATCAAACTCGTATTTCTGGATATTTATTTCACCCGGATTGGCAAGCGGGTAGTAGTTAATGAGGTCACGCAGTTGGGTGATAACCTCGTCGCGGCGGGCGCCCGCTTCCGCCAGCTTTTTCGCGCGGTTCCACATCTGCCGCAGGAAGCGGATAAATTGCTTTAACTCCGTCTTGCCGCAGACAACATGGTGACCCGGCACAATCGCCGCGACGTCCATTTTCAGCGTCGCGTTAAGCAACCTGAGCCATTCCCGGAAGTGCGCCTGTCCCATGTAGGGATGGCAGGGCTGGAAGCTATCTCCGGTAAAGAGCACCTTATCCTCGACGACGTAGATATAGATGCTGGAATCCGTATGACCGCCCGCGTGCCACACTTCCAGGTTGACATCGCCGAGATGCAGCGAAAGGCGGTCCTGGAAAGTGATGTTGGGCAGCGCCAGCGGCAAGCGGTAGACGCTTTCTTTGATATCCTGGGTGAAGTCCTCGCGGCGGGTCACGAAGTAGCGGGTCATCGCGCCATCGGGCTTAATCAACTCCCGGTAGCAGTTTTCGTGGGCGATAATCGCGCCGTCTTTGTATAAATAATTGCCCAGCACATGGTCGAAGTGATGGTGGGTGTTGATGACGCAGCGCACGCCCTTATCGCCGAGTTTTTTAATCTGCCTGTCCCAGTCCAGGATTTCCTCCGGGACGAAGAGGGTATCGATGAGCACCATGCCCTGTTCGGTTATGATGCAGCCGACGTTGGCGCCGTTATAGGCGATGTCCGCATAGGTATGCCTGCCGACCTTCTCGATACTCATGCGTCCTCCCGAAAATGTTTAAGAGTGGTGCCGGGGGCGGGACTCGAACCCGCAAGGATTGCTCCGGCGGATTTTAAGTCCGCTGCGTCTGCCAGTTCCGCCACCCCGGCGTTAATGAGATTATTGTATTGTAGCGAGATAGGAGTGTCAAGATTGGCTTTTTCGACGGAATATTATAATTTTAACCGGTATCATGTTAGACGAAAGGATTTTACTTTATAGCGGGTATTGCAAGTTGCCACCACAGTAATATTCCTATATTCCATAAGGGATGAATAATCATGCTCAGCCGCCAATACTTTCCTCTCCAAAGCTTGATGTAGAATATGCCCCATAGAATATCACCGGGTATTCGATGTAAAGGTGGTGGAGTTGCGTCAAATTGATGGAAAGCTATCCATAATAGAGTACCCATGACTAATCCTGCGTTGCCCAATATTAATTTGAAAAATCCCCTGAGAACAATCTCCTCAGCAACTCCCATAAAAGAAGTGAACAATAATAGATTCTTAAACACCTCCCAAGTGAAAGAGGGAAAAGACCCCATTAATGTGTTAATCAGGTTAGCCGCAACAAGCTCTATACCAAGACATAGAAACAGCCACAATACCAACTGGCGTTTTGACTGTATTGGATTTAGAAGTTTGGGAAGTGTGAGACTTGCGAGTATTACTCTAAGCTTTCGTAGCTTATCAAATCGTGTCATCGTTTCTTTAGCTTTTCAATCAACGAGGTCTCTATTGCCCTTTTTGCCACTTCTTTTTCTTGTGATTAAAGAATGAATTGTAAAACCATGCTTTACCTTTTGGTTTTGACAAAGCCTTCTTCCTTGCTTTGATTTCTTCTAAATATTGCTGTTGGGTATAAGCGACTTTGCACTTAGGATTCATACACTCATAGGCTTCTAATTGCGTAAACCAGGTTAGAGAGACTTTAAGACAACGAGGGCATTTTAGCAGTGTAACATTTTCAGGAATGACGTTGGGTTTTTCTTGAGAGGTTGACTTCTCGAGGTAACAGAGCTGGCAGCCAAAATTTGGATCATATAGTCTATTATGTTTCGGGCAAAGGATAAAATCTTTTTGCTTTTGGGATGCCCAGAATTCATCTTCTCTGCTTGGCATAAGCAACCTACCTGGAGAACCACCACATTCCGAACAATACCAGAATCAACCAACCAATAATTATTAAGATGCGGAACTTTGAGCGTCTGGCCAGATAGACAATCGCTAAGGTGCCGGCCATACCCAGTAACACCCACTGTAAAGTCCAGGAATCTCCACCCATGAATCGTATTATAGAGCCACGAATAAGGCGAGTCAATTCTAGACTTCTGGTTGAATAAAATAGCTTCTCCCTTTGAAAAAGGGAGACAGGAGAGGGATTTCCGCCCCCGCTATTGGCTATTTCCCGCTCTTATCCGTATAATAGGCGTAAAAATCTCTTAAAAAAAGGAGCCGGAAATGCCGAGAAAAAGTCGCAAAGAGCTCTTCGAGCCGCGCCTGGCAGGCTGGTATGAAAAACCCCTTGAATACAAGCTGATTATCTATGAACCCGACCCCAAAACTCATGTCGCTAAAATCACCCTTAACCGTCCCGAGGTGATGAACGCCATGAACCACCAGCTGCGGGCGGAGTTCTTCCACGCCCTCAAGTTCGCCGAGCGGGACGATACCATCAATGTCATCATCATCAAGGGGGCGGGTCGCTGCTTCAGCGCCGGCTACGACCTTTCTTCGGCGAATGTCGCCATCAAGCACTCGGATGAAGAACCGGACCTCGGTTCACGCTACGTGGACACCTGCGAGGTCACTCATTGGGCGCGATATGTCGTCCAGCAGTGGTGGCAAATCTGGGAACTTTCCAAGGTCACCATCGCCCAGACGCACGGCTACTGCCTGGCGGGCGGCTCGGAGCTGGCGGCGATGTGCGACCTGCTCGTCACCACACCGGATTGCCAGTTCGGCTATCCCCCCATGCGCGCGATGGGCGTCGATATGGTCTGGTTCCCCTGGCTCCTGCCGATGCGTAAAGCCCACGAGCTCGCTTTCACCGGCGACAGCATCAGCGGCGAAGAAGCCTTTAAATACGGCATGGCGAACTACTGCATCCCCGCCGACAAGATAGAGGAGTTCACCGCAGCTTTCGCGAAGCGCGTCGCCCTGATGCCATGGCAGATGGCTACCCAGTACAAGCGCGCCATCAAGAAAGCCTACGAAATCATGGGCATCCGCACCGCCCTCGAGACCGGCGCCCTCTTTGCCTACCACCGCACCAACGAGAGCGATTATGCTAAAGAGTGGGACAAGCTCTTCCAGGAGCTGCCTTTGAAAGAATACCTGACTCTCCGCAATAAACCTTACGATGACAATAAAAAAGTGCAGGAAGCGATTTTCGAAGGCAGGCGCCGCGGCAGACCTAAGAAAAAATAGCTGATGGTGAAACCGGGAAAGGAAACATGGAGGCGACGGGCGGATTCGGACCGCCGAATAGGGGTTTTGCAGACCCCCGCCTTAACCACTTGGCCACGTCGCCCCGGGCATTTTCATTTTATGCTAAAGTAAAACAGGATGCAACAACGGAGGAATAAATGATACCCAAGCGCGGACAGCTAACGATTCACGGCATGCAGCAGCTTAAAGGTAAGCGGCAAATCATCATGACCGCCGCTCTTGATTATTGGACTGCCGCCGCAGCCCAGGAAGCCGGCGTAGATATTATCATCACCTGGGGCGAAAACTACGAAAGCATGGTGGCAAAGATAAAGGAAGTGCGCCGTGCTGCGCCCAGGGCGCTCATCGATGCGGGACTGCCGGCGCACCTGCCGCTTATCAGCGATGAAGAAGCCATCCGCGGTGCGGTCATGGCGATGCGGGCGGGTGCAGACATGGTCTATCCCGGCGCCCCCCCGGAGCGTGTCGCCGCGATGGCGAAGCAGGGCATTCCCTGCCACTGTCACGTGGGGCTGGTACCGATGGTCTCAACCTGGATTGGCGGCATCCGGGCATTCGGCAAGACCTCCGAAGAAGCGCTCAAGGTGTATCAGGATGCGCTTGCCTACCAGGAAGCCGGCGCGGCTCTCCTTGAGATGGAATTGGTGCCTGACCGCGTCGCGGCGGAAATCGCGAAACGCCTCCGCATCCCCGTCATCGCCATCGGCAGCGGGGCGGGTTGTGACGGTCAGCACATGTACAGCAGTGACATCCTCGGAACCGCCGGCAGGATACCGCGCCATGCCAAAAAATACCGTGATTTTTATAAAGAGGCGGTTGCCGCATTCAAAGAGTTCAAGGGAGAAGTTGATAGCGGCGCTTTTCCCACTCGCAAAAACCTCCTTGATATTAAAAATGAGGAATTCGAAAGCTTTATGAAGGGATTGCAGGCGGCGGGCGGAACCGGCTGAAAATGCCCGGAGGTTGTCAGCAAAATCACCCTCGCCTCAGTTTACATTCTGCCCCTATTTTGGTAAGCTTAATAAATCATGTGCCCCGCCCGTAAAAAATCTACTGTTAAATCCTCCTATGCCGCCGCCGGCGTCAATATTGACGCAGCCTCTCAAGCTAAGGAGCTTATCGCCAGTTTTGCCGAAAAGACCTATCGACCCGAAGTATTGAGCGGCGTGGGCTTCTACGGCGGCATGTTCGAGCTTAAAGGGTATAAGAACCCAGTGCTCGTCTCCAGCACCGACGGCGTGGGCACCAAGCTTAAAATTGCCATCGCCCTGGACAAGCATGACACAGTGGGCATGGACATCGTCAACCATTCTGTCAATGATATTTTTACCTGTGGCGCGGAGCCGCTCTTTTTCCTCGATTACATCGCCTTTGCCAAGCTAAAGCCGGAGCAGGCGGCGGACATCGTGCGCGGAATGGCGCAGGCCTGCCGCGAAGCCGGCTGCGCCCTCATCGGCGGTGAGACCGCCCAGATGCCCGGGCTGTACCACGGCGAAGATTATGATATTGCCGGGTTCATCGTCGGCGTTGTGGAAAAAGACAAGATTATCAAGGGGCAGAATATCAGAGTCGGCGATATCTGCCTGGGCTTACCTTCCAGCGGGCCGCATACCAACGGCTATTCCCTGGCGCGCAAGATTTTTGGGGAAACGAAAGCTGAACTGGGTAAGTATTACCCTGAGCTGGGACGCACCATCGGCGAGGCGCTGCTGGAGCCGCACCGCTGCTATTACAAGCAACTGAAACCGTTATTACCGAACATAAAGGGACTGGCGCACATCACCGGCGGCGGACTGCCGGACAACGTACCCCGCATTCTGCCGGATGGCGTTAGCGCGCTATTCCGTAAAAAAGACTGGGAAGTCCCGCCCCTTTTTAGACTCATACAGAATAAGGGCACAGTAGCGGTTGCAGAGATGTTCCACGTGTTCAACATGGGCATCGGCATGGTAGTGGTCTGTGCCCCGGAGAGCGTGAAGATAATCACGAAAACCCTGCCCGAAGCGATGATTATCGGCGAGATAGTCCCGCAGCGCGGCGAAGATTACGTGATTATCGAATAGATTAGGAGGAATCAATGAGAGCCATTATCAGCGTATCTGACAAAACAGGCGTGACCGAATTCGCTGCCAGATTAAGCAAGCTGGGATTTGAAATCTACAGCACCGGCGGCACCAAGAAGTCCCTCGCCGATGCCAAAGTCCCCGTGCACGGCGTTTCCGATATCACCGGCTTTCCGGAAATCCTGGACGGCAGAGTCAAGACCCTGCACCCGATGGTGCACGGCGGTTTGCTGGCGCGGCGCGACCTGCCCGCCCACATGAAAGAGCTTAAAGCCAATAAGATTGAACCTATTGACATGGTGGTGGTCAACCTTTACCCGTTCGTGCAGACGGTCGCCAAGGAAGGTGTTACCCTGGCGGATGCCCTGGAAAATATTGATATCGGCGGGCCGACGATGATCCGCGCCGCCGCCAAGAACTTCCCCTCCGTCATTGTGGTCGTTGACCCGGCGGATTACGCGGTCGTCCTGGAAAAACTGGCGAAGGGCGGACTAGACCAGGCGGAGCGCAAGCGGCTCGCCCAGAAGGCTTTCCAGCATGTCGCCGCTTATGATACCGCCATCTCGCAGTACCTGCGGCAGGACATGCCCGGCTTCCTCGATGTGATGACCTTCGCCATGAAGAAGCGGCAGGAGCTGCGCTACGGCGAGAACCCGCACCAGTCGGCGGCGTTCTATTCCGAGATGACCGTCGCCAAGAACCAGAACACCGGCATTACCTGGGCGAAACAGCTCGGCGGCAAAGAGCTTTCCTTCAACAATATCCTCGATGCCGATGCCGCCTGGGGTGTGGTCACCGATTATGCCGCCCCGACGGTCGCCATTATCAAGCATACCAACTCCTGCGGTCTCGCCAGTCATGATGACATCGCCGAAGCCTACCGCCGCGCTTATAGCGGGGATACCGCAGCGGCGTACGGCGGTATCGTTGCCGCCAACCGCAAAGTCACGATGGCGATGGCGGAAGCGCTCCGTCCAGTTTTCTACGAGATAATCATTGCCCCGGAATACGAGGCGGACGCCCTGGCGATGATGCAGCAGAAAAAGAAAGACCTTCGTATCCTGCAGGCGGAACTGCCGCCCGGATACGGCAAGGCGGAGACTCCTTACCTCGATATCCGCAAAGTACGCGGCGGTTTCCTGGTGCAGAACTCGGACTCGGTGCCGGAGAGCGATGTCAAAGTCAACGTTGTCAGTAAACGCCAGCCGACCAAGGCGGAGCTCAGCGACCTGCTCTTTGCCTGGCGCGCCGTCAAGCATATCAAGTCGAACGCCATCGTGCTGGCGAAAGATAAGACCATCGTGGGCATGGGTGCCGGTCAGCCCAGCCGAATTGTCAGCACCCAGATTGCCCGGGAAAAAGCAGGTGATAAAGCGAAGGACAGCGTGCTGGCTTCCGATGCCATGTTCCCCTTCCCGGATGTCGTCGAAGCGGCGGCGGAAGCCGGAGTCACCGCAATCATCCAGCCCGGCGGCTCCATCCGTGACGAAGACTCCATCAAGACCGCGGATAAATACAATATGGCGCTTATCTTTACCGGCGAAAGGCACTTCCGGCACTAGTGTGTTAAAATAAAAATAGAATAAGCGAGTTAATGAGGGGGCGAAAGCCCCCTCAGGTTTACTCCATATTTTGAGGTGAAGCATGAAAGATACGGAAATCAAAAAAGCGGTGCGGGAGAACTACGCGGCGGTCGTGAAAAAGGGCAGGTCATGCTGCGCGCCTGCCAGTTCCTGCTGCGGACCGGCGACCTCCTGCTGCGGCGGCAGTACAAAGAGCCAGGCGGCGCTCATCAGTAAAGGAATCGGCTATTCCGACGAAGAACTGGCGGCCGTGCCGGACGGCGCCAACCTGGGTCTCGGCTGCGGTAACCCCACTGCCATCGCTTCGCTAAAAAAGGAGGAAACGGTGCTTGACCTCGGTTCGGGGGCAGGCTTCGATTGTTTCCTCGCCGCCAACAAGGTCGGTGCGAAAGGCAAGGTCATTGGCGTGGACATGACGCCGGAAATGCTCGACCAGGCGCGGGAAAACGCCCGCAAGGGCGGCTATCAGAACGTCGAGTTCCGCCTCGGCGAAATCGAAAACCTGCCGGTGGCGGACAATTCGGTAGATATTATCATTTCCAACTGCGTCATCAATCTCTCGCCGGACAAGCCACGGGTCTTCGCCGAGGCATTCCGCGTGCTCAAGCCGGGCGGGCGGATTTCGGTGTCGGATATCGTCCTGCTCAAAGACCTCCCCGATTTTATCAGGAAATCGGTCTCTGCGTACGTTGGCTGTATTGCCGGCGCGCAGAAGAAAGAAGAATACCTGGGTATTATCAAGAAGGCCGGCTTCACGAAGGTCAAAGTAATGGAAGAGCAGGTCTTCCCGATTGACTATATCGCCAATGATCCCACCACAAAAGCCTTTATTAAGAAGTCGAAAATGACGCAAAAGCAAATCGATGATGCCGCCGCCTCGGTGGTGAGTATCAAAGTGCAGGCGGTCAAACCGGAGAAGTAAGTACCGTGTCGCTTTGCCTCTCCGCTTTGAGGCAGAGAACGCGGCGGGTCGCTTCGGTCACTTTCATCCGCTCGTCGATGCGGTAGCCCACCGCCCAGACCACCCACCCCGGCGCGCTGACCACCGGGATACGCGGCCGCCATCCCTGCGGGACTTTCGCGTCAATCATAAATTGGTTCAACTTTTTGGGCTGTCCCATTCCCAGCGGCTGAAAGCGGTCGCCGGGCCGGCGCGGGCGCAGGGATAACTCGTCACCCGTCCGGTCAAAGTCGAGGCAGGCGGCAAAGCTATCCGTTTCCATAGCCTGATTTGCATCGGTAATAGTTGCTTCAATCCGCCAGCCGGGCAGACGGGTCGTGCCCGGTATTTTCAAGGCATACTCGCCGGAAAGAGGCGGAAACGGCGATAACGCTGCCGGGTCGGCGCCCAGCAGGTAGCGGTCGTACTCCACAATGAAGACCAGTCCGCCGGGCAGGGTGACGAATTTGCCCGCCGGTTTGTCCAACGCACTCCGCATTTCTTCGATATGCTGCGCCTCGATATCTTTCAAGTCCGCCAGCAGCTTTGCGAAGGCGGCGCGCAGCAGGTGCCGTTGTAACGCCGCCGGCAGGGCGAGCAGCTTCTCCTTGTTCAGGATAATGGTGTTCTTTCGCTTTTCGGCTACCTCTTTCCACAGGCTTGCCGTCTCTGCTTCAAAAAAGGCGAGCTCATCGGCGGCGATGTTTGCCGTACGCAACAAGGCGGCGCCCACCTGCGGATTGTAGCTCCGGAGCAGCGGCAGCAATTTATGGCGGATGCGGTTCCGCAACGGCGATAGGGACAGGTTGGAAGTATCCAGCCGCGGCTTGAGGCGGTGCTGGCGGCAATAGGCGGCAGTCTCCGCGCGGCTCATCTTCAGCAATGGCCGGATAATAGTCAGGCGGTTTCCCGAATGTCGCCACCGGCTGAGGGGTTGCAGCCCGCGCAGTCCCCGCGTGCCGCTGCCGCGGACCAGGTGGAGCAGGATGGTCTCGATATTGTCATCCGAGGTGTGTCCCACCGCCACCCTTTCCGCCCCAATCCGTTTAGCGGTCTCTGCCAGGAAACTATAACGCACCTCGCGGGCGGCTTCTTCGAGGGAGAGGCGGTGCTGCTTGCGATAGGCGGCGACATCCGCTGATTCAATCGTGGCGGGAATGCCGAGCCGCCGCGCCAGTCCTGCCACGTAGCGGGCGTCTGCATCGGAATCAACGCCGCGCAGCCGGTGATTCAGGTGCGCCACGTGCAAGTCGATGCCGAGTTCCTCCCGTAGTCCGTAAAGCACGTGCAGCAGGCAGACTGAATCGGCTCCGCCGGAAACAGCAACCAGCAGTTTACCGGGACTCGTGAGGCCCGTTTCGAGAAAGAAGTTCCGGGCTCGCTCCTGCGGGGATAATAAAGATGTGTCCATTTGCGTAGTTGTAGCTGCGGGGAATGTAGTTAACGCGCTTCCATGGTAAGCTTGGCGCGGTGCACCGACTGCGGATAACCGTTAAAACCGAGCGCCAGCGTCACCTGCTCGGGGCGCCCCGCCCCGCTGCCGTCACAGCGCAGTAGCATGCCCAGCGTGCAGGCGCCTTCCCGCCAGGCGATGAGCCAGAGGTCGTCAATCAGCTTGCGCAGGTCGTAGTGGTGCGGGCCGGTATCTCGCATGTGCTGCCAGGGTAGTTCCGTCTTTGCCAGCAGGTCGGCGATGGCAGTTTCGATTTCTGCCCGCTTCTTCTCTGTTGCCGCTTCCACTTTATACTCGGCGAAGCGTACCTGTGATTGCAAAGATGGCACCTCCAGCGGCATCTGGTAGACCTGCGAAATCTGTATGCCCGCAGGTAATTGCTGGCTCACCGAGGTGTTGAAAGAATGCGGAGAAACGAACTTTGCCAGGACGATGTCCATCAGTTCGGCTTCGCTGGTCACGCCCAGAGGTAGCGGCGCCGCCAGCGAGAGGCGGGGGTGGGGATTGAACCCTTCCGAATAGGCAATGGCGACGCCCGCCCGGACGAGCGCCCGCTGCCACAGGCGCGTCATATCCAGGTGGGAGATAAATTTAAGCTCTTCCCCGCGGGAGAACCGGATGCGTAGTCTCTGCATAGCTTTTTCATGATAACATCGGGCAAGAGAGGTGTCAAAAAAGAAGAGGGGGCTTTTCGCCCCCCCCCTCTTTGAAAAACCAGGTCCTTTGTTCTAGCACCTCGTATAACCGCACGCCGGGCATTTAAAACACCCCTCTTCGTAGACCAGCATGTTGCTGCATTCCGGGCATTGTCCGGCGAGGTTCTTGGCTAAACCGAAGTCGGCGACCCTGGGCTTGTTCTCCTCGCCGCCCTGGATGTGCCTTTCCAGCACGGTAGCGATGGCATCGGCGCAGGAGAGCACGGCCTTGCCTTCTTCCCACGCGATGGACGGACAGCGCAGCCCTTTGAGCTGTTTCACGATAGACGCCACGTCCACGCCGGAGCGCAGCGCCATCGAAATAAGCCGGCTGGTGGCTTCCATCTGCGCGGCGGCGCAGCCGCCCGCCTTGCCCAGGCTGGAGAAGACCTCGCAGATGCCGCGCTCGTCCGAGTTGACGGTGATATAGAGGTGCCCGCATCCCGTTGTGACCCGCTCGGTGACGCCGGTGGTGACCTTGGCGCGCTTGCGGGGCGTGCGTGATACCGCCGCGGCAGGAGCTTCCACCGCCTTTTCACCGTTGCCCGTAGTCAGCACCTGCGAATCGCGGCTGCGGTCGCGGTAGATGGTGATGCCCTTCAACCCTTCCTCATGAGCGAGCTGATATACTTTGGCGACATCATCGCGGGTGGCGCTCTGGGGGAAGTTGACCGTCTTGGAAACGGCGTTGTCGGTCGATTTCTGGAAAGCCGCCTGCATCCGGACATGCCACTCAGGGGTAATCTCGTGGGCGGTGACATAGACGCGCTTCGCGACATCCGGTACACCTTCGATGTCCTTCAGGTGCACGCCGTCCGCCAGCTTCTGCATCAATTCCGCAGAGTAGAAGCCGCCGTGGCGCGCTGCCTCTTCAAAATGCGGGTTGACTTCAACGAGGTGCGCGCCGTCCAGGATGTTCTTGGTGTAGCTCAGGGCGAAGAGCGGCTCGATGCCGCTGGAGCAGCCGGCAATCAGACTCAGCGTACCCGTCGGGGCGATGGTCGTGCGGGAGGCGTTGCGCACTTTCGGTTCGTTGGGCACATCGTAAATGCTCCCGGTAAAAGCGGGGAAAGTGCCGCGCTCAGCGGCAAGCTCGATAGAGTATTTAAATGATTCTTCATTGATAAAGTGCATTAAGTCGGTCGCCAGTGTGAGCGCTTCCTCCGAGTTGTAGGGAATGCCCATACGCAGGAGCATGTCCGCGAAGCCCATCACGCCCAGTCCCACCTTGCGGGTCTGGCGGGTCCGCTCTTCAATCTCCGGCAGGGGGAAGCGGTTGACATCGATGACATTATCCAGAAAGCGGATGCCCATCCGGACGATTTCCGCCAGCTTATCATAATCGACTCTGGCTTTGCCGTTGGCGCCGCGCAGCACCTTGTTCAGGTTAATCGACCCCAGATTGCAGGACTCGTAGGGGAGGAGGGGCTGCTCGCCGCAGGGATTGGTGCTCTCGATTTTGCCGAGCTGCGGAGTGGGATTATCACGGTTGATGCGGTCGATAAACACAATGCCGGGGTCGCCGGTGCGCCACGCCATGTCGACAATCTGGTCGAAGACCTTCTTGGCGTTGAGCTTGCCCGCCACCTCGCCGTTGTGCGGGTTAATCAAATTATAATCCTCGCCCTTTTTGACCGCTTCCATGAAATCGGCGGTAATGGCGACCGAGATGTTGAAGTTGGTCAAGGCTTTCAGGTCTTCCTTGGCGTGGATGAACTTCTCGATATCCGGGTGGTCGACGTTGAGGATGCCCATGTTGGCGCCCCGCCGCATCCCGCCCTGCTTGATGACATCCGTCGCCACATCGAAGGCGCGGATGAACGACACGGGTCCGGAGGCGACGCCGCCGGTAGTGCCCACGCGGTCCTTTTCCGGGCGCAGGCGGGAGAAGGAAAAGCCGGTGCCGCCGCCGCTCTTGTGGATGAGGGCGGTGTACTTCACGGCATCGAAGATGGACTCCATCGAATCATCTACGGGGAGAACAAAGCAGGCGGAAAGCTGCCCCAGCTCCCGACCGGCATTCATCAGGGTGGGGGAGTTGGGCAGGAACTCCAGCGAAGTCATTGCTTCATAGAATTTTTCTTCCCAGTTGCGGACATCCACTTTGGGATTGTAAATCAGCTCGGCGGCGGCAATCGCGCGCGCCACGCGGCGGAACATCTCCTCGGGCGTTTCCATGAGTTGACCCTTTTTATCTTTCTTCAGGTAGCGTTTTTCCAGTACCTGGCGGGCATTCTCGGTAAGGGCTATCTTCGAGGCGTGCTTCGTCTCGGGTGCGGCTTTAACGGTGGTCTCCATCTTGGTGGCAGCCTCCTCTTTTGGTAAGGGCTTTTGCGAGCCCAGAATTTCTTTTAGTATCGCTTCTATCTCGGCATCGGTTGGCAGGCGTTTCTGGTGGCTCTGGCGCTGGCTCACCAGGTCTTCCATACCGGGCAGCGCCTTGACCGGCTGCTCGAACCGCTCGATGACTTGGCTGGTGAGCCGCTCCACCATCGCGCGGTCGCGGATGCCCATGGATTCTGCGGCAGTAAAGATGGCGCGCGCAATCTGGGAGCGGTTATTTGAATTGCCTCGATTATCCTTCACCAATAATGTCCCCAGTAATCTGATGACTTTTTGTCCAATAATCCTTGTTTAGAATAACTAATGAAAGGACATATCTGGAATCGCCTATTCCGAACCCCTTACTCTCTGTGTTTAAACGTTCAATAACGTTGCCTCTTTTAAAAGACTTGTAAGATTTGAAACAATTATCTTGTTTATAAGCATCATGCAAAGTAGAGGGAGGAGAAACATTTTTACTAATAGGCATCAAGAAAGCGTGACGTTGACTAATACCTGGGCCAGAAGACCAGCTATAGTAAATTTGCTTTTTTAGTTTATCAAATTTCCAGAAATAAGCCATACAAGGTTCCGAACTGATTTCAGAAGTCCTTTTGGCAGCAGCTTGCACGGACACATTAAATGTATCAGCTAATTGTGTTATGGAATCAATGGATAAGTCGATACGTGACAAATGGCTTTTAAATATTGCCTCCGGCATCAGAAGTTCTGTGGCGGCAGCATCACATAGGCGCTCTCGAGTGTCTAACTGTAATTTGTTGCGTGCTAAAGGGTCGAAAGTCCTGTATTCAATTTCTCTAACGAAGTAACCTAGTTTTAGTTCGCTGAAAAGAATATGTCCAATTTCATGGGCATAGGAAAAATTCTGTCTTACAATTTTATCATTTATATTTAACTTAACAATATAATATTTGGGGAATCTAAGTAATAAGCCCCCCAGTTTGCCCAGATTTTGTTGCGTTACTTTTTTAACACCCAATATATTTCCATACTCTGAAGGTAAGAAAGGAGGCTCTGCATGCCCACGTTGATGAACGAGTTCCTCTACCAACTTTTTGGCTCTATTAATAATAAGTGATCTAGCTTGCGTAGGATTTGGCGTCACAAGCAATCTCCTAAGATTCTATTCGGTCAATATTGCAGTAATCATAACAATCTGACTTATTCTAAATCGGAATTGAATTGTTCGTCTTCTAATATGCTTGTTAATAGGTCAATACATTCTTCATCTGATAACACATCAACGAAATCTTCGGTGCCTCTCCTAAATTGAAATCCAAAGAATTCGATGCA
>JAQTQH010000024.1 GCA_028712355.1 Dehalococcoidales bacterium
GGGTTGCCTTCTTCGTCCGGCGGCGTGTGGGCTTGGGAGCTTCCAGCGTTTCGCCGGGCATTAAAATCTTGTCTATGGTTAATTTGGTGAACAACTGGTGTTGACCGAGCTTGCGATGGTAGCGGGTCTTCGCCTTGTACTTGAAGACGGTAATTTTGGGGCTTCTGCCCTCGGAATGCCAGGTCGCCACGACTCTCGCCCCCTCGATTACGGGAGTGCCGGTGGTGACCTTGTCGCCGTCGCCGATGAACAGCACACGGTCAATCTCGAACGGTTTAATCTTGTCGACTTCCATGCGGTCGACCTGGATAGTATCGCCGGGAGTTACTTTATACTGTTTCCCGCCAGTTTCAATTATTGCGTAAATGGTCCTGTACCTCCGAATTATGATTCTACCAGTATTCGTAGCTGAATGTCAAATAGAATAGAAGCAGGCAAACGCAAATCTCCCTTAGCCCCTCTTTTTCAAATAGGAAAACTGACTAGTTACTTTCTATTGCCCAAGCTTCTCCCCTTGAAAAAGGGGAGACCGGAGAGGGATTTAAGAATTTGCCACTCTCTCCCGCCATAGTTCTTCCACCTTAGCTTTTAATTCATCTAAAGTGCAGTCGGTATCAATTACCACGTCGGCATGCCGGCGGCGTTCCTCATTGGAAAGCTGGGCGCGGATGCGGGACTTCGCTTCGTCGGTAAACATGCCGGTGCGCTCCTTGAGCCGCCGCAGGACAACAGCTTCGGGCGCGATGGTCGTCCAGACCTCGTCCACCAGCGGCTGCCAGCCCGCTTCCACCAGTAGCGGCACTTCCACCACAACAACATTCGCGCCTTCTTTGCGAAAATTCTCAATTTGCGCCTTGACCATTTTATAGATGGTGGGGTGTAGGATGGCTTCCAGTTTCTTGCGGGCTTCAGGACTGCTGAAGACCACTTCGCCGAGCTTCCGGCGGTCGATGGCGTTTTCGGCATTGAGTACCTGTTTTCCGAAGGTGTCAACCACTTCATGCTGCGCCTTGCCGCCGGCCTGAAGCGCCTCGTGCCCCAGCTTGTCGGAATCGATTATCTTTGCCCCCAGATGGGCAAGCACTTGGGAAACCGTGCTCTTGCCGCTGCCGATGCCGCCGGTCAGCCCGATTATCTTCATCAGATTTACATAACATCCTTTTCACTGGTATCGATGGCGTGCTTGAGCTGTTCGCCGAGCATCGGCGGCAGCCCTGCGATATCGACATGGAGGAAGCCCCTCACGATGGTCGCGGCGGCTTCCTGGCGGGTCAGCCCGCGCGCCATCAGGTACTCCACCTCTTCCTCGGCAATCTTGCCCACGGCGGCTTCATGGGAGAGGTCGATGCCGGCAAGGGTGCCCTTAAGCTCCGGGATGGCGTAGATGATGCCGTTGCCCTCCATGATCAGGCCTCGGCATTCCAGGTGTCCCTTGACCTCGGGGGCGTTGCCTTCGATGTACCCGCGCGCGGTGATATTGCCTCCGGTGGTGATGGCGCGGGAGACAATTTCCGTCCTTGATTTAGGAGCATCCAGCAGCACCCGCGAGCCCACGTCCAGGTTCGAGCCGGGCAGAGCGATGAGCACGCTGTTGAAGCGTACCGTCGCGTTTTCGCCGACGCATTTCGCCGAGGGGTTCATCTGGAGCGAGTGTACCGGCTTCATCAGTACGTAGTTGCTCAGAAAGACCCCGTTATCCTCGATGATGACGCCGGTGCGGGGGCGCACCGCAATCTCCGGGCTCCAACTGTGAATCATGGTGAAAGTTACTTTCGCATTTTTCTTGATGTAGAACTCGGAAACGCCCATGTGGATACCGGGGTCCTCGTGCAGAGCGGTCGTGCACCCGGTAATGATGTGCAGCTCGGAGCCTTCCTCGGCGATGATGATGTTGTGCACCTTCTGCGCCAGCCGCGCCTTGGAGAGGTAAAGGCAAGCCTGCACGGGTAATTCCGTTTTATGTCCCGGTAAAGCGCGGATAAAGTAGCCGTCATGCTGACCGATTTCAACCCCTGCCGTATATTTATCGGTATCTACGGCGACGGCGCGCCACCAGTAATCGGCGAACCAGTCGAACTTTTCCCGTGCCTGGCTGACCGGCATGACCTCGATGCCTTCCTGCCGGATGGAGGAGTGAATTGGAGCATTGTCCATCTGGATATACGTCCCCGAACGCTGGGAACTGTCATCCAGTATGACGCCGGATTGCAGCATGTCTTCTTTGACCCGGGCGGGGAGTCGCGAGGGGTCGGGCTGGTACGGCGGTAGCTCCGCCGCGCCCACATATTTGTTAAGGTCGATATCTTCACCAAAAACGGCGGGTTTATTGGCGGCGGCTTGCGCCTTCTTCTTCTCCGATTCGCTCATTTAGCAGACCTTTCCCTCGGGCGTATTTCTCAGCAGGCAGCGGACGCATTCTTCGTAGCCCTTTTCCTTTACGGTGGCGAGGATTTCATGGGGGTCGGCGCCGCAGCCGATGCGCCCGTCAATCATGACATAGCCGGTGCGGGCGTTGACATAGTTCAAAATATGCCCGGTGTGGGTGATGATAAGCCCCATGCAGCGCCTTTGCCGCATCGGGCAGTCCTTCTGGAGCAGATCGTTCATCAGTTGCCCGATGAGGGCGATATTGACCAGGTCGACGCCGGACTCCGGCTCGTCGAGCAGGACGAGGTGCGGTCGCTGCGCCATCAACTGCATCAGTTCCGAGCGCTTGATTTCCCCGCCGGAAAAGCCGTAGTTGATATCCCTGTCGAGAAAATCGGAGAGATCGGCTTTCGCCGCCAGATTCGTAACCGTTTCGCCGTCGCCTTTTTCCTTGAGGCAGGCCTCCATCATCTCGCGGGTCTTGACGCCCCGCACCACCGGCGGGCGTTGAAAGGACATGCCGATGCCCAGCCGCGCCCGTTCGTCCACCGGAAGGCTGGTAATATCCTGCCCGTCAAGGACAATCCTGCCGCCGGTCACCCGGTACTTGGGGAAGCCCATGATGGTCATCAGCAGGGTGCTCTTGCCGGCGCCGTTGGGCCCGAAGAGGACGTGCGTTTCCCCATCCCCGACGGTCAGGTCAACGCCGTGCAGGATTTCCCGGTCTTCTACCGTAACACTGAGATTTTGAATTTCCAGCATATTATCACCTCGTTGTTCTAGCCGCCGTCGATGGACGGGCGCTCGTGTTTGACGAACCATGAGCCGGGGTCTTTGAGATACTCATAGTAGTCGAGGAGGACCAGTTGGTGTTCGTGCTCCTGTGCAATCAGAGCATCATAGAATTGCTTTTCAGCGTCCGCCGCAGCGCCCTGCCTCTGCGCCTTATAATAATCGTAAGTGCGGGCTTCCATTTTAATGGCGGTCTGCACGGCATCCAGCTCGGATTGGGCAGGCTTGCTGCCCGCCAGCTTTTCCGTAGCCTTGGCAAATACGGTGCGCAGTGCCTGTCCCCCGTCTACGGGGATGTCTATCTTGGGCCAGCCGCGCTGGCTGCTGATGGCGTCATATATTTTCTCGAACTTCTTGCGGTGGATATCTTCCTCACTGGCCAGTTGCGCCAGCAGCTTTTGGCCAAGCTCGTTGCTGCTCTGCCGGCTTGCCTTAAGGTAGAAATCTTTACCGTCAATCTCCATTTTGATGGCAGTCTGCAATACTGCCCGGGTCTTGTCCTGTTCCTGTGACATGGCGTTTCCTCCTGAATGTCAATTAATATCGGGGGTACTTAGCGATGATAAACTTAAATTCTTCCTGATGTCAATAGCCGGTAAGCCTGATTTAACCCGTTTTGGCAAAAACGGGCATATCGCCAGTATCAAACTCCGCAGAGAGTTCCCTGTTGCTGGGGAGGCGGTTCGAAGTCCCGGTTGTTCGTTTGCAGTCCACAGCCTGTCGCGGCTGCGCGGTATCAATGCTCAATACCCTTAGTTTGACCATCAAAAATGTCTTCATTAATTAAATTGCGCCCGGCGTGCGCGCTATGACGATTGGCTGCCCACGTAACGTGCCGAAGATTATGGACGCCGCCGGGCCATAGAATGTTTTTGTCATTGTGAGCGCAGCAATCTTTTAAACGGGGTTGCTTCGCTTTGTTTATGGTCTCTGCCTGTGCTAGACTATCCTCAACTATGGAATACCCTGAAGCAATCGAAATCTTAAAAAAACTCTTAAAAAAGCAATCCCTTACCGCTGAAGAAAAAGAAGCAATTACAACTGCCATCGGCGTGCTTAGCTGGGGTTCCCTGGCTAAAAGCCGGCTGAAAGCCCAAAAAGCCAGGCGGGAAAAGAGCGCCGAATGGTGATGAAATGCCATTGACACTGAAAAAGGTGAATATTATACTTATTTCGTAAACAAATAGAGCAAAAACAAGAAAAGTCAGATATAAAAGGAGGAAAAGAGATGTACAACAAGATTCTTGTCCCTCTGGACGGGTCGAAGCTTGGTGAAGCGGTGGTACCGTTTGTCAATGAAATCATATCGGGCGCGAAGGAGAGCCGGAAGATAGAAATTAAACTCCTGCAAGTTGTGCCGAGTGAGAGGGATGAAATTATCCAGGGAGTGGGCTCATACGTTCATATTCCTTATACCCGGGAAGAGATGGAGCAAATCAAGAGATCAGCCGTGGCTTATCTGGATAAGGTTGGCGGGGAACTCAAGAAAAGCCCTAACGTTACCGTTACCAGCCTGGTAAAGTTCGGTAACGACCCGGCGGGAGAAATTCTCAAGGCTTCGGACGAGCTTAATATTGATCTGGTAACCATATCAACGCATGGCCGTTCCGGGATAAGCCGTTGGGCGTTCGGGAGTGTAGCGGATAAAATCCTGCGCGGCGGGAAAACTCCGGTCTTCATGGTGAGAGCGGCGCAACAGGAAAGCTAAAAGTTATTGGATTAGCGGTTAGCAGGGGTTCTCTGGCGTAAAGCAAACTGAAAACCCAAAAAGCCAGACGGGATAAAAGTACCAAGTGGTAGTATTCAATTAGTGATTTGTTCGTATGTATGTGCGGGCAAACATTCCCATGTTCGTTCAATATCAGATCTATCTTATGATTACCGAAGGAAGCGACAAGATTACCAGTTGATAAGAAACAAGCGTAGTGTTAGAATAAGCGAATTCGATGAGGGGTCTAGATTCTAGCTCTAACAGTTAGGGGATACTTGAATATAGGGAAGCCGAGAATAGTATCTCTAATCGTTGCAATTCTCGCTCTGGTATCTGTGGCATTTAGTTGTGCTGGCCCTGCTGCGGATCCTGTTCCGATACCTACTCCACCCCCCGGTACCACTTTAACGTTATCCCCGACACCATCACCATCTTTAACTCTGTCGATAACATCTACTACCTCGGCTAATCCACCGACGTCGACTCAGACACCAATGCCTACTGCGGCACCAAGCCCATTTGCCCCAACAGATGCCGATTTAGTTCTGGTCAACGGCAAGGTTATCACCGTGGATCTAAAAGACTCTATTGCCCAGGCAGTTGCCGTTAAGAATGGGAAAATTATCAAAGTCGGTAGCAACGACGAGGTCAAAGCCCTCATAGGTCAGCAAACCAAGGTTTTAGACCTTAAAGGCAGAACCGTGACACCTGGCCTGGTGGATTCCCACACCCACGTATATGTGTGGGGGAATCAGTTTTGGCCGGGATTCCTGGACACCCGTCTCCCAAACGCTAGTTCCAAGGCGAAGCTTCTCCAGTTAGTAGGGGAGAAGGCTAAGGTAGCCCCAAAAGGGGAATGGATCTCCGGTAATCAAGGTTTCAGCCTTTCTTTAAAGGCAACACCAGACCGCTGGGCATTAGACTCTGTTTCTCCTGATAATCCCGTATACCTTCGGCATTTAGGTGGTCAGTATGCTGTGGTCAATAGCTATGCCCTCAGATTAGCCGGTATAAATAAGAACACCCAAAATCCTTACGGTGGCAGGATAGAAAAAGACCCTGACTCCGGGGAGCCGACGGGCAGGCTATTCCACTACAGCGCAGAGAATTTGGTGGGAAGATTAGCTCCCGGATATGGTGTGAATACCGCTGAAAAACGCATAGAGGATGTTAAACGAGGGCAAGATTTAGACTTGGCGGCCGGCTATACCAGTGGTCAGGACGTAATAGCGGCAAACACCGCCATTGTTAATACTTATCGATGGGTTGAGTCCCATAATGCCCTTAAGATGAGAATATATGTGATGCAATACGTAGCCTCCGAGGAGGACGGCAAAAACCTACTGAGGGATGTCCAGCCGTTCAAAAGCGAAATGCTAACTTTCGGTGGCTGGAAATTAGCAGTAGATGGAGGGCCTGGGGCTGGTACGGCACTGATGTATGACCAGAGTCTGCAGGCAGCTAAGAACTCCTACGAATATTGGGACCAACAGACTTTAAACCGCATGGTAGGCACGTTCCACAAAGCGGGTTTTCAGGTTTCGTTTCATGCGCAAGGAGATAAAGCTATTGACATGGCCATAAATGCGGTAGAGGCAGCCTTGAAAGAAACGCCCCGGGAGAATAGCCGTTTCAGAATAGAGCACGCAAGCTTTCCAACACCGCAAGCCTTGGAACGCATTAAGAAACTTGGCATTGTTATTTCAACTCAGCCTCAATGGATTACAGCCTGGGGTGATGAGTTTCGAAGTGCAGTTGATGAGAAGACGATGCAAAGGATGATGCCAATACGGACGATGATGGAGATGGGAATCCACCTTGCTTTTGGTTGCGACGTCCCTGCTACACCTGTACTTGAGCCAAAGTACGCCTTTATCGGAGCGGTAACAAGAACGACTACATCAGGATATACCACAGCTCCTCAAGAGTGTATCTCAATAAAAGATGCCCTGAGAATACACACGATGGGTTCAGCTTACGCCTCCTTCGAGGAAAACATCAAGGGTTCCATTGAAGTGGGGAAACTGGCAGACATGGTGGTCTGGTCACATGACCTGTATTCGATGCCGGTTAGCCAATTAATGGACTTGAAGGCAGAAGTTACAATTGTAGGCGGTAAAATAGTATACGAAGAAAAGTAATTCTTGGAAGGCTTGATTACTGAGGATAAAGCAAAATCATATAGAATAAGACTAACGCATTAATACATACGCATGAAATGGCAGACATCCCCATGTTTGTTCAATGGTGAGTAGCTTTGTCTGAACGCAACCATTGGTCTCTACACCTTCCAGAGTCACCCTGATTTATGCTATAATTTAGGTGCCATGAGAAAGGTGATTTTAGCTTGGGCGGTTATTCCACTCATTTTCTTGCTGGCCTGCAATACAAGTATCTCAACCACCACAATTCCCGCGCCCGCTAATACCACAGTGCCTAACAAGACCGCAGCGGCTACAACCACTCCCACATCGAAAACTTCCCCGCCTACAACAACCGCTGCGGCTAAGACCACCACGACCACACCAATTCCTTCTCTCGATATAAAAGAAATAAGCTCGGGCATATACACGGTCCCCAATAATACGGAACCACCCAGAAAACAGTTCTTCTTTACCTACTTTACTAATCAAAGCAGGGTGCTAATTAAGTTCATATCGCCTGACGGCTATTTCCGCGAACCGTTTTTGGTGGACGGCCCTGGCGAAATGAAGGCTCGGGCTAACATTCCGCCACAGGACGTGGGGAATACGCGGGAAAATCGATTTATGGATGATGCATGGGCAAGCGTTGCCCTGCCAGGAACTTACAAGATGGTCGTTTACAGCCCAGACAGGGTGGTCTTGTCAACCAAAGACTTCACGTACAACGGAGCCAAGCTTGTCCTTGAAGAAGCCATGATCTCCAAGTGGACATGGAAATGGAGTTGGCCAGTGTGCGAATTCTTCCCCAAAGAAATGTCCGTGACAGTGTCCAACAAAGGTGACTTACCCACTTTTGCCTCTGTTTCTCTTGTCCTCGACAACAAGAATATTGGCTTGGTTGATTTGGGTTACGTCGACTCTGGGGCTGTGAGGACATTTACCTTCCCAAGCCCCTATTACATGATAGCCATCAATTACAAAAATCCGGGTGATACCATACCGCCGAGCCTACATGCGTTTGCCGTCTATCTGGTGAGCAAGATTCCACAATCAGCAAGCGACAAGGAATCCTGGTACGGTCCGGCACCTTCGGCTTTGTCTGCATATTACAACTCTCCTAATTGCCCTTATAAATCTTTCAGCGGCAAGCCCGGATACTTGCTCCTGAGTGAATACTCGACAACTGCCCAAACGCCTCAGGTCAAGACAAGTAACCCTTAATTACTGACGTACTCATGAAAAGGCAGACATCCTCATGTTCGTTCAGCGGCAGTTTAACTAGCCGTAACCGGTACTTGAGAGCGTTTTTGCACCCCATTATTGCCTGGAAAACTCATACTAAGGTCATTGACATATCTACCAGTAGGTGATATATTCCGGCTATAAATTGAATACGTCTAGTGATATTCAATTTATGGGAGGTTTATGATGGCAGATAATCTGGACAAGAGTAAATTATTATCCCCTTCTGATGTTGTTGGAATAGCCTGGGCATTGACAGGCTTCTTTGCCACCAAAGATATTGAGACAACCGAAATTGCCGCAGAAGCTAAAAAGGGTCTGGATTATCTTAAAGAACTGGCGAAAAATGCCGGCGAACAGGAAAATTTATATGTTATTAAAGCTACCGGATCTCTTAATGCCGCAATGCGCACTTTAAATACTATTTACAAAGGAAGAGTTTTAAACATTGAAGAAAATGACAACCTGCGAAAAGAAAACTTAGAAAATATTAAACAGGGTTTACAGTTCGGGAATAACGCTAAAGATATTATGAAATCTTTGCCTACCATGGCTATTGCCAGTGGTACCGGCACTATTACACTGACTCAATTGATGCAATCTTGGAATTTGCCGGATTGGGCGCCCTGGTTGATAGGTTTAGGAACGGCTGGGATCGGGTATTTTATTAATTTGGGTTTTGTTCGTTGGGGAGCACGTCAGAGGCAAGGTGTATTTATCAAGCAGGATTATGAAAGAGATATGTTCTATCAACATTATTTGACTCGGGTTAGAACTGCGCTTATCAACCTTTATAATGATATTGCCCGTATCCACGAATCAATTTTCCAGAAGCATTATCCTGTGGGATCTTCTGAAAATGCCGCTTCTGTTGTTGATGGTATATTAAAAGGCAACCAGATGACGATGTGTGAATTTGTGCATAAACACTTTGATAGCCGTATCATTACTCCGAACCTCTGGGTACTCTGCGAAACTGGTGGCAAGGCGGCTGAGACTTGTAAATATTGGGAAAAATGACCCTTACCTCATTCGATAGTCATAATACTTAATATACTCGTAAGCAGGGCAGGCAAAACATTCCCGTGTTTACTAATATGTCATTAAGCCTTTTCCAATAGACCTCATGAGTGTTCCTGATTTGCGTAGAAAAGAGATTGCTTATTACAGGTTGCAGCGTCGCGACAAAATCCCCTTGCCTCCTCCGTTTTTTACCCTTATAATAAACTTACCTTTTTCGTCTAGAGCAGGATAAAGACGACGTTGGATTCTGGCTGTTCCGGGTCAGCCTGGGCAACTGGGAAGCCCTTGTTATGACCATAAAGAGCAGTAAATTGCGTCAGAATTCACCCCAGAGAGTCCAGTAAGGGATGAATATCGGCTCACTTCTGTCCCGTAAATTTCTTGCGTTTTCGCAAGCCATGCCGTAGCATCGGCGGTTTATCGTGGACTTGGGCATCATGGTCTTTGGGAGACCGGTTGCCTCTCATTATCCCCTGGAATGAGATTGCCCCCGCATGCACTTAACCTTGATAATTGTTATTGTTACTTGAATATTGCCGTTTAGCGCGGCGCTTCGCCATCGTTTTTGATGGAAATACTGTTGAAGTCCTGAGGAGTTCGCCCCTTCGGAAAATAAAAATCCCCTTTCTTGGATTCGCAGGAAAGGGGGCAAAGGGATAGGTTACAGAATTATTAGTACTCGCTCGAGGCTAAGCCCTTGATTTCGGCGTAGCTGAAAACGGGCCCGTCGCGGCAGACAAACACATCACCGATGTTGCACCGCCCGCACTTGCCGATGCCGCACTTCATCCGCTTCTCCAGCGTGGTAATCATCTGCTCCGGCTTGAAGCCCAGCTTGTCCAGCACCGGGAAGGTGAAGCGGATCATGATGGGCGGCCCGCAGACCACCGCCACCGTGTTGTTCGCTGAAGGCGCAGTCTTTTCAAGCACCGCCGGCACAAAGCCCACGTTTCCCTTCCAATCGGGAGTGCCCCGGTCGACGGTAACGACGGTATTGAGGGATGAGTCCTTCTGCCAGTCGGTCAAATCATATTTAAAACAGAGCAGGTCGGGACTGCGCGCGCCGTAGATGATGGTCACTTTCTCATATTTGGCGCGGTTATCGATAACGTTCCAGATGAGCGAACGCAGCGGTGCCATGCCGATACCGCCCGCCACGAAGACTAAATTCTTGCCTTTGAGGTAATCCATCGGGAAGGTGTTGCCGTAAGGACCGCGGAAGCCGATTTCATCACCGACAGCTAAGCGGTTCATGGCATTGGTCACGCGCCCGACTTTCTGAAACGCGACTTCCAGGTGGTCTTTCCGCGTGGGGCTGGAGGAGATGCAGAAAGGTGCTTCGCCGACCCCGAAAACGGAGTACTCGGCAAACTGCCCTGATTCGAAGGTGAACTGCTCGCGCACCTTGTCATCTTTGATGTTGAAGTGAAAGGTGCGGATGGTGGGCGTCTCCTCAATTATCTTTTCAATCACGGCGATATGGGGCAGGTAGACGTTGCCGCTATTTAAAAATCGCTTTCTTTGACTGATGTCCCGGACTACCATCGGTTCTCCATTCAGGCTTTCGCTTTTTCTGGTAATGTGCTCAGAACCTGGGTGATGTCCCAGTTGACCGGACACTGGCGGATGCACCTGCCGCAGCCGGTGCAGGCAATCTGCTCGTAAATCATGGGGAAGAAGTTGTATTTATGGTTCACCTTCTGCCGGACGCGCCGCCACTTCTCCTCGCGGGGATTTTCCATCGGCATTTTGGTATAGACCGCGAAGGAGCAGCAGTCCCAGTTGCGGAAGCGGGCGGCTTCGCCTTTAGACTGCTCATCGTTGATGTCGAAGCAGTAGCAGGTGGGGCAGAGAAAGGTGCAGATTCCGCAGCTCACGCATTTGGCAGCCACGTTTTTCCAGTATTCTTCATTCTCGAAAGAGGGCATCAGCCGCTCTTTGATTTCGCCAGTATTGATTTTGCGGGTCACCTTCTTAAAGGTGGCTTCCTTTGCTTCTTTCGCCTTGGCTTCATCAGCGGCGGTGGCATCAGAAAGCCCGCTCGATGCCGCCAAGAGCTCCTTGCCCTTGTCGGTGACTTCGGCAATCAGCAGTTCCTCGCCGATATCGTTGAACATCACATCGACGTCTTGCGACTCGGCGGGGTGAATATTCAGCGAGGTGCAGAAGCAGCTGGCGCAGGGACTTGTGCAACCCAGACCGACCAGCAGACCGTTCTTACGGCGGTTGAGGTAATAGGTGTCTTCGTAGCCGTCCTTGAAATTCACGTCGATTAGCGCCAGCGCGCGGGCATCGCAGGGGCGCACGCCGAAGATAAGCTGTTTCGTATCGTCTGCCGTAACCTCTAGCTTATAGCCGGCATCCTTCTTAATATCGAACATTTTTTCCATGCCGGGCAGGAAGTTGTTCTTGGGCGGGACGACCGTGTTACGGTACCAGTCGAGGAAGGTGGTATCTTTACCGTCCCAGGCAGTCATCTTAACCACGCCGTGATTCGATGGCGCAAACACGGAATATTTTTGCTGCCACTGGCTCAAGAGCTTATTTAAATCTGATTTCTTGATTTTCTTCATGGTCTTTAACGCATCAAGTCTTCGGCTTCGGACGGCTCGTAGGCGGTCATGAAACGCTCGGCGTTCTTGTCCATGCCGGCCTTGTACTGGAACAACTCATCGACGATTTCTTCTACCTTTTTGCTGATGCTGCGCAGGGGGATGTTCACCGGACAGACGCGTTCGCACTCGCCGCAGTCGGTGCATCTACCCGCCACATGCAGCATGCGAGTGGTCTGGAAGAGCAGGTTGTCCTGCCAGCGCGGCAGCGGGGAAAGCCACTGCGGCTCCGTCTCCTCGATGAAGCAACGGGTGCAAAAGCACGCCGGGCAGACCTGGCGGCAGGCGTAGCAACGTATACAGCGGCTGAACTCCTGCTTCCAGAAGTCCCAGCGCTGCTGAGGAGACATTGCCTCCAGTTCTTTGATATTCTTGCGTCCCAGTTCCTTATCGGTCGCTGATGACGGCTCGCCGAAGAGAAAATCGTACTCCGGGGGCGTCGGCGTTTCACAGCTCAGACAGTCGTCAAAAATTACTTCTTTGGCGGCGAACTTTTGCGTCTTGCCGCCGGTGGTTACGGTTACTTTATCGCCGTTGCGGGTAATATCATCGATGTCATCACGGTCTTTGCCGGTGAGCCTCTCTACCTTGCGCAGGTCAATGAGTCCCTGGCATGGTAGACCCAAGATGACGAGGTTCTCGCGCGCGACTTGCTGATCCTGGAGCAGGCTGACGATGGAGCGGGCATCGCAGGGCTTGGCGACAATACCGATTTTGCCCTTGATGTCATTGAGAAATACGCTGAGGTTATTGACGATAAAAGGATTGATAACCAGCTGTCTGGCATCGTCTTTATCTTTGGTGATGAGCGGGGTGGTGGTGAACTTGAGGCTTCCCGCGGCATACCCGATGATATGTTCGACTTTGCCCTGTTCCAGCAGTTCTTTAGCTTTGTCCTGCAGCTTCTTTTCTGTGTCCGTCATCGTCGAATAATCGGTTAGGACCGACTTCCTTCACTCCTTTGGTTACTTCGGTGACGACCTGCGCCCACTTATCGCCTTCGGAGGCGGAAACCCAGCTTGCCTGCAAGCGCTCAGGTTCGATGCCCATATACTCCATGAGTCTCTTGGTGATGGCGATGCGTCGGCGGGCGCGGTAGTTGCCCGTCTGATAGTGGCAATCACCGGGGTGGCAGCCTGAAACCAGCACTCCGTCGAAACCCATGCGTAAAGCCTTGGCGACAAAGAGAGGGTCAATTCTCCCCGAGCAGGGAATCTTTACGATACGGATATTCGCCGGGTATTTTTTACGGCTGGTACCGGCAAGGTCAGCGCCGGCGTAGCTGCACCACTTACAAAGAAAGCCCAGTAACTTGGGCTCCCACTTTGATTCTTGACTCATCTTACTAATCTTATTCTAGCATAAGGAGCGGATTAGCTTCAACTTTTGTGTTTGGATGCATCACACTGTATACTTTTTCTCAGGTGGGGAAATTACCGTGAAAACCAGTGATTACGATTATTTATTGCCTCCAGAGATGATTGCCCAGACGCCTCTCGAGCATCGGGATCATTCGCGGTTGTTGGTGCTGAACCGGCAAAACGGTACTATGGAGCACCGACATTTCTTGGACATTGTCGATTATCTAAAAGCGGGAGATGTTCTGGTGTTCAATAATAGCCGCGTGATTCCTGCCCGGTTGTACGGTAGGCGCAGCACCGGCGGTAAGGTGGAAATTCTGCTGCTGCATCGAGTTGACGAAGGGATTTGGGAGGCGCTGGTGGGGCGAGGTGGCAATCTGCACGCAGGCAGTAAGATAGACATAATCAATAGCTCTGGCGCAGCAGAAGTTGTTGCTGAAGTTATTGGGGAGAAGCCTGGTGGAATTAAAATCCTGCGGTTTTCTGATGAGAACGTGCTGGTAAAGCTGGGAAAGATGCCGCTGCCTCCTTATATCCATGAAGCGCTCGGCGACCCCGAACGCTACCAGACGGTATATTCGAAAATCATCGGCAGCGCGGCGGCGCCCACCGCGGGACTGCATTTTACACCGCAGTTGCTGGAGAAGATAGGGGGAAAAGGTGTGTGCAGCTTATTCGTCACCCTGCACATCGGGCTGGATACGTTCAGTCCCGTCCGGGAGGCTGACCCGCAGAAACATGCCATCCATAAAGAATACGGTATCGTGGACGAAGAAGTCGCCCAAGAAGTAACGCAGGCAAAACGGGAAGGCCGGCGGGTCATCTGTGTGGGCACGACGTCCACTCGTATAATAGAGCACATTGCACAAAATGGCTCTTGCGAACCGTTTTCCGGCTGGGTGGATTTATTCATCCTGCCCGGACACCGCTTCCGCGCGGCAGACGCCCTGATAACCAACTTTCATCTGCCCAGGTCAACCCTGCTGATGCTGGTCAGCGCCTTTGCCGGTAAAGACCTTGTGGATAAAGCCTACCAGGAAGCCATCAGGGAAAGGTACCGCTTTTACAGCTTCGGCGATGCGATGCTGATACTCTAGTCGTGCTACTATTATTTCTTGACGTCCCACTTCTTGAGATAGGCGGTCTGCCCCAGTGTCGAGCCTCGTTTTATCTCTTCGCGGATGCGGTTCTCCCTCTCCAGGACGTCGATCGCGCGGTTCGCCATTTCCATCGCGATATTCTTGGGTACGACGACGACACCGCTTTCATCACCGATAATCCAGTCGCCCGGTTCCACTTTGCGTGAGCAGATTTCAATAGGGGCATTGATTTCACCGAAGCCCTTGGGCTCACCCGCCGTCGGGGTGAAGTGGCGGGCGAAAAGGGGGAATTTGAGCTTACGGATATCATCGATATCTCGCACAGCGCCGTCAATTACTACGCCCACTACTCCTTTGCTGACGCAGCTGTGGGTCGCCAGTTCGCCCCAGACCGCGATTTCACCCTGACAGGCGTCAACCACGAGAACATCTCCCGGATTGGCATGGTCGATTGCCTGTACCGGGGCACTCCAATCGCCGTTATAGGTCCGTACCGTTACGGCAGGCCCGGCGAATTTCAGTTCTCCTGGCGCGCCGAACCAAACCGGCTTCAGCCCACGCAGCTCCCCGGTACGATGCATGGCATCGCTGATATTGGCGGTGCTGACTTTCAGAAAGGCTTCCGCCAGGTGCGCAGCATCGTATTTGACGAACTCTTTGGTGGCGATGGGCTTGCCCATCTTGAGCGACTGGATTATTTTGCGGACGGACTCCTCCGGGCTGGCAGCTTTATAAAGCGAGCCGCCAACGATGAGGATATCTGCACCGGCTTCCCATGCCTGAACTGCTGTCTCGCTATTCAGACCTCCAGCGGCGGATATTTGGGCTTTGCCGGAGATGGCACCGGCAATTTTTCGTACCAGTTCCACGGGCTTGATGCCAAGCACCTGCTGGTCGAGCCCGACGTGGATATTGATGATGTCCACGCCCATTTGTTCCAACTCGATAGAGCGTTTGACCGGGTCGGCGACGGATATCAGGTCTGCTGCCAATTTGACGCCGTATTTCTTTGCCGCCAGAATCGCCTCTTTAATACAGGAATCGGGCGAAGTACCGAGAATAAAAACGATGTTGGCACCGGCTTTGGCGGCGATTTCAACTTCGGTGGCGCCGGCGTCCATGGTCTTCATATCCGCGCAGATGGTCAGCTGGGGGAATTTCTTGCGCATCTCGCGTACTGCGTTCATACCCTCGGATTTTATCAGCGGCGTGCCGATTTCCACCCAGGCCCGGGAAGCGTCTCCGGTCTCTTCCATGATGCCCTTGACGGCTTCCTCTGCTATTTTGAGCGCCCGGGGCAGGTCAATGAGGTCTAGTGCGATTTGTATCGGCGGCAGATTAACTTTTTGGGCGGATTTTTTCTGAGTCATCTTTAATTCTCAACCTCCTGAATCACTCTGGTTATGAAGCCATCATTCCGGATTGGCATAATAGAAAACAAAAAAGCCTTCCCCGGCACTGCCGCAGAAGGCAAGTTGATATTCCATCTTGCTTGCCGTCTCGGTCGTCTCCGATCCAAGCGACTTTATGATAGACCTCATTCGTATTAAGGACTCACCGCTCTGAATCATCAGTGTCGATGGTTCTCATTCACATGATATTACGAGTCAGCGGTCTTGTCAATCACAGCGGCAGGTCGTAAATGCGCCAGGTCTTGTAGCGATGGGCGCCCATGAACTCGGAAGAGCGCTGGATAAGACGGTTTTCTTCCAGCAGCATGGATGTTTCACACGTGCGGTAACCACGCTTTAAGGCATACTCTTTCGATTCATGAAAAAGCAAGGCGTCGATACCCAAATGGCGAAACCCCGGGCGGACCCCGAAGAACATAAGGCGAATGCGGGGAATCCGGCGGCGCGTCAAAAGCAAACGGGCGATGCGCACCAGTTCGGAACCGCCGTATGGATGCCAGCGCGGCCGCAGGGCATAGTAAGGGTCGGGGAAAGCTCCTAGTACCGCGACCGGTTCGCCATTGATAAAGGCGAAGCGGATGAGACCGGGGTCGATAATCATGCGCAGTGATTCTGCCAGGGAATCGGCTTCTTCGTTAGTAATAGGTAAGAATCCCCAGTTCCGGTTCCAGCTTTCGTTGTATATCCGTACTATCAGGCGTATTTCTGCGGAGAGGTCTTTGGGATTGAGTGGGCGGGTCTCGATTTGTCGTCGTTGGCGGACTTCCTCGATGAGCTTTTGCAGACGGGGCAGGACAGGCGTCTGGACATCGAAGATATATGCGCAGTAGTCTTTCACCTTGCCGAAGCCGTAACGCTGCAAAAATTCTCCGTAATAAGGGGGATTGTGGGTCAGTTCCATCGTGGGAGGGTATTGAAAGCCATCTACCAGAACACCCTGCGGTTCATAGGTGGCGTTGGAGTACTCGCCGGGTCCGCGCAGGATGCTCATCTTATGGTCACCTACCCACTCGCGCGCCCGGTCGAGTAATGCTTCAGCGACATCATAATCGTTAATCGTCTCAAAGAAACCGAAGGATCCGATGCGGGTATTATGGTATTAGTTGAAGCGTCGGTTAACCGCCGCCGAAATCCGCCCCAGCGGTGTGCCGTTGCGCCTCGCCATGAAGTGCGTGACCTCGGCGTGGCGGTGGTAGGGGTGTTCCGGTGTCAGCAGTCCGACCATCCTGAGAAAGCGATTGCCGAGGAGGTCACTCCGGAGGGGCGGTGTCCAGCAGGGGTCGCCGCGATAAAGACGCCATGGCGGGTCGGCAAATGACCGGATACGTGGGTCACCCAGAGGAATTTCTTCAATTACTAATGGCAGGTGCGGCATAATAGAAATCATTATATCAGACGCCCGCGCCACAGACTAATATTTGAGGACTATGATATCCTGGATGAGCTATAATGGGCTGTTAAATAAGCGGAGGTTAATATCGTGAAAACTATCGGAATCGTCGGCAGCCCGCGGAAGAATGGGAACACGGAAATATTGACTACTCATGCGCTCAAGGCAATTAACGAAGAAGGTATTGAGACGGAGCTTGTCCGGCTTGCCGGTCTGGATATCAAGCCATGCAGCGCCTGCATGGTGTGCAAGACCGGGGAGAAATGCGCCATCGAAGATGACCTCTTCCCAATCTATCTTAAAATGAAAGAGGCAGATGGTATTATTCTGAGTTCGCCAGTCTACTTTGGGTCGGCGACGGGGCTGATGAAGTCTTTCATGGAACGTGCGGGATATATTTCCCGCTTAAATGGTGAACCGTTCCGCGGTAAGGTGGGCGGGCCTATCGTGGTGGCGCGACGCGCCGGCAAGAATTTTACTTTTGCCCAGCTTACGCTTTGGTTTCAGATTCTGGGGTTTTTTATTCCCGGTTCGACATACTGGAATGTCGCCGTGGGGCGCGATAAAGGTGAGGTGGAGCGTGATGAAGAAGGATTGCGGACGGCATGGAATTTCGGGAAGAATATAGCCCTGCTGATAAAAAAATTGAAAAATTAGTATTGTAAAAGACAGGATAGCCAATGGTCAAGACGGATTTCCCACAAAATTACATATTGACAAATTAGTTAAGGTAATTTAAAATATTCTAAAGACATTGATTATTAAGCCTGATGATAGAAAATGGTCCTATCTAAAGGCTGTGGACAGGAGAAATAAATGGTCATTCTGAAACCAGGCAGTACACATGAGCATTGCCCTAAGTGTGGCGGAAGTGTCTATCTTGACTCGGACGAGCATGGATGGTTCATGCATTGTCTGCAGTGCGGACATACCAAGGACCTTGAAGTTATTGTTACCAGTGAAGTGAGGGAACGTGCCTTGGCCAGTCGGCGGAGCAGTCGGCGGTAATTAATCGGCTTTAATATTTGGCTCATGGATAGAGCAGAACTCACTAATAAAATAATTGATCTTCAACACCAGGTCAATAACTCACTGGGGCGCTACATCCAGCAGGGTTGGATGGATTTGGGTTTAACAGTTCCCCAGTTCAAAAGCCTTTCCATTATTGCCAGTGAAGGATGCATAAACCTCAAGAACCTGGCAGTAGCCTTGGGTGTTACGCCATCGAATGTTACCGGTATCGTGGAGCGGCTTGTCGAACATGGATTGGTCAATCGTGAAGTCAGCCCGGACGACCGCCGGGTATTGCTGGTAAGGGTGACTCCGGAAGGAGATGCCCTTATCGGTAAGTTAAGAGAAACACGTGTAAGCCACATGGCTCAGATTCTGGCCGGAGTGAGCGTTCAAGAACTTGACCATCTGCGGAAAGCTTTCCGTATTCTGCTTGAAGCCGTCGAGGCTTACACCAAGAGTATGTCATCAAATTCCTGAAGCAGCTAATATCCGCTGAAAAACGATTGATTTTAAGGGCGAGGCAGTTATAAATTGCCCCGCCTTTTTGTTTATCAGAGGCACTGTAAGGTTTGGTTTCCTGTATTAGATTGGGTGATGTTACCTGTTCTCAGGAATGAGGCAAGGGCAAGCCGGTGACAATGAGATAAAAATGATAGCTAGAATAAGATTCTGGTGAGCCGTCAGGGGCTCGAACCCTGCACCACCTGATTAAAAGTCAGGTGCTCTACCAACTGAGCTAACGGCCCGTGAAACTAAGATGTACATGGAAGAGGCTCAGAATGTAAATTGCCACTCCCAATTTTTGATTCTAACAAATCACTATTGCCAATGCAAGTTCAGCCATGCGTGGCACTCGTTTTTGTTAATATCGCTGCTTTTGATTATAATGCGTTTATGACCGACGAAGAGTACATGAAGCTGGCTTTGCGCCTGGCGAAGCGGGGACTGGGTAAGACGAACCCGAACCCGATGGTGGGGGCGGTTATCGTGAAGGACGGACGCATTATCGGTAAGGGGTATCACCAGCACTTCGGGGGCAAGCACGCGGAAATCAATGCTATCGAAAGCGTTGCGGAAAGTCTGGACGGCGCTACTCTCTACGTTACCCTCGAACCGTGCTGCCACCGCAATAAAAAGACGCCTCCCTGCATCGACAGAGTGATTCCTGCCGGCTTTCAGAGGGTCGTGGTGGGCGCGCTCGACCCGAATCCGCAGGTGAGCGGCAAGAGCATCAAGATGATGCGGGAGCACGGCATTGAGGCGTGTGCAGGCGTGCTGGAAGAGGAATGCCGTGCCCTTGTTGAGCCGCATTTTAAACTTATGACGCAGGGCATCCCGATGGTTACGCTAAAACTTGCCCAGACCATCGATGGGAGGATTGCCACGGCAACCGGAGATTCTAAGTGGATAAGCTCCGCAGAGTCGCGGAAACTTGCCCATAAGCTGCGGGCGACCCACGATGCGGTGATGGTGGGGGCGGGCACGGTGCGGGCGGACGACCCGGAGCTGACGGTGCGGCTGGTCAGGGGGCGAAGCCCTGTTCGTATTATCCTTGATTCGCAGTTGAAAATTCCGTTGAAGGCGAAAGTGGTTGTCAATCGTGATGCGCCGACGATTGTTTTTACTGCCAATGCTGATGCCGCAAAGTCAAAAAAATTGCGCGAGGCAGGCGTTGAAGTTTTAGAGGTATCCGCGGATGAGCAGGGCAGAGTTGACCTGAAGCAGGCGCTCCTGGTACTGGGACAGCGCGGCATTTCCTCGGTGCTGGTGGAAGGCGGTGCGGAGGTGATTACTTCGCTGCTGCGTCAGAAACTCGCCGACCGGCTGGTCATTTTTATCGCGCCGAAGGTAATGGGCAAAGGCATTGAAGCGGTGGGTGATTTGCGTATCAGCGAGGTTGGCAAGGTGCTAAAGCTGGAATTTCTCCGTACCTATCGCAGCGGACCGGACATTGTCGTCGAGGCGAAGGTAATATATTGACATAACTAGCAGACTGGCGTCTGCTCCAGCACTTCGGCGATGACGAAGATGGAGCCGGTGACGCAGATAAGGTCATCCGGTGCTGCCTGACCTAAAGCAAGCTCTATTGCTGACGCAACATTTTCCTCAGTTTCGCATTTGATGCCGCGTTTGGCTATTTCTTCCGCCAGTTTGTCTGGACTGACCGAGCGGGGATTGTGGGAATGGGTCACGATAACTTCATCGGCAAAAACAGCAAGCTCATCACACATGCCGGCGATATCTTTATCGGAAGATGCACCAAAAATGAGAAACAAACGCTTGAACTGGAAATACTTACGGAGTGCCTCGCCGAGCCGCTTAATAGAGTAAGCATTGTGCGCGCCATCGATGACGAGGGCAGGGCGGCGCCGCAGTACCTGTAACCGGCCGGGCCAGCGTACCTGCATCAGTCCGCGGATTATTTGCTCCGGAGTGATCTTTGCGCCATGCTCCGCCAGGACTTCCGCCACCGCGACCGCGCTGGCGGCGTTTTCCAGCTGGTGCTCACCGAGCAGCGGGAGAATCAATTCGTAGCTCCGCTTTATTCCCTTGAGGTTGAACAGTTGCCCCTCGCTGGAGAAGCTCTTGAGTTGCCAGGTCAGGTCTACGCCGGCCTTGATCAGCCGGCAGCCTTTCTCACGGGAGACTTTTTCAATCACTGCCATCGCTTCGGGAGGCTGCGGAGCCGTGACCACGATAGCACCCGGCTTGATGATGCCCGCTTTCTCGTTGGCTATTTTTTCAAGAGTATCGCCCAGGACATCCGTGTGGTCGAAGCTGATGGAGGTGATAACGCAGATATCAGGTCGCTTGACCACGTTGGTCGCATCGAGACGTCCACCCAGCCCTACCTCCAGCACCTGGTAGTCCGCCTTCATTTCCCGGTAATAGACGAAAGACAGCGCGGTGATGATTTCGAAGGTGGTCAGATTGCCCAGCCCGCCTGCTTGATTGACGGCGATAATGTGCGGCTGCAGATCTTCGGTAATGCGGGCGAGGGTATCTTCGGGGATGTTTTTACCATCGAACTGGATACGCTCGGTAAAGCTGAGCAGGTGCGGTGAGGTATACAGCCCGGTATGGTATCCCGCCTGAGTCAATATCGAGGCAACCATCGCCGACGTGCTGCCTTTGCCCTTGGTGCCGGTGATGTGGACGGTGCGCGGCGTTTCCTGCGGGTTGCCCAGCCGTTCCAGCAGCATCCGGATGCGCCTAAGGTCGAATACCACGGCGGAACGGGGCATCCGCTCGTAATCGGCAAAGGTGAGAATATAATCGAGAGCTGATTGGTAGTCCATCGGTTAGTCCAGTAATGGGAAGGATGGTGCCGAGGGGGAGATTTGAACTCCCAAGAGCTTACGCTCACCACCCCCTCAAGATGGCGTGTCTACCAAGTTCCACCACCTCGGCACATGGCAGGAGCGGCAGGATTTGAACCCGCGACCGGCCGTTTTGGAGACGGCTGCTCTACCGGACTGAGCTACGCTCCTGTACCAGTCAATAATTCTACCTCATTTGAGAAGGGATATTCAAGGTGGGGAGCAAGTACCCCTGGGGCGATTCGAACGCCCGACACGCGGTTTAGGAATTATCATGAGAGGGTGTTCAAGTACCCCAGGCGCGACTCGAACGCGCGACACGCAGTTTAGGAAACTGCTGCTCTATCCACCTGAGCTACTGGGGCATGCTCGCAAATCCATAGTTTTTCACCCCGCAAAGCCTAGTGCCAGGACTGACCAGATAATTTTTGACCACTTACTGTGACGGCGTATCCCGCTGTCACCAGCTTTGCCATTCAAATTCTAGCATCTTAGCATTGTATTAGCAAGACTTGTAGCTAGGAGCTAGGCATGGGAACAATCTACCGTAGAGCCTACCGCCTGAGGCGGGCGA
>JAQTQH010000025.1 GCA_028712355.1 Dehalococcoidales bacterium
ACTGTTGACAGTATCATTCCATTGGCAAAACCTACAATAATATCAGGTAGTCTATCCTTAAAAATAATCATGCCTTTCCTCCTTACTTAATAGAGTGCCTAAATCGGGGGAACGATTGTACTTTGCCTTGCTGTGTATCAGTTGCAATGACTGTATCAGTTCCCTGCGTTACGGGCTGGTTTCCGGATGCTACTCACGTGATGACTTCTTCAGGAAAAGTCCCGGCTACCGTCAATTGAAGCAATTACAGAATAAGAAGTAATCCGGGCTTGGCGCGGGTTATCGCTGTATTGCTGATATGCGGTCTGCGGCAGTTACTGTCAGCAACGCATTGATTTGAGGGCGGCGGTATCCGTTTGCGTCTTATGTATTCATCCGGCGTAAGTCACTTGCGCTGCCATCTTTTGCTGGAGCCAGCCGCCCAGCATTGATTCCGCTTTGCCGTAATAGGGAGCCGCGGTTATAGACACCATGCGCCAAAACCGTATCAACTGCTTTGTCCGTGTCTTCCTGGCTGAGGTTGTTGAATGGGGTGCTGCCCGGAGCGGGCGCCGAACTCATGTGTCCCCGCGCGTCCCAGTCTGCGCTTTTACATCCGGCACTTTTGCCAGATTATAATCTATAAATCTGCGAAAATCCAAACTAGGGAAGATTTTTCCACTTTTTACTCAATTTGCCTGAGAGCAGTTTTCGGGATTAAAAGTAAAAGAATGAATTGATGCAGGAGTTGCTGCGCAAATATATCATTAGACAGTGATATATATCTATAAATCTCGCCATTTCCTCATATTTCGTAGTGAAACTTTGGTTGACACCGCCGTTCGCAATTAGTATACTAACCAGTAAATTAATTAATCAGCGAGTTAATAATGAAAAATGAAAAGAAAGTAATCCGGAGCTTCATCAAGGATAAAGACCTGGTCAAGCAGCGGCGGCGGCAGATATTTCTCGGTGCCGCCAAGTTATTCCTGAAAAATGGCTATGGCGGCACGTCTATGCAGGAGCTGGCGGATTCCCTGGGGATGAGCAAGGTAGGGCTTTATCACTATATCGGCGGGAAGGAAGATATTATTCATCTTATTGCGGAATATTCCGGTGAGTACGAGCGTAATACTCTCAAGCAACTAACTCAAAGCAGTAGCGCCGCCCAGACTCTGAGTGATGCAATTAAGTTGTATATTACCGGTGTTGATGAAAACCAGGATATCCATCTTTTCAACAATCATGTTATCGCGGGCCTGACGCCGGAATACCGCCACAGGATGTTCGAGGACTACAGGTTTATCGTAAATAGTTTCAAAGAAATTATTGAGAAAGGCATTCAAACCGGGGAGTTCAAGGAAGTTGACGCCGGCCTGGTGGCACATAATCTGATGCTGGCGATGCAGGCCTGGGCGCTTAAAAGATGGTTGTTACGGAATGACTTCACTCTGGCGGAATACATCAAGCGTCAGACCGAGCTTACCATCAAATCGCTGAAAAATGATAATAAGGAATCATAAAAAGAGCATGTTTATGTCGTGGGGGCAGCAATCCTCTTTTTCCTTTTCCTCCTCTCACGGTGCTGGTATGTTTTATGCTTTTACGTACCAGCACCAGAAAAACACATCTTATTAAAGGTTATCGATATTGGGAAATATCCACATGAGGAGGTGGTCGCTGAAAAAAAGTGCTTAAAAGGTAAACAGACAGGAAAAAAATTATCGGAGGATGTTAATTGAAAAGGAACGTAAATATTCTACTTATCTGGCTTAGTCTGGTATTGTGCCTGTCTTTAGTGCTATCCGCTTGCGCTAAAGAAACTACTCCCGCTACCACCCAGCCCGCAGTCACTAACCCGTCCGTTACAACGTCGGCACCGACAGCCGCTACCTTCACGCCGACAATGCCTGCGACTACCACTAAACCGGCCGCTACGCCGGCTGCCACAAAGGTTATCAAGTGGAAGATGTCAAGTTGGAACCCGATTGCACCAGTCTTTGGGCATTATAATCCGTATGTCATGATTAACTGGGTGGGCAAAGGTTGGGCGGACTGGGTCGGTGAAATGTCTAACGGTCTTCTCCAGATAGATTATCTGCCGCCCGGTTCGGTTTATGCCGCTACCGAGGCTCTACAAAACATAGGAGCTGGCGTTATTGAGTGTGACTTTACCAGTTCAGGCTATGCTGGCGGTGTCGCCCCGGAAACCTTGATAGCAGGAAATATGCCCATGTGCTGGACCACAGCCGCGCTTGGATACGATGCCTATTATCAGCTGGGACTTTATGACATTATGGCTGAGGTCTATGCCGAGCACAATGTCGTCCATATTCCCACCCTCGAACAGTGTCCTGGCAACCTGGCGGTAATGTTTGATGCCAGCACTCTTAGTTCCGTCAAAGGCAAAAAAATAAGAGTTTACGGGGCAATGTCGAAATTTATTGAATCTATCGGCGGGCTCCCCGTATCGATGTCCTATGCCGATTCCTACATGGGGATGAAGCTTGGCACCGTCGAGGGTGCTACGGTAACCGCCAACGCGCTTGAAGACATCAAGTTGAAAGAGGTCGCGAAGGGTTTCGTCTTAAGTCCCACCATCATTAACCCCTGCGATGCCATCATCATGAACCAGAATGCCTTCAAGGCTCTGCCGGCGGACCTGCAAAAAGCAATCCTGAGAGACAGCAAATATTACATGGCAGCTGCTTCTTTTATGGTCAACCAGTCCATCTACTGGATTGCTTCTGACGCGGCGAAGAACTATGGAGTAAAGCTTTACTCATGGTCCGATGCGGATACGAAATTGGCAAGACAAATCGCCCGCGAGAAAGTCTGGCCGGATTTCGCAAAAGCGAACGCCAGATGCGCTAAGATGGTAGACATCATCGTGAAACAGTTGATTGAGTATCAACTGCTCGATAAATAAAAGGTAAGGACGGAACGGGCTATATAACGGGGAGGCTGCGGCTGAACTGTTATATAGCCCTCCGGAGGTAAGTGTGAAAGCAGCAGAAGTATTCTGTCATTTTATTGATACTGTTAATGAATGGATAGGCAAGACGATTGCCTGGCTGTTTTTGCCATTTACTCTTTTAATCATGACGGATGTTATCACCCGCTATGTTTTTAATAAGCCTTGGTATTATATTGATATCAATGTTCAGATTATGGGTACTCTGATACTGTTTGGTGGCGGTTACTGCTACCTCCATAAAGGACACATCGGGGTTGATACCTTGGTTTCAGTATTTTCTAAAAAGACCAGGAAGATAATAGACCTTGCTTTATATCCCGTGCTGATGGGCAGTCTCGGCGCCCTGTTGTGGAAGACCTGGGAGGCGGCGTGGGCAGCCTGGCTGCGGCTGGAGCGTACCAATAGCGCTTTTGCGCCTCCCCTGTATCCTTACAAGACCATCATTGTCTTGGGCATTATTCTGGTCATGCTTCAGGGAACGGCTAAGTTCGTCCGTGACCTGATGGTTTTAATCCATCCCGAAGTGGAGAATAAGTGATGAGTACCGAAATGATAACGCTGATAATCATCATTGCGCTTTTAGTCTTGATATTTGCGGGGTTTCCCATCGCCTTTTCATTATTAAGCATTGCCATAATGGGAATCCTGGTCTGGGTTAAGCCGGCGGCACTAGCGGCGCTCGCTTCACTTACTATGACCTCTACGACAATCGATTATTATATCGCCCTCCCCATGTTTATTTTCATGGCTGCTGTCCTGGAAGACACTTCTTTAGGCAGCCAGATGTATGACACCATGTATAAATGGATGGCCGGCTTAAAGGGTGGACTGGCTATGGGCACCGTGGTTATTTCTACAGTAATCGCTGCGATGAGTGGCGTGGCGGCAACATCGGTAGTAACCATGGGCATACTTGCCTACCCCGAAATGATGAAGCGCGGTTATGATAAAAAATTATCCATCGGATGCATTGCGGCGGGAGGGTGCCTGGGCCCGCTTATCCCCCCCAGCGTCCCGATGATTTACGTCGCCAGTTTCTGTTTTGTTTCCATCGGCAGGCTTTTCATGGCAGGGGTTTTCCCCGGTCTGCTGGTCGCCCTTTTCTTTTGTATTTATATCGCGATAAGATGTTTCCTCAACCCCAGATTCGGTCCGCCGATTCCGGCGGACAGCCGGGCAGACTGGAAAGAAAGGTTTATCAGCCTGAGAGGGGTGATACTGCCTATTATGCTGATTATCGCGGTATTGGGCGGCATCTATACCGGCATTTGCACCCCCAGCGAAGCCGGCGGCGTCGGCGCCTTCGGCGCCCTGATCTGTGCCGCGGTTTACCGCAATTTAAATTGGAAGACGCTCAAAACAGCGGTACGGACATCCCTGAGAGTGAATGCCATGATTTTCTGGATTATTCTGGGTGGTTCCTGTTTTTCCGCGATGTTGGGTCTTACCGGCGTCAAGGAGACCGTGAAAAACCTTTTGCTGGGACTTTCCCTGAATCCTATGCTGGTCATCACCTTGATGTTGACTATAGTATTTATCTTGGGAATGTTCATCGATGCTACCGCTATCGCCATGATATGTCTGCCTATTTTTGTTCCCATCGTGCAGGCGCTTGGCTTCGATATGATCTGGTTCGCTTTGATTTTCATCATGGGGATGCTGGTCGGATATATCACTCCACCCTTCGGGGTAAATCTGTTTTACTTCATGGGTCTGGGACATGAAGGGGTGGCTATGACTGACATCTTCCGGGCGGTTTTACCTTATGTTGTCGTTCTTATGATGGCCTGGCTGGTATGCATCATCTATCCCCCGCTGACTACATGGTTGCCAGCCCAAATGATTAAGTAGGCAGTGATATAACGTGACAAAATCTAAAGCAGCTCTGCAGGATGTCAGAGTAATTGAATACGGGCAGCTTATCAGCGTTCCTTATTGCGGCAAGTTATTTGCGGACCTCGGCGCTGAAGTTATCAAGATTGAAAAGCCGGTACTTGGCGATGACGCGAGGCGGCGGGAGCCCTTTCTCGATGACCTGCCGGGGAGCGAGCGCAGTGGTCTTTTCCTGAACCTGAACACGAACAAACTGGGCATCACCTTAAATTTGGAGAAGGCGACCGGACGAGAAATATTTAAAAAGCTAATCCGGAACGCGGATATCCTTATCGAGGATACCAGTCCAGGCGAGATGTCTTCTTTAGGATTAGACTATGACTCTCTGAAATCAATTAATCAAACTTTGATAGTTACCTCCATTACTCCCTTCGGACAGACCGGCCCATATCAAAAATATGAGGGCTGCGACCTCACCGGCTGGCACATGGGGGGCGCGGGGTATATCACGCCGCGCTATGCCGGCACAACTGACCAGGAACCGCTCCGGGTAATGCAGTTGACCAGCTACCTGGCCGGCATCAATGCCGCGGCGGCGGCGATGTGTGCCCTGCAGGTACAAAGGCGCACCGGCAACGGGCAGCGGGTTGATGTTTCCCATCTAGAATGTATGTTCCTGGCACTGGGGCTTTACGCCCCCTACTGGTCTTACGCCCACCGGAACGCCACCCGGGCGGCGCGCGCGGTGTATGCTCCTATCCACTTCCTTAAATGCAAGGACGGGTGGGTTTTTATTCAGGGACAGGAAGAACACCACTGGCGCCGGCTTGTGGAGATGATGGGCAACCCGGACTGGGCACAGACCGGACTATTCGATGATATGGCATCCCGGGGCGACAATTGGGATAGTCTGCAGCCGCTGCTTGAAGAATGGACGGGGCAATACACCAAGGCGGAGATCTTTGAAATGGCAAAGGAAAAGAAAATGCCCATTGGTCCCGTGAATACAATCGAAGAGGTCGTTCACAGCCGGCAGTTAAAAGAACGCGGCTTCTTCAAAGAAATCGAACATCCCGGCACCGGCAAAATGACCTATCCCGGGGCGCCCTATCAATTTGCCGCTACCCCCTGGGCAATCCGCACTCCCGCGCCTCTGCTGGGGCAACACAATGAAGAAATCTACTGCACCCGCCTTGGTTTCACTAAAGGGGAGCTGGCAAAAATGTATGAAACGGGAATCATCTGAACATGGATAATCGTTTGCAAAAAGAAGGCTTGTTGCCGCTGTCCGGACGCCGGGTGGTTGAGTTTACCGTCCACTGGGCGGGCCCGATGTGCGGCGTGATGCTTGCGGATATGGGCGCCGAAGTAATCAAGATTGAAAATCCGGCGCTTCCCGATGCCTCGCGGAGATTTGAACCCTTTGCAGATGATAAGCGGGGCATCAACCGGAGCGGGTACTTCGCCCTGCTTAACCGCGGCAAAAAAGACTGTGCTCTGGACCTGAAACAGCCGGAAAACATTGCCCTGATAAAGAAGCTCATCGGGACAACTGATATTGTCATCCAGAACTTTGCCCCGCGGGTACTGGAAAGCCTCGGTCTGGGTTATGCCGCGCTTAAAGAGGTGAAGCCGGACCTGATTATGATTTCCCTGTCCGGTTTTGGCGCGACAGGGCTGGATAAAGACTGTCTTGCCCTCGGGCAGGTGGTGGAGGCTTATTCCGGGGTGAACTCCGTGATGGGTTATGCGGGCAAACCGCCGCTGGGGTGCGGCACGGTCATCCCGGACCAGATTTCGGCAACCACGGCGGCTTTTGCCGCTTTAGCCGCTTTGCACTATCGCGATTTGACCGGAGAAGGTCAGCACATCGATATCTCAGAGGTGGAGTCCTTGATTGCCTGTATGCCAGAGTACGTCATGGAATTCACGATGAACGGCCGGAACCCCGTGCCGCAGGGCAATCATGACAGTGCGATGGCGCCGCATGGCTGCTACCGGTGCCGGGGTAAAGATGACTGGGTGGCTATCGCCGTAAAAGATGATTTTGTATGGAAAAACTTGTGCCGGGTAATGGACGCGGCAGAGCTGGCTGATGATGTACGGTTCCGTGATGGACTGTGCCGATTGCAGAACCAGGAGGAGCTGGACATGATAATCTCCCGCTGGACGGCCGGACAAAATAAAATGGATGTTATGACCAGACTTCAGAAAGCGGGAGTTGCCTGTGCTCCCGTTTACAGCGGCGAGGAATTATTCAAAGATGCGCACCTCAGAGCGCGGGAGTTTTTTGTTGAAATTGAGCATCCCGAGGCTGGTAAACGGGAACTGCTCGGGCTTTTTGCCAAGCTAAGCGATACACCGGGCAGAGTAAGAGGCCGCGATCCTCTTTTCGGGGAGCATAATGACTGGCTGCGCCATGAGTTCCGGAATTCAAAAGGTGTTTGATAACCTGTGATGAGCGGTATTGTAAAACAATTCACCGCGATTTCTATTTTCCCGGTTATTTTCGAATTTTGTGGTCAAGTGGTTCTGGTTGAGGGGTATTGACTAAATTAATTGGATTCTTTATACTATTATTGTGATATTAACTAACCAGTTAATTAACAATACGGTAATAAAATTCTGGGAAAGGGGAAGAAATGATTAGCGTAGAGGAACTGAAAAAGGCGACTACCGTTAAAGGAGTCCGTAACGTCCGCCGGGGTCTCAACATTAAGGATGAATCCAACCGGGGCATGTATCGTCCGGACAACCGGATGGGGCTGGAAAGAGAACGCCTCCTGGTCGAAACATATAAAAAGACCGAAGGCGAACCCATGGTGCTTCGCCGGGCTAAAGCCCTCAAGAATATCCTGGAGAACATGACCGTCTATATCCGCGGCCACGAGCGTATAGTAGGTAACTATTCCGAGACTCCCAACGATGTTTTTATTCCCCTTGACCTGACCTGGCGGTCGTTCCGCCGGATGATAATTGAAGGTGAAGCGCAGACCCTGCTGGACGATAAGGGCAAGGCTGAGCTCAATGAATTGTGCAAGTACTGGGACGGCAAATCGACCCGCGATATCCAGGTGAAAACCTTCAAAGGCTGCGAACAGCTGGAAAAATACTGGCAGTATGATGGTACTTATATGTGGTCGCATTTTTACGAGAACGGGACGCTGGACTATGAAAAGCTGTTCCAGGTCGGGTTGAACGGGGTCATAAAGCAATGCCAGGACAGGCTTATGGAGATAAATAAAACCATCCCCTTCGACTATATGGAGCAGAAGAACCTTTTAGAAGCAGTAATCATCACCTGCCAGGCTGCCATTAACTGGGGACATCGGTTTGCCGATAAAGCGCGGGAACTCGCCGCCCAAGAAAAGGACCCGGAGCGTAAGAAGCATCTGGAACAGATTGCGGTGACCTGTGACTGGGTTCCGGGTAATCCTCCTCGGTCTTTCCAGGAAGCTTTACAGTCCTTCTGGTTCTGCCACATCATTTCAAAGCAGATTGAGTTTCCTTCCACCGGTATCGGGCTAAGGATTGATAAGCTGGGCGGCCCCTTCTATGTGGCGGATATTAAAGCCGGCCGGACGACCAAGGAAGATACCCTCGACCTGTTAAGGCGCTTCTGGATGAAGTTTGAAGAGCAGGGCTTCGCTTTCACCCCGTCAATCTCGGGGATTTATGCCGGAGTCCAGACCCTCAGCTCTATGACCATCGGCGGCTTGGATAAGGATGGCAAAGATATTACGAATGACGTCACCTATCTCATCCTGGATACGGCGGAAGCGATGCATACCGTCCAGCCGAGCCTCAGCCTGAGAGTACATAAGGGCACCCCTAAGAAGCTTCTGGAGAGGGCTACGGATGTGGTTGCCACCGGTATCGGCTACCCTTCATTTTTCAATGACGAAAGCCTTATCCCGTTGCTCCAGCGGTGGGGGTGTTCTCTTGAGGAAGCACGCGACTATACCTTCACCGGCTGTGTCTATATCGATATTCCCGGCAAGAATGCCCACCGCCGTTCCGCAGGCTATTTCAATATGGCAAGGACATTGTGGTGGGCGCTCCACCGTGGGGTGAATCCGGAGACCGGCGAGCAGTATGGCGCCCGTACGCCGGATCCAGCCACCTTCAAGTCGGTGGAAGACGTGATGCAGGCTTTCCTGACCCAGGTCGATTTTTTCATCAACAAGATGCTGCAGGTGGAAAACGTCACCAAATCAGTCTATGAGACGTATATGCCACGGCCGTTCAAAGCTGCGCTGACCAGGGGCTGCGTCGAACAGGGCAAAGATATCGGAGGGTTCAAAGACCCCAATGACGGCATCTCTAACTTCTGCATTTCCGGCGGTCAGACCAATGTTGCCGATTCCCTGTCGGCGATAAAAAAGTTTGTCTTCGAGGATAAGGAAGTAACCCTGCCGGAACTCATCAAGATAATGGATAAAAACTGGGAGGGTCACGAAGAACTGCGCCAGCGCATACTGACACGGTCACCCAAGTTCGGTAACGGTGATGAGTATGTCGATAGTATCTGCAATGAGGTTCACTGCCGGACGGAAGCGATTATTGAGAAAATAACCGATAAGTACGGCGCGCGCTACCACTGGGACGGCAGCGTGGTCTCGCTGGGTTACAGTTTCGGCGTTGATACCGCCGCTACTCCGGACGGCCGGAAAGCCGGCGAACCGTTGAGCGATGGTTCTCTTTCCCCGATGGTCGGCCGGGACATGAAAGGACCTTCGGGGGTGCTGGCATCCTGCGCGAAAGTCGATACGTTGCATAGTTATAACCAGCTCCTGAACCAGAGGTTCATGCCCCAGTTCCTCAAGGAGGGCAACAAGGAAAAATTTGTCAGCTACCTGCGGACCTGGCATGATATGGGAATACCTCACATCCAGTTCAATGTAGTCTCCTCCGCTAACCTCCGCGATGCCCAGAAACATCCGGAGAAATACACTGATTTGATAGTGAGAGTTGCCGGCTACAGTGCTTACTTTAATGATCTCAGCAAGGGCTTGCAGGATAATATCATTGAGCGAACGGAACAGGGACTCTAACAGGTAACAGCTAGAAAGTAATGGCGAGGGCATCCGTACTTTATGAATAGCGATATCAAAGGTCTGGTCTTCAATACCCAGAGTTTTGCGATACAGGATGGACCCGGTATTCGCACTACGGTATTCATGAAGGGGTGCCCTCTGCATTGTCAGTGGTGCAGTAATCCGGAATCGCAAAAAGCGCATCCTGAGATAATGACCACTGATATTAAGTGCATCTCGTGCCGCAAGTGTGCCGGTCTGTGCGATGCTATCTCGTTCAATAGTAAGGGCAGGCAAATCGACCGCGCAAAATGTAACCTCTGTCTCAAGTGTGCCGAAGTGTGCCCTTCCAAAGCAATAGAGCAGATTGGCAAATACCTGACTGTCGATGAGGTACTGAAAGAAGTGTTGCGTGATGAGGCGCTCTACCGTAACTCGGGCGGCGGCATGACGGTATCCGGTGGCGAGCCTCTTCTCCAGCCAGAATTTGTCACTGAGCTATGCCGGCGGGCTAAAGAGAAGGGTATTCATACCGCGCTGGACACCTGCGGTTACGCGCCCTGGGCGGTTATGGAAAAAGTCCTCAAGTATATCGATTTGGTGCTTTTCGATGTGAAGCACATGGACCCGGCAAAGCATAAGAAATTTACCGGTGTCGACAATAAACTCATCCTCAGCAACCTTAAAAAGACGGTACCAATGGTCAGGACCTGGATAAGGATTCCGCTTATTCCCGGTTTCAACGATTCCGAGGATGAAGTAAAGGAAATCGCGGAGTTTTCCGCCAGTCTGAAAGTTGATAAGGTGTCGGTATTGCCTTACCATGAATTCGGGTCTGCAAAGTATGCTAAGCTGGGCAACACTTATCCCATGCAGGGGACAGCCTCCCTCGGTGAAGATAAAGTCAAGTCGGTGGTAACAAGCTTCCAGCAGTATAACTTGGAAGTAGAAGTGGGCGGGTAGCTGCCTTATTCCAGCAATGGGCAGTCTCGGGCAATCGGTTGAATTGGGACAGCGGGAGAGCTACGGTAGTATCCGGGAATGTAGCAACATAAACCCTGTAAAAAAGCGTTGCCCCTCGGTTTCGGTTTCCGCAGAATGGTTCAATAGGTAGTTTTTTGGTTTTCACTGCCTCCGCAGTTAATACCGTCCTTCGCATGCGCCAGTGCTGCGTCAGGCGATCAGGATAATGCGCTTTACTTTAGTCTGCCCCGCGGTTGTTTCTTCGTTTGGAGTTGCCGGAAGTATCAAAAGGGATTGCGATAGGTGCAGGCAACCTGTGCTATACTGGGGCGGAGGAAGGAAAATGAAAACACGCAAATTAGGCTGGACGGATTTGAATCTTACCACCATCGGACTTGGCACCTGGGCGATGGGGGGTGGTGACTGGTCATTCAGCTGGGGGCCGCAGGATGATGAAGAATCAATCGCGGCGGTTTTAAGGGCGGTGGAAAAAGGGATAAACTGGATCGATACCGCGCCGGCATACGGGCTGGGGCACAGCGAAGAAATCATCGGCAAGGCACTCAAGAAGTTGTCCGGAAGACCGATTATCGCCACCAAGTGTGGGATTGCCTGGGATGCCAACCGGAAGACCTCCCGCCAGTTGAATGGTGATACTATCCGGCGTGAGGTTGAAGACAGTTTGAAGCGGTTGGGCATCGATGTGATTGACCTGTACCAGGTCCACTGGCCGGATCCCGATGCCGAACTGGAATCCGCCTGGCAGCAGATAGCAAAGATGGTGCAAGAGGGCAAGGTGCGCTACGCGGGAGTCTGCAATTGCAGTATTGCCCAGCTCAAGCGCATCCAGCCGATTCACCCCGTCGCTTCTCTCCAGCCTCCGTACAGCATGATTGAGCGTGGTGCCGAAGATACCGGTTTGCTCGATTATTGCCGCGCGCAAAATATTGGGGTGGTCGTCTATAGCCCGATGCAGAAGGGGCTGCTTACGGGTAAATTCACCAGGGAGCGCGTGCAGGGATTGCCCGAAGACGATCACCGCCGCCGCGACGCCAACTTTCAGGAGCCTCGTCTCAGCGCGAACTTCGAATTGGTGGCGAAGCTGTCCGCACTTGCCGCTCAGCGCGGCATGACGGCGTCGCAGATGGCGATAGCCTGGGTATTGCGAAAGCCGGAGATAACGGCGGCAATCGTGGGTGTCAGGCGGCCGTCTCAGGTAGATGAGACTTTCCGCGCCGGAGATGCGGATCTTTCCGTCGAAGATATCAAGATAATCGATGGCTTGATTGGCAAGCACAAAAAGTCCTGAGTCCGGTTTGATGCGGTAAAGCGGCTGGCATGGACATCGAGCAGACAAGCAAGGTAATCCTGATCTCTCTGTACTCTCTTTTTTCCTTAATCCGCATTGAGTATTACCGCCGCGCGAAGAAAGCGGGTTATCAGACCGTTATTGAAGAGAGAAGAAGGTACGCCATCTGGCTGAGCGTCTTTATTTGCTACGAGGTGTTCACCTTTTTTGCTTATCTGCTTTTCCCGGAGTCGTTAGCCTGGGGGATGTTGCTGTTGCCGCCGTGGCTGCGGCTGCTGGGAGCGGGACTCGGCATATTGGCGCTGCTCTGGTTTGTCTGGATTCATCAAAACCTGGGCAATAATCTTTCCGTCCGGTTGCGTATCAAGGACTCCCAGACGCTCATCACGAATGGTCCCTACCGCTTGGTGCGTCACCCCATGTATACCGCTTTCTATGTTTTGCACCTGGCGGCCTTCTTTTTAACGGCAAACTGGTTTATCGGGTTGACCTGGACCGTCGGACTGACCGCGGTTATCTTCCTGCGGGTGAACCGGGAAGAAGCCATGCTCCTGTCCAGATTTGGTGAAGAATACAACTCGTACATGGCGAACACCGGGCGCTTTTTACCGCGCATCAGGGTCAGTAACGGTAAAAATAGATGATGTTCTTATTCAGTGATGTGCCAGCATCACGCAGAAGCGGAAATGCCGCGTTTGAAATATCTGCCTGCGGTTAGTCACAAGAACCGCTCAAAGCGTTCCTTTTTGGCCTTACATATCGGGCAAATTTCCGGGGGGGTTTCCCGGGCGCACAGATACCCGCAGACCCGGCAGCGCCAGACCGGCAAGGGCAAGCCGCTGATACCGCTCGGAGTTTCCTTTCGTTGTGATTCCTGCCCGGCACCCGGTAGCGGTCTGCGCTCGGGGATTGCCGCGCTTCTCGCTTTGCCCTCCGCGACCGCCAGTGAGACATATAAGCCGCAATAGCAGCTTCCGTATTCCGTAACGTCGGGATCTCGGTAGTCACAGGGGCAGATAATGTCCCGGTCTTCGTCTCTGTTGCCGGCGGCCAGGCGGCAGGGGCATGCCTGATAGCCGTACCTTTTCTCATTTACCAGCAAACCCGCGGCGAGCTCTTTCGTAAAAGTAATGTCCGGGTTGAGATAGTACCCCCCGGACTCGGCGTTCTTTTTCAGCTCGCGGTAAAGGCGGTCGATTTCCTCTGGATTAGCCTGGTCGGTCAATTTTTCAAGGCCTCACGTATCTCTTCCTCTCTAAAGCCGACGATACACTTGTTATTATTCAGGATAAGCGTGGGGAAACTGGAGGATGGGTTCCACTTGCGGATAATCTCCACCGCCTTGTTTTTATCACTGTCTTTGAGGAGGTCGACATACTCGTAATCGTACTCAACACCGAGGCTCTCCAACAGTTCTTTCGTCTTCTTGCACCAGACGCAGGTACTTAAAGCATAAAGCATGATTTGCCCCTTGTTTTTCCCCTTGACGTGTTCTACCGTCATTGTTTTTTCTCCCCTAACCCCCCGGTGTTGTGATTGTTATACGGCTGATGACAACGCTGACCCGGGGCATTCGCCTGCCAACGCTAGAATTTGTGGTGATGTGCGTGATTTTAGTGCCTCTTCAATAGCTCTATGATTGGTTCAATCTCCGGCAAATGGGACACCGGGTAAACTTGGGCGAAGACCACCTGCTGTTCTTCATCCAGCAGGATGTTTGCCCTTTCCGCGAAGCCGTCCTTGTCCCGGAAAACGCCGTAAAGCCTGGCTACCTCCCCGTGGGGCCAGAAATCAGAGAGCAGCCGGGTGTTGTGAACGTGCATCTCCTTTGCCCACGCCTTGTTCGAAGGGACGGAATCCACGCCGATACCCAGGGCAACGGTATTCGCTTCATCAAAAAGAAGGTGGTTATCCTCGATCGATTTCATCTGGTCCTGGCAGACGGCGGTCCAGGCCAGCGGACGGAAAGAAAGCAGCACTTTCTTACCTTTGAAGCCGGATAGCTTCACCGTTTTGCCGTTCTGGTCTTTGAGTACAAAGTCGGGTGCTTTGCTGCCAATCTCTATCATGCCGGAAATTCCTCCTTCTCGCACGATGATGCCATGGTTAGCTTAATTAAAGCCAATCGCTTTGCCATGCGGCTCTATTTCTGGTCGAAGTTGCGGCTGACGAAATCCCAGTTGACCAGGCTCCAGAATGTCTCCACGTATTTGGCGCGGGCATTCCGGTAATCAATGTAGTAGGCATGCTCCCAGACATCGCAGGTCAGGAGGGGCTTTTTGCCGTCTTTCAGAGGGTTGCCCGCGTTGCCGGCGGCTTCGATGGCGAGACTGCCGTCGGCGTTGCGGACCAGCCATGCCCACCCCGAGCCGAACAGCGTCACCGCCGTATTGGTGAACTTCTCCTTGAACTGCGTGAAGGAACCGAAGCTCTTATTCAGGGCATCGCCGAAAGCTCCGGAGGGTTCGCCGCCGCCTTTCGGCGAAAGGCAGTTCCAGTAAAAGGTGTGGTTCCAGACCTGCGCGGCGTTGTTGAAAATGCCGCCCGTCGCCTTCTTGATGATGTCTTCCAAAGAAGCATTTTCGAATTCCGTGCCGGGTATCAGCTTGTTGAGGTTATCGACGTAGGTCTTATGGTGCTTCCCGTAGTGGAATTCCAGCGTCTCCGCTGAAATGCGGGGCGCCAGTGCGTCTTTGGCAAAGGGCAGTTCCGGCAATTTATGTTCCATTAGTTTTTCCCTCCATGGCTATAGTTATCGCTCTTTATCAGTTATTTCGGGACTTCGCTCATTTTTATGCCCGTTGCTTTGGCCACACCTTCGCCGTAGCCTTTGTCAGCCTTGCAACAATTGGAGATGTGTTTGATCTTGATTTCCTTGGGAGCGGCGCTTATATCACGGGCAGTATTTTCGAACAGGGCTTGCTGTTGCTTGGGTTTCATCAAACGGAAGAGTTTGCCCGGCTGGGTATAGTAGTCGCTATCATCCTTGCGGAAGTTCCAGCGGTCGGCAGCACCCTCTAGTTTGAGCGGCGGCTCGGCAAACTCCGGTTGCTCCTGCCAGTTGCCATAGCTATTGGGTTCAATGCTCGGAACGCTGCCCTGGTTGCCGTCAACTCTCATAAGTCCATCGCGGTGGAAACTGTTAACCGGGCAGCGGGGAGCATTCACCGGGATGAGATGATGGTTGACGCCCAGGCGATAACGCTGGGCATCCCCGTAGGAGAAGAGTCGTCCCTGCAGCATCTTGTCGGGCGAGAAACCGATGCCCGGCACGATGTTAGCCGGATTGAAGGCTGCCTGTTCCACATCGGCAAAATAGTTCTCCGGGTTGCGATTAAGCTCAACTACACCAACCTCAATTAATGGATAATCACCATGATACCAGACTTTAGTCAGGTCAAAGGGGTTGTAAGGCATCTTGGCAGCATCTTTTTCCGGCATAATCTGGAAATACATCGTCCAGCGGGGATAATCCTTATTCTCGATGCTTTCATAAAGGTCGCGCTGATGGCTCTCACGGTCCCTGGCAATAATTGCTTGGGATTCTGCATCAGTCAGGTTCTTGATGCCCTGCTGCGTTTTCAGGTGGAACTTCACCCAGAATCTCTCGTTTCTGGCATTGATGAGACTGAAGGTATGGCTGCCGAAACCGTGCATATGGCGGTATGAATAGGGGATACCGCGGTCGCTCATGACGATAGTAACCTGGTGCAGTGCTTCGGGTAGATTGGTGAAGAAGTCCCACTGGTTGCGGGCATTTCTCATGTTGGTACGGGGGTCCCTCTTTACCGCGTGATTCAAATCAGGGAACTTGAGAGGGTCACGCAGGAAGAAAACGGGCGTATTATTGCCGACCAAATCCCAGTTGCCTTCTTCGGTGTAAAACTTGATGGCAAAACCGCGGATATCGCGTTCGGCGTCAGCGGCGCCGCGCTCTCCCGCTACGGTAGAAAATCGTATAAAGAGGTCGGTCTTCTTGCCGATGGCAGAAAAGACTTTGGCTTTAGTGTACTTGGTCACATCGTGAGTCACTTTAAACGTGCCAAAGGCCCCCGAGCCTTTAGCATGCATTCGGCGCTCAGGAATAACCTCGCGGTCAAAATGCCCCAGTTTTTCCAGGTACCAGACATCCTGTAACAGGGCAGGTCCGCGGGGGCCGGCAGTCATTGTGTTCTGGTTGTCTGCCACCGGGGCGCCGGCAACAGTGGTCAGTTTCTTTTTATTCTCCTTCTTTTTAGGCATTTTCCCTCTCCTTTTATTCTGCGGGCAGTAGCGGTTTATGTTTTAGTAATTATCTGCCAGCAGCTCGTAGTATGATTGAGGATGCTTGCATGCCGGGCAGACATCAGGGGCTTCGGTGCCTTCGTGGATGTAGCCGCAGTTGGTGCAGTGCCACTTCTTGACGGTTTTCTTCCGGAAAACTTCTCCGGCGGCAATGTTTTTCGCCAGCTTCCGGTACCGGCTCTCGTGGAATTCTTCCACCTCGCCGATTTCCTTGAATGAACTCGCAATGTCGCGGAAGCCTTCTTTACGGGCGGTTTTTTCGAAATCGGCGTAAATAACGCTCCATTCCATCTTTTCGCCGTCCGCCGCTGCCTTTAAATTCGCCTTGGTATCCCCGATAATCCCCGCCGGGTAGGACGCCGTGATTTCGACCTCCCCGCCTTTGAGATACTTGAAGAAGATTTCGGCGTGCTCCTTCTCATTACCGGCGGTTTCAGTAAAGATATTAGCAATTTGTTCATAGCCCTCCTTACGGGCGGCGCTGGCAAAGAAGGTATAACGGTTCCTTGCCTGTGCTTCCCCGGCAAAGGCGGTGAGCAGGTTCTTTTCCGTTTGGGTACCCTTAATCGATTTAGCCATTTTATTTCCCTCCTTAATTCTCTACCTCGGTAGACTTAGATTGTACTACAAATTAGCGTTAGCGCAACATCTTTCTCAGGAAGTTATTCTCCTCCTTCAAACTTCTTTTCTATCTTCTTAGTTGTGGTTCTGTCCCCAGGGTCCGCGTTTCTGGCACTCCAGGCATAGTCCGCCCAATTCCAGGCGATGGTGCGTAACCTTGAGTCCGGTTTTGCGGGCAATCCGTGTCTCTATCTCAGTATCGGCCGGTTCCTCAAGATCGATAATTTTCCCACAGCGGTCACAGCGAAAATGGTAATGCTGCCGGATATTACCATCGAAAAAGGCAGTATCATCGGCGATACATACTTCTTTAATTTCTCCGGATTGTTTTAATATTCTTAGGTTACGGTACACCGTCGCCAGGGAGATATGAGGTATCTCTTTTTTCACTTGCTCGTAAATCCATATTGCCGAAGGATGCGAGGTAGTGCTTTTTAGAAGCCTTGCGATGGTCTCTCTTTGCTTTGATTTCTTATACATTTTCTAATAATAATTATTATTATTGATAATATCATTAATTTGAAATCTATGTCAATCTATTTATCTACGAGGTGAATTTAATGCCCGGTAATCAGTAACGTACCGTTTAGTTGTACCGCGTGGTGCCTTTCTTATATTATTGCTTTGTAACTCCATGGATATTTGAAATTCAACATCTTGTAGTCGTAAACTATACCCATCTATACCCCTCAAAAAAGGCACAAGGAGGTTCAGAAATGGTTAATCGCGGCGTATTTGACAGCAAATCAGGCAAGGCTGTTCTCGTGGCGTTTGATTACGGTATGAACGGCACCGTACACCAGGAAGCCAAGAATCCCGGTGAGACAATGTCGAAATTCATGTCAGCACAGCCGGATGCGGTCTTGTCCAGCCCCATTCTTATTAACAAATATTTAGGCCTGTTTAACAAGTATCCTTCGGTAACGCCGGTCGCTACCCTCGATGCTTTTACCCGTACTCCGTCGCTCTACGGGCCCATGCAGGTCTACGACTTCGATTATGCCATCCGGCTGGGCGCAAGAGCGATTAAATGTTTTATCATCAGCGGGCAGACCGAGAGCCGGGTCTTGCTGGAAAATTTCCAGTACGTGGCGCGGGTCGGTGAGCAGACGCACAAGCATGATGTGCCGTTTATCATTGAGGCGGTCAACTGGGGCGCCGAGATACCGGAGGAGAAGAAGAACGACCCGGAGGAAATTCATAAGGTATGCCGATTTGCCCTTGAGCTGGGGGCGGATATTATCAAAACGGAATACACCGGCGACCCGGTATCTTTCAAGGAAATTACCTCCTGCCTGCCGATACCGGTGATGATTCTGGGCGGTTCCAAGGGCGAATTGAAAGATGTGTTCAGTAAAGTGCAGGAGGCGATTGGTGCCGGTGCCCGGGGCGTCGTTTTCGGTCGCAATATCTATAAAGCCCAATTTCCTGATAAGATGGTGGAAGCGCTTAAAGCTCTCGTGCACAGCGGTATGTCTGTTGCGGATGCAATCCAAATTGTGAAGAAATGAGGAAAAAACAATGGGAGTGCTGAGTATTGATATTGGCACATCGGGAAACAAGACCATCCTTTTTTCCGAGACCGGGGAAGCTATCGCTTCGGCGTACATGGAATACGCCCACGTCTACCCGCGCCCCGGCTGGGTCGAGGTCGACCCTGAGCTAATCTGGGCGGCGGTGCAGAAAACGGTCTCGGAAATAGGCAGAAAGCATAAGAACCAGATTACCGCAATTTCCATTTCTTCCATGGGGCGGAACATCATCCCGGTCAATAAAGACGGCAAGACGGTTCACCGGGCCATTCTCGCGGCGGACACCCGCGCTAACGAGGAAGCCGCTCTGATTAAGAACACTATCGGTGAAAAGCAGTATTACCAGATAAGAGGTAACCGGCCTTCGGTGGCGGGCGGTCTGAGCAAAATCCTGTGGCTAAAAAAGAATGCATCGGACGTTTTCAACCAGACCTGGAAATTCATGACCTTCCCGGACTATATCCTGATGCGCATGGGACTCAAACCGGCGCTCGATTACTCTATGGCGGCTACCAGCACTCCGTTCGACCTGCGCAAGAAGGAATACTCGGAGGCGATTCTCAAGGAGTTCGGTCTCACTGGTCAGATATTCAGCGAACCGGTGCCCTCCGGCACGGTAGTCGGCGAGATTGGAGCCGAGATGCGGGCACGGCTCGGCCTGCCAACGGGCGTAAAGATGGTCAGCGGCGGGCACGATGTCCCCTGCGGCATACTGGGAGCGGGAGTAACCCACCTCACTCCCGGCGTCATGGCAGACATTACCGGTTTCTTTGAAGGTCCGGCGTTCATAAGTGCGGAGCCTATCTTTTCCCAGGAAGCCTATGACACCAAAGCGCGTGTTTATAACGGTGTGCTGAAAGATACTTATACCGTTCTCCATTGGCTGCCAACCGGCGGATATCTGGTGCGCTGGTTCCGTAACGAGTTTGCCATCGAGGAACGTGTGAGGGCGGAAAAAGAGTACAGCAATGTATATGACATAATGTTCGCGCCTCTGAAATTCGATGGCGGCACTATCATGATAGTGCCTTACTTCTCCGGCAGTGACGTGGACGGCTACGCCAAGGGCGCGGTATTGGGACTGACGATGGCGACTACCCGGCAGGAACTCCTCAAGGGCATTGTCGAAGGCGTAACTCACGAATTAAAGCTGTTGACCGACCGTCTGGAGCGGGTGAGTAAAGGCGACTTCCAGACGGTCAGGGCTTTCGGCGGGCATACCAAATCGCCGAAGTGGCTCCAGCTGAAAGCGGATGTGCTCGGCAAGGAAGTGGAAGCGGTGCAGATTGAAGATGCTTCCGCTTTAGGTGCTGGTCTGCTGGCCGGGCTGGCTACCGGCGTCTGGGGTTCAGTAGAGGAAGCGCTCAAGGCGACCGTGAAGTTTAAAGGTACTTACAAGCCGCGTCCGGAATTCCACCGGATATATGAGCGCCAGCATAAAGTATACGAGCAGATCGTCAACGCCCTGACGACGCTTAACGTGGATATTTTCAAACTATAAAATAACGGAGTAAGAAGATGAGAATCCTGGGTCTCGATGATATGTCGATTACAAGGGAACGCATGGACAAGGGCATCAAGGCCGTCTTTCCCGATGCTGAAGTCCGCTATCTCCGTTGGCCGCCGGACAATGTGGAAGTCCTCAACCGGGAAAACCTCAAGATTGAAAAGAACGGCGCGGAAGCCGGTACCCCGCCTCCGGGCATCTTCGAACTATTACAGCAATTCGACCCCCAGGTTATCATGGCGCATTTTACTCCTGTGAACAAAGCGGTCATCGAAGCGGCGAAAAGCCTGGAAGTTATCGGTTGCCTGCGCGGCGGCGTAGAAAATATCAACGTCGAGGAAGCCACGAAGCGGAAAATACCCGTTTTCAATAATGCGGGACGTACTGCCAACGCAGTCGCGGAATATACCGTAGGCATGATGCTGTCGGCATCGCGGAATATCGCCCGGGGGCATCACTTAATCATGACCGGAAAGTGGTGGCGGCCGGACGTGCGCCCGCCGGAAATCTACGGCTGCACTGTCGGGTTGGTCGGTTTTGGCAACATCGCCCAGAAGGTGGCGGAAAGGCTCAAGGGATTCAACGTCACTATCCTGGCGTACGACCCCTACGTGTCGCCGGACATCCTCAAGGAATACAATGCCAAACAGGTCAGTTTGTCGGAACTTCTGAAGCAGGCAGACTATGTCAGCCTCCATGCCCGCGCTAGCGCCGAGACCAAGAACCTCATCGGTGAAGCGGAACTCAAACTGATGAAGCCAACGGCTTATCTGATAAACACGGCGCGTGCCGAGCTGGTTGATGAAAAAGCGCTGAACAATGCCCTGAAAAACAAGCAGATAAAGGGCGCGGCGCTGGATGTCTTCTGGTCCGAGCCGCTCAATACTGACGACCCCATCAAGACACCGGACAACGTTACGCTGACGCCGCACCTGGCGGGGTTTACTTATGAAACGAGCCTGCGCACCATCTCGCTTTTCCTGGAAAATCTCAAGGAGTTCCTGGAGAAGCACCAGAACCGCAGCATCGTTAACTTCAAACTGGCGCAGCAGCTTGAGATAGCTAAAGGGATGAAGCTAGCCAGATAGACTGTTCTGCGCCAATCGTATGACATATTGCATCGGGTAAGTTATACTTATTAATAGTCAATTGTACGCAGG
>JAQTQH010000026.1:0-8290 GCA_028712355.1 Dehalococcoidales bacterium
AGCGCTCGTTGAACTTAGCGATGCCGTACTGCTCAATCTGCGTCTTGCCGGAAAAGCCGAGCTCTTTTTCCACTTCCAGCTCCACCGGCAGACCGTGCGTGTCCCAACCGGCGATGCGCGGGGCATAGTAGCCCTTCATTACCTTGTAGCGGGGAATGATATCTTTGAAGACCCGCGCCAGCACGTGGTGAATGCCGGGGTTGCCGTTGGCGGTGGGAGGACCCTCATAAAGGGTGAAACGCGGCTTGTCCTTGCGCGCCTCGATGCTGCGCCGGAAGATGTCTTTGCTTTTCCACCACTCCAGTACCTTTTCTTCCTGCTGGGGGAAGTTCACCCGGCTGCTGACTGGCTTAAACATATTTATCTCCTGTAAAACAAAAAGTCCCGTCCGCTCAGGGACGGGACTTACCCGTGGTACCACCCTGTTTCCCCCGCCTGCCGGCGGAGGCACTTATCCGGGCACAAAACCATGCCCGCGTCTCTGCTAACGATGGACGGCACCGGCCGCGCTTACTGGGTTATTGCCGTTCGGCGGGCAGCTCAGGAGGGATTTTCAGAGAGGTGAAACGCCCGCTCACACCGTACCGGGCTCGCTGAATTTTATAACTCTCTTACTCGGCTCCGTCAACGCCTTTTACATAAGAATTTATAGCACAAGTATTGACGTTAAATCAAGCATGATTTTACGAGCTGGATGGGCGCGGGCTTTCCGTCAGCGTAACTTCGACGGTGCCTTTCGCCGTCCCCCGGTAATAAGATAACGTCATTTTCTGACCGATTTTGGCGGCGTGCAGCATCTTGGTAAAATCGTCAAGGCTGGTCACATCTTTGCTGTCGATAGCCACAATCACGTCATTGAGTCGCAAGCCCGCCTTTTCGGCGGGGCCGCCCTGCACGACCTCGGTAATCATAATGCCTTTGTTCACCGACAGCCGGAAACGCGTCGCGATAAAATCACTGACCTCATAAAGCCCCACCCCCATCCAGGGGCGGACCACATAGCCGTTATTGACCAGTTCCTGGATAATTGGGACCGCCGTCTCGGAACTGATGGCATAGCCCATGCCTTCCACGCCTACCTCGGCAACCTTGGCGCTGGTAATGCCGATGACCTCGCCCGCCATGTTTACCAGCGGGCCGCCGCTGTTGCCGGGGTTGATGGCGGCGCTCGTCTCGACGAGATTATAGAGCGTCTGACCCTGCGATTCGGAGAGAGAGACCCCTTTGCGGCTGACGATGCCTTCCGTGGCGCGGATACCCTGCCCCAGCGCATTACCGATGGCGACCACCCATTCGCCGACGCGTATCTTGGATGAATCACCCACCTTGAGCGCCGGCAGATTCTGTGCCTCGACCTTGAGCACCGCCAGGTCGTTCAGGGCATCGGTGTAAATTTTAGAGATATCGACATCAAGGTTACGCCCGTCATCAAGAGTCACCGTGATGGTCTTGGCGCCCTCGATGACATGATTGTTAGTTACGATAATGCCGTTCTTATCAATAATCCAGCCGGAACCCGCCCCCTTCTGCGAGTACGGGCGGTTAAAGAAATCCACCGTGACCACCTCGGTGTTGATGGCCACCACCGAAGGCTTGACCAGCGCCACGACATCGGCGATGTTCGGCAACTGTGTTGACTGGCCGCTCATGACGGTCGGCGTCCAGGCGGGACTAATCGGCGTCACGGGAGCCGTTGCGGCAGGCGCAGAAACCGGAGCAGTAGTCGTCAGTTCCGAAGGTATTACCTCAATAAAAGTGCATGCCGAAGGAACAACCAGTGCGGCAAGCAGTAACAAGGAAAGGACCAGACTCTTTAGCGATAGTTTACTCATATGATACCCCTTTTTACCCCTTATAATTTAATTATGCTGAGACTGAAAGTGAATTGTCAATAATCACCTACTATATATAACGTTATTTTTCCCCTTTAAGATACTGCCGAGATTTACCGGGTCTTCACTATTTCCGGTCGGCGGTGATAGAATCTGAAATGGAGCAGACGATGAGAAAGTATCGACTAACCGAACATACCGCCGATATCGGGCTGGTGGCTTACGGCAGCAATCTAAGCGAGACGTTTGCCAACGCCGCCTATGGCATGTTCGCCATCATAACCAACCCTCGTAAAATCAGGGAAAGAGAATCACGTCGCGTCCAGATTAGCGCACTTGATACTGAAATCCTGCTTGCGGAATGGCTGAACCGCCTTATCTACTATTTCGATGCGCGGATGCTGCTCTTCAAGCGATTTGAGATTAGCGAACTCAGCGATACGCATCTGACCTCGGTATGCCACGGCGAAAAGTTTGATGCCGCCCGCCATGAAATCAAGATGGGCATCAAAGCAGCAACCTACCACAATCTTGCAATCGACCGGGCAAAAAACCGGGTGCGGGTGCTTTTTGATATCTAGGAGGTATGCCGATGCCGAAGTGGACAGGAACGCTGGAGCAAATTGACGAATACCGCTGGCGCATACCGCAGAGCTACAAGCCGGGCATGCGCGTCCCCGAACTCATCTTCGCCGACAAAGCAATGCTGGCACACATCCGCGAGGATCAGGCGTTAGAACAGGTGGCGAACGTGGCAACCCTGCCCGGCATCGTAAACTATTCGATGGCGATGCCGGATATCCACTGGGGCTACGGCTTCCCCATCGGCGGGGTGGCGGCGATGCGTATCACCGACGGCGTGGTCTCACCCGGCGGAGTAGGCTTCGATATCAATTGCGGCGTCCGCATCCTGCGCACTAATCTTGTCTACGATGAAATCAAAGCCCGCATGAAAGAGTTGATGGATGGGCTGTTCAACAGTGTGCCGTCCGGCGTTGGTTCCGCCGGTAAAATCCGGCTGCGCGGCAAGGAAATTGATGATGTGCTGGTAAAAGGCTCACGCTGGGCGGTCAATATGGGCTACGGACGCAGGGAAGACCTGGCGGCTACCGAGGAGAACGGCGAGCTGCCGGGCGCCGACCCTGACCGGGTGAGTGGTCGCGCCAAAGAGCGCGGTACTCCGCAGCTCGGCACGCTCGGTTCCGGCAACCACTTCTTAGAAGTCGCCGTCGTGGATGAAATCTACGAGCCGGAAACTGCCGCAGTGATGGGCATCGACCGCCCCAACCAGGTGGTGCTCTTCATCCATTGCGGCTCGCGCGGGCTGGGGCACCAGGTGGCGGATGATTATATCCGGTACATGATGACGGCAATGACGAAATACGGGATTAACGTGCCCGACCGCCAGCTTGCCGGCGGCCCCATCAAATCTACGGAAGGACAGGCTTACCTCGCCGCCATGCGCGGCGCCGCCAACTTCGCCTGGGCGAACCGCCAGTGCATCACCCACTGGGTACGGGAGACCTTCTGCAAAGTGCTGGAGCTATCCGACCGCGACGCCGGGCTGGAGCTGATTTACGACGTTACCCACAATATCGCGAAGATTGAAGAGCACGTGGTCAACGGTAAAAAAGAGACGCTCTGCGTCCACCGCAAGGGCGCCACGCGCGCTTTCCCGGCGGGGCATCCGGCACTGCCGCCGCAGTATGCCGGCATCGGGCAGCCGGTGCTCATCCCGGGGGATATGGGGCGGTTCTCCTACGTGCTGGTCGGTAGCGAGCAGGCGATGAAAGAAACCTTCGGCTCCACCTGCCACGGCGCCGGAAGAATGCAGAGCCGAACCGCCGCCAAAAAGCACCAGAGCGGCAGAGAAGTGCTTAATGCTTTACAGGCACGCGGTATTACCGTCCGGACAGGCAGCCTGGGCGGGCTCGCCGAAGAAGCCTCCGAGGCCTATAAAGACGTTAACGCCGTGGTTGGCGTGGCGCACGGCGCGGGCATTTCCCGCCGCGTCGCCCGCACCCGGCCGGTGGGTGTGGTGAAGGGGTAAAAAACTATTTGAAAAGTATCTGCGCCACTTCCTGTAAGCGTGCCGCGCCCTTGATTTCATAGGGGAACAGGGGCAGCTCTATTATCATTAGATTAGAGTATTTTCCATGAATAATTTTTAGATATTGTTCCTGCTGTAACGCCCTGCTTTTCAGGAAAGAGGAGTCAGTCTCTTTAATCACGTTGTTCACCACAATTTGCTGCACCTTCAGCCCGTAGCGGTCGAACTCTCCGAAGATGCCTTCCAATTGCGCGACCGCCAGCGCTTCCGGGATGGTCACCAGCACAAACTTGACCTCGCGGCGCAGGAAGTCCATATTAAGTGCGGAAAGCTTCTCCCAGCGCCGCAGGATATCCAGCACCGTCTCACGGCTCTGCCGGCCGGACTTCAGCCGCGAGTAGATGCGCGGCGCCAGCCGCAGGTGCTTTTCCAGCAAAGCGGGCGTCCCCAGTAATGCCAGCGTCTGCCCCAGCGGCGCGGTGTCCCAGACGATAGTTTCATAAGCACCTTTTAGCCGCATTTCCCGGATATAGTCCACCATGAATTCTTCGCCCAGTCCGGGCAGCACGGAGGTCATGAACTCCAGGAACTCATCGTAGTTTACCGCAACGAACGAGTTGAACACTTCGTAAACTTCATGTCCGAACCTGGCGTCCCACATCTGCCGCACTTCCGCCTCGCCGAGCTCGCTGACGTCCAGAGATGAATTGACCGAGGCTTCCCTCAGGTCGCCCGAGATTTCGAAAATATGGCGCAGGGAAGGAGTGGCATCGGTGGTGAGCGCCAGTGTCCGCGATCCGTTAGAGGCATAATGCAGGGCAGTCGCCGCAGCACATGTGGTCTTGCCCACTCCACCCTTCCCGACGAACATCGTAATCTTATCTGGACTCATTTAATACCCGCCTTCCTCATATCATTATACTTTATCAAGCTGAATGCAACTTCTTACTAAGCACATTCCCACCCTTCAGAGATTGTGCTAATATGGGGCAAGAGCGATGATAGACCTTGAAACCGCCCTGTCCCGGTGGCAGATCCCCGCTTTACCTGCCGATATGACAGCGGACGCCGCGAAGCCTGATATCATTACACTGGTATCAGTAGTCCGGCAGTACCTCGCCGCTGGTGCCGCAGACCAAAGCCGGAGGCAGGTTGCGGTGGCGGAATGGCTTACTAAGGTGGTGCGCCGCAACATCAAGCGCGGGCGTATCTTCGAATTAAGCGAAGTGCTATCAGCAGGACGCGCCGATTGCCTGGGCTACGTCCAGGTCCTCGCCGCCCTCGGTGATAAGTTCGGTCTGCCGCTGGGCATCGTCGAGGTGCTGATGGACAACGCAGGCCGATATGTGCCGCATTATGTCAATTTGATAACATTGACCGACGGCACCTGCCGTTTTATCGATGCGTGGTATGGCGCCACGGATATCCGCCACCGCCGCATGGCAGGACTGGTCGATGGCACAGTCCGCGACTTCAATTATGAAGAACTGCCTGATATTAAGAGGTTGGAAGGTCTGCCCGGTTCTTGCCTTGAAGCCTTATTGCTTTATATCCGCGGCAACCGCCACCTGGCGCGCGGTGAGTACGGCGCGGCAATCGCCGAATACACCAGGGCGATTTCCCTCTATCCCGCTAACAGCCGGATTTATTATAACCGCGCCGTCGCCCGCGAAAAGAAGGGCGACCTGGAAAACTCTGCCGCGGATTACGCCAAAGCATTCAAGGACGAAGCCGGATTAATCCGGGTCTTAGCCAGAGTCGGAGACCTGGAGCCGCTTATCAAACTGGATGAAGCCGGCATCAGCGAAGAGGGGCAGGACATCTACCTGTGGCACAAGGGATATAAGACCGGCGCACCAGTCGGCGACGGGGAAATCAGCCGCCGGTCCGATCTCCCGCTAGTAAAGGTAAAGGAAATCATCAACGAGGTGGAACGCCGATGTACCAGCTAATTGACACTCATGCCCACATGGAGCAGCTTAACGACCTTCCCGGCGCGCTGGAGCAGGCCAGAAACAGCGGGGTCATCGCCATCATCGGCGTGGGCATGGACGAGGCATCCAACCGCAAAATCCTGCAAATCGCCGCGGAATATCCGGGCTTCGTTTACCCGGCGCTGGGGTGGCACCCCTACCTGCTTAAAAAAGAGGATTTCGACCGTAATCTGCACTTTATCGAAGAAAACATTAGCAAGGCGGTGGCGGTCGGGGAGGTGGGGCTGGACTATCACAAGAAGGTCAAGGAGCTTGCCCCGAAGGATTTCCAGCACACCGTACTAAAGGAGCTATTAAAGATAGCCCGAAAGTACGATAAGCCGGTATCCATCCACTCCCGCTACGCCTGGCACGATGGACTCGACATGGTCGCTGCCGCCGGTATCGCTAAAGCTGTCTTTCACTGGTACACCGGCCCTTCGAGCGTGCTGAGGGACATCGTAAGCCAGGGCTATTACATCTCGGCGACTCCCGCGGTGGAATACCACGAAGAGCATCGCCGCGCCGTGAAGGAAATCCATCTCGCCAGGCTGCTGCTGGAGACTGATTCGCCGGTAACCTACGGCAGAGGCAGAGAATCCGAATTCGAGTCCCGCCCCGCCGACGTGCGGCGCAGCCTGCAGGGCGCCGCCCTTTTGCAGAACCTGACGGAAGCTCAGCTTGCCGAAGCCACCACCAGCAACGCGCAGGGGCTATTTTGCTTCAAGAAAATTTAGATTTACCCCTTAAATCAGGGGGTGTAGCTATTGACGGGTGCGCGCCAATGTGCTATCTTAGGTTCAACACACGTATTACGAGGGAGGTGAGTACATGCAGGCTTATTGTGTAAAGTGTCGCAAGAAGGTGGAGATCAAGAACGCCAAGGCAATCACCATGAAGAACGGCCGGCCGGCCACTCAGGGTGCATGCTCCAGCTGCGGCACCAAAGTATTCCGTATTGGCAAATAGTCAGCCAGCAAGCTCGAAAAAGAGGGTCACTGTAAAAGTGACCCTCTTTTTATTTGGGTTTATGCTACTATATCTGTAGAGAATGCTCCATGATTGCAAGAAGGTAGTAACGAAGCACTTCGTAAGGGATTACTTCACTACCTGTGGAAGAGAAGAAATATGACAAAAGATGGCAGACTGCAAGGTAAGGTTGCGCTAATAACCGGAGCGGGGTCAGGCATAGGAAAGGCGGCAAGTATTCTCTTTACTAGAGAAGGAGCCAGTGTAGCGGTTTGCGACCTCAATGAACAGATGGGAAAAGAGACAGTTGCCCTGATTGAAAAACAGGCTGGCGAAGCCATGTTTATTAAAGTTGATGTCTCACATTCTTCAGAAATACAGGAGGCGGTCCGCGCCTGTTTAAGCCGTTACGGCACCATTGACGTGCTCTACAACTGTGCGGGAATCTGGATGGCGGAAGACGTGCCAGTAGCCGGCATGAGCGAGGATGTCTGGAATGCGCTTATCAGCATCCATCTCACCGGCACGTTTCTTTTCTGTAAGTATGTCATACCAACGATGGTCAAGAACAAGCGAGGCTCCATCATAAACACATCATCGACATCCGGACTGGTCGCCAGCGACCGGAACGCCTACTCGTCGGCAAAGGGTGGAATACAATCGCTCACAAGGTCTATCGCGGGGTCTTACGCACCCTACAATATCCGGGCTAATGTCATCTGTCCCGGTCCCGTGCAGACACCTTTGGGGGACAAGGCATTTGCGGACCCTGTCCGAAAACAATCCATTCTTAACTCGATACCTCTGGGCAGGTTCGCGCAACCGGAGGAAGTAGCCCTCCTGGCGCTCTACCTGGCTTCGGACGAGTCATCCTACGTTACAGGGGCGTGGATACCGATAGACGGGGGACTCACCGCAAGATAATAGGATAATGCTGCAGACAGAACCCAACGACATTTACCCAGAAAGGCACTATTATCGAAGCCGGGTATCTGATGTATATGCAATACTTCAAGTCTGCTTCGCTGGGTTTGCATTAACCGCAAAAGGGATTTATGCCATCTGCTAAGACCATTATGGTACAGGGCACCGCCTCTTCAGCAGGAAAGAGTATTATAGTAGCTGCCCTCTGCCGCATCTTCCGCCAGGGCGGCTTGCGGGTAGCTCCCTTCAAGTCTCAGAACATGGCGCTCAACTCCTTCATCACTGCCGATGGCGGCGAAATCGGCCGCGCCCAGGCAGTACAGGCGGAAGCCGCCGGCATCGCACCGACGGTAGATATGAATCCCGTTCTACTCAAACCCGAGGCGGACAGCCGCTGCCAGGTCATCGTCCGGGGTAAGGTAGCGAAGACTCTCTCCGCAGGTGATTATTACCTTTATACTCCAGAACTTAAGAGTGTTATTGAAGAATCCCTGCAACGCCTGCGTGCCGCTTATGACATCGTGGTGATTGAAGGTGCCGGC
>JAQTQH010000026.1:8300-21023 GCA_028712355.1 Dehalococcoidales bacterium
AATCCAGCTTAAAGAGCGGGAAATCGTCAACATGCGCATTGCCCGGATGGCGGAGGCGCCGGTGCTACTGGTCGGCGACATCGACCGCGGCGGCGTCTTCGCGGCACTGGTCGGCACGCTGGCGCTCCTTGAAGAAGACGAGCGCGCTTATGTTAAAGGCCTTATTATCAACAAGTTCCGCGGTGATATCAAACTGCTCCAGCCGGGGCTGGAAATGCTGGCGCAGCGCGCGCAGAAGCCGGTGCTCGGGGTGATACCCTACCGGCGGGAGATACAGCAGATTGCCCAGGAAGACTCCGTGTACCTCGATGAACGCCCATCTCAGGAAGCGCATGACCTGGATGCTGCCGTCATCCGCCTACCCCATCTTTCTAACTACGATGACTTCGACCCGCTGGAGAGTGACTGCCTTGTGCGTTATGTCGCCCGGCCTGAAGAACTGGGCAAGCCCCACCTGATTATCCTCCCCGGCACCAAGAGCACCATCGGCGATCTCAACTACCTGAAGCAATCGGGACTGGCAGACGCGATAATCAAACTGGCGCAGGCGGGAACGCCGGTGGCGGGAATCTGCGGCGGCTACCAGATGCTGGGGAAAATCATCCGCGACCCATCGGGAGCGGAGTCCGCCGAAGGGGAAGCGGCGGGGCTGGGCTTGCTTGATGTCACGACCATCTTCGCCACGGAAAAGTCTACCCGGCAGGTCACCGCCCGCGTCACGGCCAACTGCGGCCTGTTTTGCGAAAGCAGGGGACAGGAAGTAACCGGCTACGAGATACACATGGGACAGACCGGCTCCGCAGAGAGCGTTCTCCATATTGTCGCCACTCCCGAAGGTACCGCCGATTACGGTGACGGCGCCCTCAACACGGCGGGCACCATCTTCGGCACTTACCTGCACGGGCTTTTTCATAATGATACATTCCGAATGTCTTTCCTCGCCTGCCTGCGCCGCTTCTGGAACCTGCCCGAAAAAGCTATGGCAGCTTCACCGAGCAAAGACCTGCAATATGATAAGCTGGCGGAGACCGTCCGCGGCAGCCTGGATATGGCGGCGGTCTACCGCATATTGGGCAAAGGCATCGAGAATATAGTATAATCTGGAACAAATCAGTCCATTTACATTGCCATTTGGCACTATCGGAACAGCGAAGCCGATTCGAAAGTGTAGACACATGATGAAAAAGGCAATTGTGACCGGCGGCGCCGGCTTTATCGGCTCCCACCTTGCCGGGGCGCTTGCGGAGCGGGGTTATCACGTCACCATCATCGACGACCTGTCCTCCGGCAAAAAGGAGAACTTCTCCGGTCTGACGGGACACGCTAATGTCAGCTTTATTCTGGGCAGCATCACCAAACTGCCGTTACTGCAGGAACTCTTCAAGGGTACGGAATATGTCTTTCACCTTGCCGCCGTGCCCAGTGTTCCCCGCAGTGTCAAAGACCCCCTGCTCTCCAATGAAGTCAATATTACCGGCACGCTAAACGTGCTGGTTGCCGCCCGCGATAGCGGCGCCAAAAAGGTAATCTACGCCTCATCCTCAGCCGTCTACGGCGATACGCCCACCCTGCCCAAGCAGGAATCGATGCCGCCCAACCCCCAGTCACCCTACGCCGTCGCCAAGCTCGCCGGGGAGTATTATTGCCAGGTCTTCGCTAAAGTTTACGGGCTGCCCACCGCCGCCCTGCGCTACTTTAATGTCTACGGGCCGCGCCAGGACACCGCCAGCGAGTACGCCGCCGCCATTCCCAGCTTTATTGAAAGCGCTCTTAGCGGCAAGCCCCCGCAGATATTCGGTAACGGCGAGCAGACCCGCGACTTCATCTTCGTCAAAGACGCGGTGTCCGCCAACCTGCTGGCGGCGGAAGGCACTGCGACCGGCGTGTTCAATGTCGGCACCGGACAGCGCATTACCATCAACCAGCTGGCAAAACTGGTTGCCGACCTGAGCGGCCACAATATCAAGCCGGTCTATCACAAAAACAGACCCGGGGATATTTTACACAGCTTTGCCGATATTTCCCGTCTTGCCGCCTTCGGCTACCAGCCAGCACATACCATTGAAGAAGGATTAAAGGAGACCATCAGGAGTTTTTCGTCATGAAACAGAATAAGACTAACGCCGTCGTCTGCGTGGCGGGGCTGGGTTACGTGGGGCAACCCCTCTCCGAAGCATTCGCCCGCACTATTAAGGTAATCGGCTTTGATATTAACGCCGCCAAGGTAGCCCGGCTGAAAAAGGACAACCGGAATCCCAATCTCACCTTCACCACCGACCCCAAACAGATAAGGAAAGCTGATTTTGTCGCTATGTGCGTCCCCACGCCGGTTACCCCAAGCAAAGAGCCCGACCTGACCGATGTTGTCAGCGTCGCCCATATCGTGGGGCGTAACCTCAAGAAAGGGGCGATTGCCATCCTGGAGTCCACGGTCTATCCCGGTGTTACCGAGGATATCGTGAAACCTATCCTGGAGCAGGAATCGGGAATGAAGTGCGGCGTGGATTTCAAGATAGCCTACTCACCGGAGCGGATTAATCCCGGGGACGATGCCCACACGATTAATAATACCACCAAGATTGTCTCCGGCATGGACGACGAGACCGCGCAGCTCGTTGCCGGTCTGTACCGACGCGCCGTCGGCAAGGTCTTCATTGCACGCAATATCAAGACCGCCGAAGCCGCCAAGCTCACCGAGAATATCCAGCGCGACCTCAACATCGCCCTGATGAACGAGCTGTCTCTCATCTTCGAAAAGCTCGGCTTGCGCACCGCGGATGTACTGGATGCCGCCGCCACCAAGTGGAATTTTCACCGCTATTCGCCGGGGCTGGTCGGCGGTCACTGCATCCCCGTCGTGCCGTACCACCTCGTTTACAAGGCGCGGGAGTTGGGCTACCAATCGCAGGTCATCCTCGCCGGGCGCGCGATCAACGATGCGATGCCCGCAAATATCGCCAGGATGACCATCAGCGCCCTCAAGGATGCCGGCAAGGTGATCAAAAAGTCGCGCGTGCTTATCCTGGGGCTGACCTATAAGGAGAACGTCCCGGACATCCGGGAAAGCCCGGTGCCCCCGATGGCACGGGAACTCCGCAAGCACGGTGCCGAGGTGCTGGGTTACGACCCCTTGCTCGATCCCGATGTCTTTAAGACCCATTTCAACATCGAGCTTCTCAGAAACCTGAAAGTACTAAAACGGGACAGGGTAGATGCCGTCATCCTGACGGTGGCACATACGCTTTTCCGTGAACTGACACTGGCCGACCTCAAAGCTATACTTCACCGCCCTCCGGTGCTGGTTGATGTGCGCAGTATTTATAATATTGACGAGGCACAGCAAGAGGGATTCTACTACCGGACATTGTAATATCAAAATGCCGCTCAGGGTAAGCGGCTGCTAATTCCAAAAAGAAAGCGGGCAGCTTAAAGCTGCCCGCTTCGTGTTTCCTAAAAGTCGGGATTAGATAAAGGCGTGAGTCAGGCGGTTGAGTTCGCCCTTCGGGTCGGACTTGGTATCCGTCTTGATACCCGCCAGCCTCTTGGCGATATTCTTGGAGTGCTCCAGGTTGAAGTCGCGGTAGATGCCGACCTTCTCGATGACCGGCGAACCGCCGCCATGTAGAGCGTCGATGAGCTTGTGGCCGCCCCAGTGCGATGCCATCATATCCTGGAAGAGGCGGAAGGCACGATGCGTGTCTTCAGAGGAGACATCGGGGTTCCGCATGATGTACCGGTTGAGGAGCTTGCCGGTCTTCTCGTTGTAGAAGTCGGCTTCGGGCGGCAGGGTGGCGGAGAGACCGCCGGCAATTGCCGCCAGGTCCATGTACTCCTCGTAGATGCTCTCGCCGGCGAGCATTCTGCCGACGTTGCAGTAGTTGGTATCTGGTACGTAGGTGCCGGACGGGGCGACGGTGTGATTGACGCCCGCCGCGATGCCTGCTGCGTAGATAAGCTCGACCACTGAAATCATATCGGCGAGCTTATGGCGGACATGCTGCGCGTTAGCGATGCCGTTGTAGTCCGCCGCCAGCGCGGTGGCGCCGAGCATAATCTCGGAAAGGGCGGATTTGCAGCCGGTATAGCTGTGACGATGGAAAAGCGCGAAAAGCAATGCCAGCTTGCCGGCAAATTCCGGCTCGCCGCACATGAAAACGCGGTCCCATGGGACGAAGCACTTATCGAAGACGGTGATGGAGTGTGTAGCGCCCATCCTGGAATAGGGTGATTCCAGATTTTTGTGCTTGGGCGGTGAGAAGGCGGCGTTAATCAGGGTCATGCCCTCGGCATCCGCTGGGACGCTGAAAGCGACTGCCCAGTCCTTGTCTTCGTCGGTGAGGTGGCGAGTGGGGATAATAATATCTTCATCGACGCAGCTGGAAAACGAGTTGTGCGCCTTGGCGCCTTCGACTACGATGCCGTCCTTGGTCTTTTCGATGATGCGGACATAGAGGGACGGGTCTTTCTGCTGATGGGGACGCCAGGGGCGGTTGCCCTTGACATCGGTCTGGCCGCAGACGCAGGCAAGGTCTTCTTTCTGGCACTTTTTCAGCCAGTTGATGAACCTCTTGTTGTACTCGGTGCCGTACTTCTGGTCGGCTTCATAGGTGACCACGGATAGAGCGTTGGTCGCATCGATGCCCATGCAGCGGGCGACGCAGCCGCCCAGCTCCTGAGAGAAGAGCCGGGTCATCTTCTGCTTGTTGAGCAGGTCTTCCATGCTGTGATGGATATGAGTAAAACGATTGATGGTCTCACCGGTAAGATGAGACTTGGCGGTGCCGATTCCTTTGAACTCGGGATCCAGAGCATAATCAAAGGTGGCTGCCATGACATTTACCGCGCCTTCCTGGACGGGGTCGTCGCGGCGAACGAGCTTACCATTCATATAAACGTTATCTTTTAATTTGGCAAGCCCTTTGCGATATTGTTCACCAGTCCTCATTGTACCTCTACCTCCTTAACCGGGGTTTAATCTTTCCCCCTAATTTAAAGAATAATACATCCGTGTTAACCGTGTCAAAACGCCGGTATTTGACAACAAATATGAATTCATTTTAGTATGTGGGCACAGGTTACTTTTCCCCGGGATAACTATCCGGGAGCAAACATGGGAATTATAGTCACACAATGTAAAGCAGGCGAACTAGCGGACGGCACCATGAAGAAGGACTCCATCGCTAACCGCGAGATACTCATGGTCCGGGCAGGAATTGTTGCCGTGCCGGCAAAATTCCTCAAGCCGCCCTGCGGCATCGCTACTTACCCGGTAAGCATCGAAAACAGCAACGTCAGTATTGGGCTTTAAAAGGTAAAACCCCATCCGGAGGCAGGTTATGGATATATTCAATTCGCTGTTCGGGGTAAGAATCGCGTTCATTCTGGGCATGCTGAACCTGTTGCTGTTTATGATCATCCTGCTCACCTGCCGCTGCCTGCCCACATCGCGCATCGGCAAGAACTGGCTGCAGAACACCGCCTACAAGAGCTTTTATAAATACCATTGCCATCTATGGTGGATTTTCGGGACATCGGTACTCGTTCACGCTGTGTTCGCCATCGGCGCTTTCGGTATCCCTTTTTAAAATTGCAGGATAAATACAGGAGGTTTATTAATGTCGATTACTTTTTCCGGCGGAGAACTCATCAATATTGCGATTAATATTGAAAAAAGCGGTATGGCCTTCTACGATACGATGAGCCGCTCCACAGAGAACGCCACCGCCCGCGCCGCCTTTAAAGAACTCACCCAGATGGAAAGGAACCATATCAAAATTTTCCAGGATATTGCGCTACCTTCCGAAAATGGGAAGGGAGCAGGCACCGCAGGTGACGAGTACGAAGGCTATTTGCAGGCATTAGTTAACAGTGCCGTCTTTACTGATGAACTGACCACCAGTGAGCTTGCCACTCGCGTGAGCGGCGATATCGAGGCGCTGGAACTGGGCATCGAAGCGGAAAAAGACTCCATCCTTTTTTATTACGAAATGAGGGACATCGTACCGCCCCGTACCCGGGACACAATAGACCGGATAATCAAAGAGGAAAAATCACACCTGAGGCAGCTCGGCGAGATAAAGCGGAAGCTCGCCGCCGGCAAATAACTAGCGGAGCAGCGCTTTGCGCCCGGCGACTTCCTGCTTGACATACCAGGTCTGCACGGTGTTGACTACCTCCTCCGGGGAATCACAGACAATCAGAAGGTTCAGGTCTTCCGGCGAGATGAAACCTTTGGACAGGGTCATCTGCTTGAACCAATCAAGGAAGCCTTTCCAGTATTCACTATCGAACATGATTACCGGGAAAGGTTTTATCTTGTGGGTCTGAATCAGCGTCAGTACCTCGGTCAGTTCGTCCATAGTACCCAGTCCACCTGGCATGACGATAAAGGCGCTGGCATACCTGACCAGCATCACCTTGCGGACATAGAAGTGGTGAAAGGTGACTGATTTCGTAGTGTATGGGTTGCAAACCTGTTCCTCCGGCAGCTCAATATTAAGCCCGACTGACGCAACGCCGGCTCGGGAGGCGCCTTTATTCGCTGCTTCCATGACGCCGGGGCCTCCGCCGGTAATCACGGAAAAACCCAGTTGTCCCAGCCGGTAGGCCACCTCTTCCACTCGGGCAAACAATGGCTCCTCCGGCTTCAGCCGCGCCGACCCGTATATCGTTACCGCCGGTTCAATGCCGGAAAGACGGTCAAAACCTTCGACAAATTCTCCGATGATGCGGAACATACGCCATGATTCTGTCTTGGTCAGTTCATTTATCTCGTATCCGTTCGGCATATCAGCCTCCTCTTGAAGAAAAATTCTACCATATTCACGTCAAGACAACCAGAATCCTGCAAAAATCTTATTTATATTACTGCTTATTTATATTACTACTAACCTTTTCCTGAAACCAACGTTATATCTTATTATGACCGAGGTAGAATTAGAAGCGTTTTTTTATTTATCCCACAGGATTTGGCAAAGCACAATGTGCTTGTGGTACAATCAGGAATACGGAGAAGGTGGTGGTGACGAAGCAGTCCTTGACCGCGCTTCTGGAAATACCCTATAATGTTTGATTAAAATGACCCTGAGCCAGCGGGCCCGGGGATTTTCAATAGTTCACAGGAAAAGGAGATTTTCAATGAGCAAACCCAGAATACTCAGGTATGTCATCGGTGTTACCCTGCTGGTAACCATGCTGCTGACCCTGGTCGTTAGCCCTGTGGCAGCGCAAACACAGCCGGCGGCAACTAACACACTCGAACTGGTCACCAAGTTCCCCATTTTTGAGGGCAATTCCGGTGACGCTTTCGATTTTGAAGTCGTTTTACGATGGTCGGGACCCGGCAGCAAGAGCTTCGTCCTGACTGTGGAAGAAGACCTGCCCAAGTGGCAGGCGGTCGTCCTGGGCGGCTATCCGCAGAAGAACATCTCCGCCATCGGCGTGGAACCGGATGTTTCCGAGACGGTTACCGTCAGGCTATCCCCGCTGACCGGCGAGATGCCCGAACCAGGACTGTACAAAGCGACCCTCACGGCAGCATCCGGGGACGGCGCTATCAACCAGAAGGTTGAACTCACGGCGAATGTGAAAGCCAAATATCTCTTCGCCTTCTACACTACCTCGGGGCGGTTGAACATTGAAGCCACCGCCGGTAAAGAAAACCACCTGGCAACACGCATCCAGAACACCGGCTCAACCCCGGTAACCGAAATTTCCTTCCTGGCAACCAAACCGGAAGGCTGGGATGTCAAGTTTGTCCCGGATGAGGTTGATAAGGTGGAAACCGGCTACGCCAGTGAAATTGATGTCATCGTTATCCCGCCGCGGCAGGTCGTCCCAGGTGACTACCTGCTGACGCTGAAGACCATCGGTAAAGAGGTGGGGACCCGTGATATCGAGCTCAGGGTAACCGTGCTCACTCCCACGCTGTGGGGCTGGGTCGGCGTTATCATCGTACTGCTGGTCATCGCCGGTCTGGTCTTCATGTTCCGACAGTTAGGCAGGCGGTAGAAAAGTGAATTCACAACCATTGATTGAGACCAAAAATCTCACCAAGAAATACGGCGAAAAGGTGGTTGTCGATAAGCTGAACCTGAGCATCGCCGAAGGAGAGAGGTTCGGCTTCCTCGGCCCTAACGGCGCCGGCAAGACGACGACCATCCTCATGCTGCTCGGGCTGACGCAGCCGTCTTCGGGAACGGCGAATATCGCCGGATTCAACTGCACCCGGGAGCCGCTGAAGGTAAAGCGTATCACCGGCTATGTCCCGGAGCGGTTGGGTTTCTACGAGGAACTATCCGCTTACTATAATCTGGCTTACACCGCCCGGCTCAACGGACTGCCGGAAGCACAGGTATCCAAAAGGGTAACCAGCGCGCTGGAAGAAGTGGGGCTCATTAAAACCGCCGAACAGCAGGTGGGGCAATTTTCCGCCGGCATGAAACAGCGTCTGGGTATCGCAGATATTCTGGTCAAAGAGCCCAAGCTCGCCATCCTGGATGAGCCGACCAGCGGCATTGACCCTAAGGGCGTGCACCAGTTGCTCGAGCTTATCGATAAAATTGCTAAAGAGCGCAACATGACCATCATCATGTGCTCACACCAGCTAAAGCAGGTGCAGCAAATCTGCACGCGTGTGGGCATCATGCAAAAGGGTAAAATCGTGGTGGAGGGCGGAGTGGAAGACCTGGGCCGCCAGGCATTCAGCGGCGGCAAGTTCCGCATCGAGGTAAAGCTCACCGAAATTACCTCTGCCGTTATCGAAGCCATCCGCAAGATTGCCGGAGTGGTTAACGTGGAGCGTTCCGAGGACACGCTGGTGGTCACCGCCCAGACCGACCTGCGCCCCCAGATTGCCAAGGCGGTCGTGGACAGCAACGGATTACTGGTCCAGATGAACATTCAGAGCTACGCCCTGGAAGACATCTACCTGAAATATTCGGAGGGGCAATAATATGCAGGGAATGATGGAGGTCTTCAAGAAAGAGCTGGCGGATGACTTTACCCGCTGGCGTTTCCTGATTCTGTTCGCCATCGCCTTTGCGGTGGCAATCTTCGCTATATACATGGACGCCCAGTACATCAAGCTGGCGGTTTCCGATACGCGCTTCGTTTTCCTCAAGCTTTACACCACCTCAGGAGAAGAGTCTCTACCATTGTTTATCATGTTTTTTGTTTTCTTCCTGCCCATCATCGGCGTATCGCTCGGGTTTGATGCCATCAACAGCGAAAAGAACAGCGGTACGCTGAGCCGACTGATGTCCCAGTCCATCTACCGCGACGCCGTCATCAACGGCAAGTTCCTCGCCGGAATGGTGACGATTGCCGTCATGCTCGCCAGCGTGGTGCTGGTGGTGGGCGGCGTGGGTCTGCGGCTCATCGGCATCCCGCCGAGCGCGGAGGAGACGATGAGACTGATTTTCTTCATCATTGTCGGCGTGGTATATGGCTCGTTCTGGCTGGGCCTGGCCATCCTCTTCTCCATCTTCCTGAACCGGGTGGCGACCTCGGCGCTGGCTTCAATCGCCATGTGGATTTTCTTCATCTTCCTTTTCGCCATCCCCATGTTCGCCGATTTAGGCGGGACGGCGTCCTACATCATGATGCAGGTATCGCCCATCGCCCTGTTCTGGGAATCCGCGACGGTACTGCTGGTGCCCAGCGCCCGCACGATGGCGCAGATGTTGAACGTGAGCATGAGCACAGCCAGTCCTTTCCTGCCGACGAGCGCACTCTCCATAGGGCAGAGTCTGCTGACGGTCTGGCCGCACATCGTGAGCATGATTGCGCTGACGGCAATCTGCTTCGCCATTTCCTACATCAAGTTCATGCGCGAGGAAATCCGCTCGACCTAGCAATACTCAATCACTAAAACACGAGAGGGGGCGAAATGCCCCCTCTTTTTTGTTTATGATTGAATAGATTTCTATTTTTGTTATGAAGGCATTTCGGTAAAAGCAGCCGCCGGGGCGTAAGCTACTCCCACCATACTGGGACCGGTATGCGCCCCCAGTACCAGGGACAACCTTCCAACGGGTAACCATGTGCAATCAAACTGGCGCCCGATCAGTTCCCGTAACAGGTTTGCCCCCTCTGTATTGTAGGCATGGACGACCTGTACGTAAAGAGCACTGCCGGGTTTATGCTGGTGAGCAATGAGGTCAACCAGTCCCCTGATTGCCCGGGAGAAGTTCAGCGCCTTACCGCATTGTACATAGGTACCTTTTACTTTTTCGACCCCGATTAGCGGCTTGATATTTAGCACCGAGGCAACCAGCCCTTTCAGATGGCTAATACGACCGCCATGGATTAAATATCTTAGCTCTTTAAGGGTATAGATACTATCACTGGCAGCACTTATGCGCTGCATCAAAGCCAGAATCCGTTCTTTGGACCAGCTAGCTTTGCGCCCCCGTACCGCCGCTTCCACCTGCCAGCCCGCGGCTACTGACAAAGTTTTAGTATCAACATAAGTAACTTGTGCCTCCGGCACCATTTGCGCCCCTAACCGAGCCGAATTGAGCGTGCCGCTTAATCCGGAGCTCATGTGAATTGAAAGTATCTCCGGGTCGACTGCCGCCAGCCGCTTATAGATAGCGGCAAAATCCCCCGGCGAGGGCTGTGAGGTAGTGGGAAATTCATCTGTCATGGCAAGCAGGCGATAGAATTCATCCGGCTGAATATCCACTCCTTCCCGATAAGACTTACCGGCAAGAGTAACCCGTAGCGGTACAACGTGAATTCCCATTTCTGCCGCCTGCCCGGGAGGAAGAACTAAGTCTACACCGCTATCAATAACAATCTGCATTCGCTCTCTCTCCACAAATCAATTTGCCTCCTCCCAACCGCCCTGATTATTTGTTCCCTCATTAGCTACGGTCTTACACTTCTCTTTTCCGCTACCTCCGCATGTCTCTTTAAAGTCGGTTGCATGGCTTTGATAAAGCGGCAGATAATCATGCGGGTTTCGCGCGGGTCGATGATATCAATACAGTCGCCCGCCTCCGCCGCGCGGAATGGCGAGCGCACTCCCACCAATTTGCCTTCCAGCTCGCGCCGCTTGGCTTCGGGGTCGGGGGCATTTTCAATCTCGCGCCGGTAAGCCGCCGCCACGCCGCCCTCCACCGGGATGGCGCCCCACTCCCCGCTGGGCCAACCCAGCTTCAGGTCAAGCGCGATGTAGCAATCGAAGCTACACATCGCATCGCCGCCAACGCCGTAGTTTTTACGCAGGGAGATTTGCACCTTCGGCACCGTGGCTTCCTGCGCCGCCATCAAAGCGAGCATGCCGTAGCGCATGGTACCTTCCTTCTCAGAATCGCTGCCGATCATGAAACCGGGAACGTCGGAAAGGACAACGACCGGGATGTTGAACAGGGTACAAATATCGGCAAAGCGCGCCATTTTTTGCGAAGCCTTGCCATCGAGAGCGCCGCCTAAGAAGTTGGGGTTGCTTGCCAGAATGCCGACGACGTAGCCATCCATGCGGGCAAAGGCGGTAATGATCGCCCGTCCGTACCAGTGACGCATCTCGAAATACTTGCCCTTGTCGACAATCCGCTCGATTACCTTGTACATGTTATATGGTTTCTTACGATCGATGGGCACGATACTCATGATGTCGTCCAGTCGGCGGTTGGGGTCGTCGCCCAAGTCTTTGCGACCCGGCGCCTGCCAGACGTTGTCCGGCATGTAGCTTAAAAACTCGCGGATCTGCCGGCAGCAGTCTTCTTCGTCTTCAGCCTCGTTATCGATGACCCCGGTCTCGCGGGCGTGCATTCTGGCGCCGCCGAGGTCGTCCTTCAGAACATTCTCACCAAGGGCGCGCGCAACAACCGGCGGACCCGCCGGGAATATCTGCCCGATGCCCTTGACCATCACCGAGAAATGGCTGAGTATGGTGCGCCCCGCCACATGCCCTGCCGTGGAACCGACCACCGCCGAGACCATCGGCACTCGCTTCAGTAATTGCACGTCATACCACCACAAAGATCCAGGATTCAGGGCCATCCGACCTTCTTCTTCGTAGTTTGCGGCGCTTGCCCCCGCGCCGTCCGAAAACTGTACCAAGGGAATATTGTACTGGTAAGCCATCGGCTGCATGAACCAGTTGGAATGTTTTTCGATACCGGCAGGGCTGCCGCCGCTGATGGTGAAATCGTTACCGCCGATGACCACTGTGCGGCCGTCGATCTCGGCGAAGCCCTCCACGTAAGCCGCCGGCGTGAAGCCGATGAGGTCGCCGTTCTTATCAAATTTCCCCTTGCCCATCAGCGAGCCGGCCTCCCAGAAAGTCCCGGCATCGACCATCTTTTCGATACGCTCGCGGATAGTCATCTTGCCCTGCTTGTGATGGCGTTCGACACGGTCGGTGCCGCCCATCTGGCGGGCAATTTCCCGGCGCCGGTACAGTTCCTGGATCGCCGCATCCCAGGCCAGACCCGGTTTCCAGGTATTTACTTTCTCAAATTCATCACCGACAAATTTGCTCATACTGCACCCCTTCTTCTCATGATTTTACGGTATCACGTGTATTTTACCCGTAATGCAAGGGCAAGCGCAAACGCAGATTCTTGTCACTAATCCTCATTGTTGTTATACGGAATGGGAATATGAACTACGAGACTATCATCGGTCTGGAAGTACACGCCCAGCTCCTCACTAAAAGCAAGATGTACTGCCGCTGCAGCACCGATTACGCCAGCACACCGCCCAATACCCACG
>JAQTQH010000027.1 GCA_028712355.1 Dehalococcoidales bacterium
AGCCTTCATTAGTATCAGAATGGAGATTTATTGGAAGTCGAACCCTGTAGGAAAAGTGCACTATAATCTTCCTGCGCTTCGTAAATTAATCGAGGGCAATTTCACACAAAATTCTTGACAAGACCGTCATACCTGAAGGCACTCCCGATAAGGACTACAAAGTAAGCCTGTATCGCAGGAAATCGGTAAAGAAGGGTAAGGCTGTGGTCGATGCTACCCTAACCCCTATCACTACTTTCGAGACGCATAGTGCCTAAGACGATTGTAACTTTGCCGTCTCTGCCGCCTGGTATCATAATGGACAAGATGGTATATTGGATTGAGAGGCTTCTTGGAATAATCTAAATGTGGTGCCATCGTCTTTGGGGCGGATTATTTATACCGATTGTAAATTCATACTACATGTGTTACAGTATAAATGGTTATTAGCACTGGTTATCATATATCAAGATAAACCTTAAAGTTTTACCCCACATATTGGATGACCAACTCCTAACCAAATATTTAAAAAAGGAGGTCATCCAATGAGCTTTCAAGACAAGACAATCCAGTGTTCCGATTGCGGCAAAACTTTTACGTTTAGCGCTGAGGAGCAGGAGCAGTTCCAGGCTAGAGGCTACACCAACGAGCCAAAGCGGTGTTTAGAGTGTCGTCAGGCACGTAAATTACAACAGAACTCGAATGGCAGCAATAGCTATGGCAACAACAGCTACGGGTACAACTCTTCCCCTCGCCAGATGTTCCCGGCTGTATGCGCTGATTGCGGTAAAGCAACTACCGTACCGTTCGAGCCCAAACAGGGCAGACCTGTCTACTGCAGCGATTGCTACCGTAAAGTAAAACCCGCCAGGTAACTTTTCCGTCTACAGAGGCATGGGCTGGTAATACTGGCCTGTGCCTCTGTTAAGCACCCCATTCAATCACAGGAGGTTTCCATGCCAGCCAAAACTAGGACCAAGACAATAGATTTCGAAGAGAAAGATGAAAGTTTCATAAAGAAACTTGCGGACGATATCGGCTGTTACTATTCTAAACCGAATACACGTACCTACAATTTGAACAAATTCGGATCTAGCGTTAACCGTGAGATGGGAGTGTTCGGCTGGGTCCATAAAGAAGAAGCCGATTGTTTCTGGATTTCAACTAGGAAAAGCTGGGTTACCGTGGCGAAAGCTAGGTCATTGACGGGCAAAAAGGCTTCGGAAATCAGCAGCTTCCCACGGGATTGCCAGCTTGACGGAGACAGCGTGAGCTTCGATATTACTGATAACTACCAAAAGATTGTTACCATTATGAAGCTGATCAATGAAACCCGTTCCTTTAAACTGCAAACATGACTGTCATTTTCACTTTAAAAAAAGGCGTGGTGATGGCTAAATTTATCAGCATCGTCCCGCCACACATATTAAGGAGTACTAATTAAATTGAGTTTTGAAGCTTTCCACCTTGACCCGAGCATCATGGCGGGTGTCCATGAGCTCGGATACGTTACCCCCACCCCAATCCAGCTTGGATCTATCCCCGCGATTATGCAGGGACGCGACCTGATCGGGCTCGCCCAGACCGGAACCGGCAAGACCGCTGCTTTCGTTCTACCGCTTATGCACCGCCTGATGCACAGCCCGCGAGGTCGTGTCGGTGCTCTAGTCATTTCGCCTACCCGCGAACTGGCAGAGCAGACTGCCGAGGTAGCAACCGAATTGGGACGCCAAACAGGGCTGCGCGCCGTCTCGATTTACGGTGGCGTGAGTATGGAGCAGCAGAACCGGAAGTTGCGCGACGGAGCGGAAATCATCGTAGCCTGCCCCGGACGTTTACTGGACCACCTCTGGAAGGGCACCATTACTTTGTCAAGCCTGCAGGTCCTCGTTATCGATGAGGCCGACCGCATGTTTGATATGGGCTTTCTTCCGGACATCCGCAGTATTTTGAAGTGCATATTAAAGCCTCACCAAACGCTGCTGTTTTCGGCGACCATGCCCAACGATATCCGCAAGCTGGTCAAAGAAATTCTTCACAGTCCGGTTACCGTGCAAATCGGTCAGACCCTGCCGGCGGAAACGGTGTCCCACGCTTTGTACCCGGTCAGCCAGCATCTTAAAACATCGCTGCTAAAGGAACTTCTGCGCAAGACCGATACGGAATCGGTACTGGTATTTACGCGCACTAAACACCGTGCCCAGCGTCTTGCCGAGCAACTGAAAAACACCGGTTGTCGAACGGCCTCCTTGCATGGCGATCTTTCACAGTCCCAACGCCAGACTGCGATTGAAGGCTTCCGCACGGGCTATTATAAGATACTGGTGGCTACCGATATTGCTGCCCGCGGTATCGATATCCAGGATATTTCCCACGTGATCAATTATGATATGCCTGAAACCACGGATAATTACATCCACCGCATCGGCCGCACCGGCAGAGTTCACAAAAACGGAGCAGCCCTTTCCCTGGTGACCAGTGAGGATGATGATCAGATAAGGGCACTTGAGAAACTCCTCAACACGCCGATAAAACGTATTACTCTTCAGGATTTTGATTATACCCGGGCTCCACTTGGCCGGGAAACACGCCCGCCACGTCCCCCGCGGCGGCGTGTCTTGGTTCATAACAAAAAATAGACCGTGCGCTGGAGCACGTCTCGTATTCATCATCCAGTTGTGGTGGGTGGCGTATTTGATAGTTATTGCGAAATAAGGAACCAGCAGGTAATCCGGTCTGCAAGACCGACACGGTTGGTAAAGAGGGGCAATAAATGGAAGACCTTAACCGGGCGAATATGATGCAACGGGTGCTGCGAGATATGCAGGGCGAAGGTTTAAGTGTGTCTACCATGGCTCAGAGATACAGCTTGAGCGAGGAAAGTATCAGAAGTGTTTTGGGGATTAGTCCCGAAAAGCCGGAACCACTGCCGCTTTTGAAGCCCGAATCTAGGACAATAATGGCACGTCTCTGGAAAAAGTTAGGTTTTTAATATCCTGTGACATAATAATGAAGGTCATGTCAACTTCTCTGCTGAAATTACAGGTAGAGGACAATGCAACTGACCTGCTCTCCTAAAACGATAGCAGACATAATATTGTAAAAGGGGAGTAATGAATTTCCAATAAGGATGTCTTTCTGATTCATTTTCTTGTTTCCTGACATACTATCGTCTTCCACATCAGGTGATGATTATATGTATACCTGCGTGGATATCTATTCCGGAATTATAAAAAACAGGGGGGAAATATTTTCGATCTCATCCCTGTTTCTCAATCCACTAGCTTGTACTCTGTTTAGACTCTGATTCCCCGGTTGAACTTGGGGCCTAGCTGGGTGGCGGTTATCTCCTGGGAGCGCTTTACGAAGTCACAGATGAGTAGCCGCGTATCCCGCGGGTCTATGATGTCCGTGCCAAGGAAGGAGTTAGCCCTTCTCTGCACCGAGCTCATCCTGCGTATGCGCTCCTCTATCTCCGCGCGTTTGGCATCAGGGTCGGCTGCTGCTTCTATCTCCTTACGATAGGCGGCAAGGGCGCCGCCAGCCGCCGGCAGCGAACCCCACTCCCCGGAAGGCCATGCGTAGTAGTTGGGGATAGATTCACGTGTGGGCATCGACGCTACGCCGAACTGCCTCCGCATAATTATCGTCAGGTACGGGACAGTAACCTGTTTCATGGCTATGGCGGTCCGTGCGGCTTTGCGCAGGATACCCAGCTTTTCCGCGTCGGGACCGAGCATGAAGCCGGGTACGTCAACTAGGTAAACGATAGGAATGTGGAACGTGTCCGCCATGTCCGCAAAGCGCATCATCTTTTCGCACGCCGCAGGCGTCTGTGCCCCGCCGTCGAACAGGCAATTGTTTACCATCAAAGCCACTGGATATCCATCGAAACGGGCGAAGGTGGTAATTAGAGATTTCCCGTAGAGCGGGCCGATTTCAAAAAGAGAGTCCTTGTCCACGAGCATTTTGATTATCCTGCGGACGTTGTACTGCCGCTTGCGGTCGCGGGGTATGCTGGAAAGCAGTTCTTCTTCGCGCCGGTTGGGGTCGTCGCCCATGTCCACGCGCGGCGGCTGGTGCCATACGTTCTGCGGCAGGTAGCTGAGGAACCAGCGTATCTGGCGAAAGAGGTCCTCTTCATCTTCCGCTACGTTGTCCACCACGCCGCTCTCGCAGGCGTGAACATGGTAGCCGCCAAGCTGCTGTTTGGTCAAGTCCAGGTTGAAGGCGGCCTTGACCAACGGGGGCCCGCCGGTGAACAATTCCGCGTTATTTTTGAGCATGATGGTCCAATGCGCTATGACTCCCCAGATGGCAATCCAACCCGCGCATGAGCCCATTATTGCGGAAACGATCGGTATTTTCGATAGTGACTCCGCGTTAAACACTGCCGGGCCGGTGCCGGGCTTGGAACCTGCTTCCGTGACCTCGCGTACGCTGCCGCCGGCGCCATCGAGAAGTTTAATAAGGGGGATGCGCCTGTTGTCGGCCACGTTCTGGATGAAAGTGTTCTTGGGGATGCCGAAATCATCCGATGACCCGCCGCGGATGGTGAAGTCGTCGGCGCGCACGCATACGGGCCGCCCGTCTATGGTGCCCAGAGCCCCGATGAGGTTGGCGGGGAGGAAAGAAGACATATCGCCATTCCCATCGTATTCATAGGTGCCGACGAACGGCCTTATTTCACTGAAAGAACCCTTATCCAGCAGCAGATCCAGCCTTTCTCTTACGGTCAGTTTGCCGCGGATGTGCTGCTTGGCGATGCCCTCCGTCCCGCCCATCTGTGCAGCAAATTCCTGCACGCGCTTGATAGCATTGATCTCCGGAAGCCAGGTCATGGGTACCTCCTGAATTTAAATGATATCCCGGCTTAAGAACGGGATTGATCTGCCCCCAATAGTGATACCATCTAAGTCACAACCACGCTAAGGATAGTCTCAGTATCTGGTGGCTGGTAATTACGGACACTATTGGGTCGTACTTGATTATATCCCCTTCGCCATTGCTCTATCAAGACCTGAGCTTCACCGAGAGCCGTGAAGATTTCTGGGTTCAGAAGCTTATCCCGCAGCTTACCGACACAGATATTCCTGGTGTCTGTCGCCTTGGGATAAAAGGTAAATATGTGTACTGGAAACACAAAAAACATTAAGTTTCAGGCTAAACAATCCCTTAGTTAAAATGCTGAGTAGTAGCCACCTTGAGGGTTCCCATTATCGGCTGGAAGAACACACAAGCAATCTGGTAAAGGAGTTTCTAGAAAAATGTCGCTGAGCTCGTTGCTTAAAAACAGAGTAATCTTGGATTATTGCATAATTCAATTTGTTGGCTCATGTCATTAACAACTAAATACAGTTACTTAGTCACTGCGCAGCTGTTTTTCTGGGTAAGGTCATTTACCACGACCGACTAGACACATACGGGATAAAGACTCATTGAAAATATTGAAGGTATGATTCCAACACTCCCCCGTCCCCCAATACTCATATGTTTCTACCATCCTGCATTAAGGTGGACAAAATATATTGGATTGAGAAACTGTTTACGCACCATGCTTAACCTACGGTTCCAATCTTACTTACGAATAGCCCGTAATGATATTGCCAGCGTCAGCCCAACCAAGCCGAGTAAGGTACAGAGGATAAAAGCCCAATAATAGCTGCCTGTAATATCATAAATACGGCCAGCTAATAGAGAACCAGTAGCACCTCCGGTTTGAGCAGCAAAACTCGCCAATCCGAAGATTGCTCCGTGAGACAGCAGTCCAAACAATTCAGCTACGAGAGGTGACTGCATCACTGAAGAACCACCCCCAGGTAACACCGAAGACAATTGCAAAAAGGTATAACATCCACAGATCGTTGGCTATCAGAAGCCACAGGAAAGACACTGACATCAAAGTAAAAACAATAATAGCGACTTTTTTACTGCCGATTCTGTCTATGGTGCTGCCAAGGGTAAGCTTGCTAGCAATGGTCAAAACACCTGCAACGGAGAGAATGATTGCCGCTGCCGTTGCTGAAACTCCGATATCTGTAGCATGGGGAACGATATGTACCATCACAGTTTGAAAACAGAAACCCATACAAAAAAATAATGTACAGATAGTCCCGAATTGCACAAAACGAATCGTTTGTTGAACAGAAAAACCACGTACGTGCAAACTGGATTTGTTCTATCTTTACTGTGTCATTTCCATAAGCGGAAACATCCTATGGATACATTCACTCTTTTATTTCTTGTTTTAAGCTTTAAATAGCTAGTGTGAAAGTCAATTCGAACGTTCTGCCTATCGCCCCCTCAGTTCCAGTTCTTAATTTAGGGCTGTTTGCAGGTAGCTTAGAAGCACACGTAAACACTCCCTCATGACCTGCTCCGGGTCACATCAATGTCGCTATCTTATGAGTGTATTTACTTGCTTGGGGGATTCTCTACTTGACTTGGGTAGACAGGAAAATCTGGACGCCCATGTGCCCCATCTGGTCCTGAATTTCCTCAATCCCGTCGATGTGCTTGTCCTCGTCATTGAGAATGCTTTCGAGGACCTCCCGCGTTGCAAAGTCGCGGGCATCGCCGCAAATCAAGATGGCGGTATTATAGGCTTTGATAGCATCTTCCTCGAGGACGTGGTCGCTGGCAAATATCTTGGATGCATCAGCGCCGATACGCATTTTTCTTAGCTCGCTGACCGTGGGCATACCCTCCAGGAACAGGATGCGCCCGATCAGTTTTTCCGCGTGTTTCATCTCGTCGATGGCACGCTTCTGGATTGTTTCGGCGAGCTTATCATAGCCCCAGTTCTCAAACATTTCGGCATGCACCATGTACTGGTTTATCGCCGTAAGTTCATCGGATAATAAAGAATTGAGTACATCAATTACCTTTTGTTCACCCTTCATGTTGACCTCCTGTTTTTTGGCTCTGATTTTCAGTGTCCTGATTATAGCATGAAATGTCAATTATAGCACGTTGCGGTATTGGAACAGGATTTCGGTGCGATGACAAACTCTGTTTTAAAAATTAAAGATGGTGTGCTATCGTCTTTCGGGCACTGACGAGATAGTCTTCTTTGCCTTCGCTGATGTTTATGCTGGTAAACCCGGCTTCAGACAGCATGCGGCGCGTGTCTTCGTTTTCCGGGAAAAGGTGGTCGCAGACTTCCGGAACACCCCGGTGAATCTTGTTTATCGCCTGGCGGCTCGAGGTATGGCAGATATAGACGGCTCCCTCCCTCCGGAGCAGGCGGTTGATTTCCCGGAAAATTTTGGGCTTGTCTTCGAAATGTGGAAAGACCGAGTAGCAAACTACGGTATCAAAAGATTCATCAGCCAGCCCGCTGCTTGCGATATCGGCGCAAAGGTAGGTGATGTTGCCCTCGAAGTGCTTTGCCCGGGCGATTTTGAGCATTTCGGCGGAAAAGTCGAGGCAGGTGAGCTTCCCATGCCGCCCGATTTTTTGCAGCAGGTAAGGCACAAAGACCCCGGTGCCGGTGCCTACATCCAGCACGCTGGCTCCCGGCTTGATATCAAGGCGGTCTATCATCGTTCTTAATTTAGAGGGGTTCTTTTCCGCGATTTTTTCATCCCAGGTGGCGGCTCGGGAGTTGAAAAATTCCTGGCTCATGGTTCGTTCACCTCTAAGACGGGTTTCTTCCGCCAGCGCTTCACCTTCCGCTTGGGCGAGAAAATAACCGCCAGCAGGAAGATCAGCGAGGAAGTCACGACGATAGTAGCCCCGCTGGGGATATTAAAGAGATAAGAAATGAGCAGTCCCGTCCAACTGGATAGGACGCCGAAAGCCGCGGCGAAGAAGAACACCCGTTTCATGTTGTAAGTAAGCTGGTAAGCCGCCGCCGCCGGGTTTAGAATCAGGCTGAAAATAAGCAGTCCACCGATGGAACTGAACGATGCCGTGATGGTAGCTCCCGTAAGGAACAGGATGCTATAAAGCATCACCGTTGCCGGGATGCCCACGGCGCGCGCCATATCGCGCTGGAATATCGTAGCCTGGATTTCCTTGTAAAACAGGAAAACTATGCCCACGACGAGGGCGGCAACTACGCCCAGCACCACGATATCGCTCCGGGTATTGGTCAGGATGCTGCCCCAGAGCAGCTCCAGAGCCGCGGACTTCGGCCCGGTCATCAGTCCCATGAAGAGGAAAGCAAGACCAAGCATGAGGGAAAAGATGACGCCTACCGAGGTCTCCGGATTGAGCTCACCTCGGTCGGCGAGGGGCCCGACCACGGCTGCTGCGCCCAGGCTGAAGGCGAAAGCGCCGAGCATCGGATTGAAACCCAGCCACAGCCCCAGAAGCGCCCCGGCGAAAGCGGCATGGGACATGCAGACACCGATGAATGGCATGTGCATCAGAACCACGAAGACGCCGATGATGGAACAGGTAATGCCTCCCAGAAAGGCGGAGAGCAAGGCGTTCTGCATGAACGGATAGCCGAAAATAGAAAGGTCCAAGCTAATGCCCCCTCGCATGAATGTGGGGATGCCGTTCCTCCACCACGTCCGGCGGTAAATCGTAGAGGCGGCTCAGGTTCGCCACTGTGACCATCTTATCGGGAGCGCCATCTCCGAAGATAAGCCCGTCTTTCATCAAGACGACTCTATCGCAGGTATGGGGCAGGGCATCCAGGTCATGGGTAACAAATAGGGTTGTCAGTCCCTCTTCATCATGGATGCGCTTGACCAGCTCCAGGATATCCGCCTTTGCCTTCCAGTCCAGCGAAGCCGTCGGTTCATCCAGCAGGAAAATCTCGGGTTCCTGCGCCAGGCAGCGCGCGATGGCGACCCTCTGCTGCTCGCCACCGGAAAGATGCCCGATGGGACGATTGGCCAGGTGGGTCATCCCGACCAGTGCCAGTGATTTTTCGATGATTGCCCAATCATGCCTGCCGGCGCCCCGGAACAGCCCCAGGCGGCCGTAGCGCCCGATCATGGCGACCTCACTGACATTCATCGGCATCCTGGGGTCGATGTTCTGCGCCTGTGCCACGTAGCCGACCCTTTTTCTTAAGGAGCGGCCGTTGCCGGAGGCGAGGTTATAGCCCAGCACGCCCACCCGGCCGTGCAGCAGCTTGCCCATGCCGTTGACGATGGTGAGCAGCGTTGTTTTGCCCGCCCCGTTAGGCCCGATGACACCGACAAATTCGCCGCGGTTTACCTTCAGGGAGACGCCGCGGAGGGCGATATCTTCGCGGTAAGAAACGACGGCGTTTTCAATGTCTATGGAGTAGCCGCCGGTATTGCCTGTCTGCATGGGACAATATTTCATTTAACTATTGCTTTCAGTATCAAGTCAATGTTTTTGTCCAGGGCTTTCTCCCAGGTATCCGTATTATCGTAGCCGCCCGGGAAGTTGGACAGCGTTATCTGGGTCACGCCGAGCTGTTCCGCCAGGCTCTTGCCGGATTCGCCGCCCGTCTGCATGTTATCGATAACCAGCGTTACCTTGCCGGTTTTGCCCTTGTCGACCAGGTCTTTGACTATCTGCGGGGTAAATGTTTCCGGCCTGCCGTAGGTCGCGATGATATTGAGCCCCGTCCATTTCACGAAACCCGCCTGCTGCTCATCGCACAGAACGTTAATTGCAGCCAGATTTGCCTTACCCAGCGTTGCTTTAGCTTCGGACTCTTTAGCTGTTACCATAGCCTTGTATTCACTGGCTGAATTCTGATAGGCGGTGGTATTGCTGGGGTCTACCTGTTCCAGCACAGCGGCGATTTTATCGGCAGCATCCCTTTGCATCTGTGGTGTCATCCAGTTGCCCGCCATTTCCGCTTGAACTTTTAAGAGGTTTTTGTTGCTGGCGGTGGTAATCAGACTATCCGAAAACCTCTCCCCCTCCCAGTTATGGATGATGAAAAGACGAGCGTCCGCCAGCTTCTGGATATCGCCGGGCTTGATGTCGAAATGCCCCGGGCATTGCGCCGGAGGAATAATATTAGCCACGCTGACCTTATCACCGCCGATGCGCTCAACTATCTGAGCAATCAGGGAGGTGCTGGTAACTACCTTTAATTTTGCGGAGTTTTCCCGGGCGCATCCCGCCAGCATACCAGTAAGCAGGCTTATAGCTAATAGAGCAGCCACGATGATAAGGGGTTTCTTCATTAGCTGGATTTCCTTTCAAATTCTCAATTTATGTTGCATTTATTTGTGATTGCAATTAGTTGCAATCAAATGGTAAAAAAATATATGAGAACCTCATTTGCTCGTGTTTCGGCATTGTTTGCAAACACCACTCATGACGATATGCTTGAATTCGACACGGAAGCCGTATTTTTCGCTGAGCGACTTCTGCACGGGTTTGAAAATATCACTGCCGCAATCAATGGTTTTGCCGCACCGGCGGCATATCAAGTGATGGTGATGTCCTTCTTGCTCGTGGTGATAGATGCACTCTTTGCCCAGCTCGCTTTTATAGACACAGCCGGCTTCTTCCAGCAGGTCCAGGGTACGGTAGATGGTGGACTTATTGACCCCGGGCATCCTGGCCTGGACGTACCGGATAATTTCCTCAGCGGTAAGGTGGCCTTCGGCATCATGGATGATATCCACGATGAGCCTCCGCTGGGGGGTCAGTTTAAGCCCTTTCTCCTTTAAGGTATTAATGCAACTCATAGTTAATGCACCTGGTTGCAATTATATTTGAAAAAGAATACCTTTGTCAAACTGGGGAAGAGCTTCGCAAAAGTTTTATATTTAAACGGAGTGGTGGGCGGTAGAGGATTTGAACCACTGACCTCTGCGATGTCAACGCAGCGCTCTAACCAGCTGAGCTAACCGCCCGTAATGTTAATTCTACTAGAAGCTGCTGTTTATAGTCAACAATTAGCAGTACTTTGGTAATCGTGTAATTCGATCTGGGTTGTGTTACAATATCGCCCGAAAGTATCACTCAACTCAATCAGGAGACGGTATGAAATTTCTCAAAGGTCTGGTGCTGAGTATCTTGAATTTTCTGCTCTTTCTGTCCCTTTCGGTATTCGGTCTTGCCTTTGCTTTCAACGGCACTCTACTACGGGCAGATTTTGTCGCCGGCGAGATAGAAAAACTGGATGTGGCAGGTGTGGTAAAAGACGTCTTCGACCGGCAGGTGCAACTGCCCGCCGAGTTCCAGTCAGCTAAACCGGAACTGTATGCTATCATATCCGCGGAGGAGCCGTGGTTAAAGCAGCAGGCAAAGACGGCAATTGCAGACGGCTATGATTATTTCCTCGGCAAGAGTGCTCAGCTTCGTATCAGTGTGCCGCTTGATGATTTTAAGAACCGGCTCAGTGATAAGATGAAGACGGTGGCTAAGCCCGTATTCATGCAATCGCTGCCGCCGCAGCTTGCCGGGGCGACTCCCGCGCAGATTGACCAGTACTTCGAGCAGTATTTCAACAACTTCTGGCAGCAGTTTGCCTCGCAGATACCTGCCCAATTAGAAGTTAACGAAAGTACGGTTTCCCCGGCTGACCGGCAGCAGATTGCCCAGGTGCGGCAGTGGCTTGCCTGGTACCAGCTCGGCTATAAGCTGCTTATAGCTTTAATGGTGGTGCTTATCCTGCTAGTTGTCTTTATCCACCGGGAAATTAAAGGTGCTGCCCGTGACCTCGGTATCACGTTCTTAAGCTACGGGGCGTTTGAATATGGCGGTATTCTGCTTATGCAGTATTTTATGCCCTCTTTCCTTTCGGCGCCGTCAGGTATTCCGGAGGCACTGTGGACATGGATTAACGGATTAATCAATGATGTCATAGCGCCGCTGGCGAATTTTAGCCTTGGCTGTTTGGTGGGAGGGGCAGTGTTGCTGATCGTTTCCTTCGTCGTCAAGTCCCGTACGGCGGAAGAGCCGCCGCCGATTAACTGAAAATTATCCGGCCTGGCGCGGCAGTCTCAGGTTGAGGTGTTTGCCGTGGTCGACGAAGCCGTATCGTATATAGACCGGGTAGCCGAGCATGCTGGGCCGGTTGACCTGTAACTCGTAACAGCCGCGTGCGGTCGTTTCCTTGATGGCGTTCTCCAGCAGCTTCCCGCCGATTCCCTTGCCGCGCAGATTCTCGCCGACCATGAACTCCTCGATGCAGGAGTAGCGCCCCCCGCAGCGCACTGCATGGGGAAAGGAAAGATTGAGGCAACCTTCTACTACGCCGTCCTGCTCGGCGACCAGGATACAGCCTTTAGTTTCATCCTGCACGATTTCCCGGAAAGCTCTTTTGGCATCGTTCCAGTCGATAACGATTTCACCTTCGGGAAAGAGTTTAATCAGCGTGATGACTCGGGCTTCGTCCTTGAGCGTGGCGCGGCGGATTTGAATCATTAAAATATCTTCCTTTCTTATTCATGCCTTATCATTAGAAAGCCGGTTCCCCCCAGTATTAGCGCCATGCCCAGCGCCAGCAGGGCGATGAAGATGGCGGCGTCGAACCAGAAGCCGCCGGGGAAAAGCATAATCAGGTAATCCGTGGCGGGATTAAGCTGCCAGAAATCGTTGTTGAAGCTTATAAGGTGGAACTGCCAGAAAAGCCGCTCGAAGTTCAAAAGAATGCCCAGCCCTGATAAAAGCCCTAGCGTCAGTGTCAGGATACCACCGTGCCGCAGCCCTCGCGCTAGCTGCTGCCGGTTCTTTCGCCAGAGCAGGACTGCCGCATATCCCAGAGCGTAGAGCAGCGTGCCCAGTGCAACTTTATAATCCAGCCAGACCAGCGCCTTGACGTCCTTAAGGTGGATAACTTCTCGTTCGTTGAAAAGAGCAAAGGGCTTTCCGTCTTTGGTTAGAGTGATACTGATTAACTCATTACGTGAATCAAAATAGTCGATGAGTCCGCGGGCGGCTCTGGAGAGTTCGGCGGGCGCCAGTCCGGTGGTCCGGCTGATGTCGTACTTGCGGAAGCCGTATTCATAAAACCACTGGCTGTTGAAAGCCAGCGTGATGCTCGCGGTGAGCAGGAGCACCGGCAGGCACAGGATAAACAGCCAGCGGGTAATACAATGGATAATTTTCATTCACTTAGATTTTACCTTATTTACCATAAAAAATCCTATCCCGTAAAATCGGACACTATGTTATAATCTATTAGCCATGTTTACCCACCTGCACGTCCACACCGAATATAGCCTCCTCGATGGTATGTGCCGCATTCCGCAGCTCGTCGCCCGCGCGAAGGAAATGGGCATGACCGCCCTCGCCATTACCGACCACGGGGTAATGTACGGAGTCATAGAATTCTACCAGGCGGCGATGGCGGCGGGCATTAAGCCCATCATCGGCTGCGAGGTTTATGTCGCCGCAGAAAGCCGGTCCAATCGCGGGTCGGGTGAAAAGAATAATAACTATCACCTCGTCCTTCTGGCTCGAGACCAGACCGGCTATCATAATCTTATCCAGCTGACGACGAAAGCCCATTTAGAGGGTTTTTACTACAAACCGCGCATCGATAAGGAACTGCTGGAAAAACACCATGAAGGGCTGGTGGCGCTCAGCGCCTGTCTGGCGGGCGAAGTGTCTCAGCTTGTCCTGAGCGGGCGGCTTGATGATGCCCGCCGTGCCGCTGAATGGTACCGCAAGACCTTCGGAGATTTTTACCTGGAAATTCAGCGGCACCCCATTACAGAACTGGAAATTATCAACCAGCACCTGATTGCCATCAGTAAAGAACTGGATATTCCCCTAGTGGCGACTAACGACACCCATTACATTAACAAGGAAGATGCTTATGCCCATGACCTGCTGCTTTGCATCGGCACGAATTCCTCGGTGAATGATGAGAAGCGCATGAAGATGGCGGGCGACTTTTTCTACCTGAAAAGCCCGGAAGAGATGGCGGAACTTTATAAAGATATTCCGCAGGCGCTGGACAATGCCGGACATATTGCGGAAAAGTGCCAGCTCAAACTGGATTTCGAGCGGCTGCACCTGCCTGAAATCGACCTCCCGCCCGGCAAGACCCCTGACGAGTACCTCGCCGACCTCTGCCGTGATGGTCTGCCCAAGCGTTATCCGGAAGTTTCTTCGGAGATAGCCCAGCGTTTGGAATACGAACTTGATGTTATTAAAAAGACCCAGTTTGCCAACTATTTTCTTGTGGTGTGGGACATTATTTCATTCGTCAGGAAGATCGGTATCCTCTACGGGGTGCGGGGCAGCGCCGCCGCCAGCATCGTGCTGTATTGCCTTGGTATTACCCAGGTTGACCCCATCGCCACGCGGCTCGTCTTTGAGCGCTTCCTGAATATCGAGCGCAAGGAAATGCCCGATATCGACATGGACTTTCAGGACGACCGTCGCGACGAGGTGATTGCCTACGTTAGCAAAAAATATGGGCAGGACCACGTCGCCCAGATTATCACCTTCGGCACGCTGGGGGCGAAAGCCGCCATCCGGGATGTGGGGCGCGCGCTGGGCATGACCTACAGCGATGTCGACCGGGTGGCGCGGCTGGTGCCCAACGCTTTAAATATGAGCTTGGACCGCGCTTTGGAGGAAAACGCCGAACTGAAGAACGCCTGCCAGCAGGACGCCATTGTGCGCAAACTGGTCGATTCGGCAAAGCGAGTGGAGGGTATCGCCCGGCATGCCAGTACCCACGCCGCTGGCGTTGTTATCTCCAAAGAGCCGTTGACAAAATACGTGCCCTTGCAGCGTAGCAGCCGCGGCAACGGTGATGAATCTACGATGACTCAGTTTGCCATGGGAGACATCGCTCGCATCGGTCTTTTGAAGATGGATTTTCTCGGTCTGGCGAACCTGACCATACTGGGCAAAGCGCGCGATATTATCGCTCAGAAACACAGCATTGATATTGACCTTTACCACCTGCCGATGGATGATAAGAAGACTTATGCCCTGCTCTCCGCCGGGGAAACGGCGGGGGTCTTCCAGTTGGAAGGTGCCGGGATGCGCCGCTATATCAAGCAACTAAAGCCGTCCACCTTCAGCGATATCGCCGCCATGGTCGCCCTGTACCGTCCCGGTCCCATGGAGCATATCCCTACTTTCATCCGCGCCAAGCATGGGCTGGAGGAAATCCGCTACCCCAATCCCGCCCTGAAAAACATTCTTCAGGAGACCTACGGCGTAATCGTTTATCAGGACCAGGTGCTGTTCATTGTACGGGCGTTTGCCGGATATAGCCTGGGACAGGCGGATATCTTCCGTAAGGCGATGGGCAAGAAAATCCCCGAGGTGATGAAGAAAGAAAAAAGCAACTTCCTCGCCGGAGCGGAAAAGAACGGCTTTTCGCCGGAAGTTGCCGGCCAGGTCTTCGCGCTGATTGAGCCTTTTGCCGGCTATGCCTTCAACAAGGCGCACAGCGTAAGCTATGCTCTGATTGCCTACCAGACCGCTTATCTCAAAGCCAATTACCCGGCGGAGTACATTACCGCCTTTTTGAGCGTACATGCTGGGGTTATGGAGAAGGTCGCCGGTGCGATTGCGGAAAGCCGCCGACTCGGTATTAATGTTTTGCCGCCGGATATCAATCGCAGCCAGGTGACCTTTGCTATTGAAAATGATGCCGATGCCAATCCGGTTATCCGCTTCGGGCTGACTGCCATCAAGAATGTCGGGTCGGGGGCGGTCGAGCCGCTGGTCGCCGAGCGTAACCAGAACGGCGAGTATAAATCGATTGAGGACTTCTGCCGCCGCGCCGACATGCGTGCTGCCAACCGACGTGTTCTGGAAAGTCTTATCAAGGCAGGAGCGCTGGACTGCCTCGGCGAACGGAGCGCATTGCTCAACAGCGTGGAGCGTATCTTAGCCCTGGCCCAGCGGGAGCAGCGGCTTCGGGAAAGCGGGCAGTCCACTATGTTTGATATGTTCGGTAGTGTGGCGCCGGTGCCGCTGCCCGGTCTGGAACTGACGCCATCGGAAACCTCCGACCGCGAGAAAGCCGCCTGGGAGAAGGAACTCATGGGTGTAAGCTTTTCCGAATTGCCCTTCAATCCGGAAGGCTCGGTGGATGTCTTTTGCGGGCAGGTTGACGTGGAACTGGATGGGCAGATGGTGGAAGTCGCCGGGCGGGTGACCTCGGTGCGCTACCTGTTTACCAAGGATAACCGGGCTTTCGCCAGTGCCATTTTAACGGATGTCAGCGGGCAGCTTGAAGCGATGGTCTGGCCGCGCACCTACGAAAGCAGTAAAGAATTATGGCAGGATGGCAATGAGCTGGTAGTCATGGGTAAGGTAAAAGTTAGAGATGATGACCGCCTCCAGTTCAGCGTAGAGAGTGTACGGCGATACCAGCCTGTGGTGAAGAAAGAAGAAGCTCCGGCGGCCCCGCCGGCTAAACCGCCTCCTCTTCAGACTGCGGTTGTTGCTGCCGCCGCACCCGTCGCGCCGCGCCGGCTTACCATTAGCCTGCAGCAGACTGACGACCATGAAAAAGACGAGGTAGTGATGCAGCAGATTGAAGAGGTCTTGCGGAGCTACCCCGGCGATGACGAAGTGCGGCTGAGAATTGCCAACGGTACGAAAGTCTATCACCTCAAGCTGGCGGACCGGGCGGCCTACGGCGCGGAACTGCACCGCAAGCTCGCCGCGCTGGTCGGAGAAGATGCGATTAAGGTGGTTAATGCATAGAATTTCTTACAATGGGGAAAATTGACATAATGTCGGCAGGCGAACAGCAATTAGGTCACCGCAAGCGGCTCAGGGAGAAATTCCTCAAGTCAGGGCTGGCGGGCTTCCACGACTACGAGATTGTCGAGCTGTTGCTCTGCCTGGGCACGCCGCGCCGGGACTGCAAACCGGCGGCTAAAGAGGCCATCGCCCGGTTTAAAACGCTGCGGGGCGTGCTGGAAGCCCCGCCCGCGGAACTCCAGAAAATCAATGGCGTCGGTCCCCACAGCGCCTTCGGCATCAAGCTGGTGCAGGAAGTCGCCCGCGAGTTCCTTAAGGCGAAGATTCTGGACAAGCCTTTTTACAGGTCTTCGCAGGAGGTCTTCGATTATCTCTATCACGCCATGCGCGATCTCAAGAAGGAGGTCTTCAAGGTTATCTATTTAAACAGCCAGAACCAGATTATTGAGACGGTCGACCTGTTTTCCGGTACGGTCAGCAGCAGTGCTGTTTCTCTGCGGGAAGTGATGGAAGGCGCCATCCGGCACGGGGCATCATCGGTGATTGTGGTGCATAACCATCCCTCCGGCAACCCCGAGCCCAGCCCCGCCGATAAGCAGCTCACCCGCGACTTGGTCTATGCCGGCAAGATTATGCAGGTTCGGGTACTGGACCATATTATCATCGGGGACAACCGCTACTTTAGTTTCGCCGGTGAAGGGTTGACGGCAGAGTACGAGACGGACTTCTTAAACCTGAGATTAAGAGGCACTGCAGAGGCGAAGAAACGCCTCAATGAGGCAAGGATGGCGGTTCCCCGCCATCCGGAAGAATTGACCTGAAAAAGGCTACTTGATACCGTCGATGCCTTCCAGCTTGAGCAGCTGCTTTTTAGTCTTCAACCCGCCGCTGAAACCGCCCAATCTGCCGTTGCTGGCAAGCACCCGGTGGCAGGGGATGATGATGGGGAGAGGATTAGCGCCCAGTGCCTGTCCCACAGCCCGGGATGCCGCCGGATTTCCTAGCTGCTGCGCAATCCACCCGTAAGTTTGAGTCTTGCCGTAGGGGATAAGACGGGTCACTTTCCAGACGCGCTGCTGGAAGGTGGTGGCTGATGATAAGTCAAGGATGTCTGAGAAATCAACTTGCTGTCTGCTGAAATAAGTCTGTAGACGGGCAGCCAGGTCATGGAAGATTTCCGGGGCCAGAATGGCGTCATGTGCCCGCTTGCCGAGGGAGCGGAGCGCCTGCGGAGCGGAACGGCGGGGCAGCGTAATACTGAGCAAGCCATTAGCCGAACTGAGGGCTCCTATCCAGCCCGCCGCCGTCTCGAAGGTGATATATCTTAATTTCTGGGTCACAGGACATTCCCTCCGGTATTATTCCATCTCAGGGATAATCAGCCCGTAGTTACCGTCGTTACGCTTGTAGACCAGGCGCAGTCTTCCGGAATCGGTATCCAGGAAGAGGAAGAAATTATGGCCCAGAGTTTCCATCTGGTTGATTGCTTCTGAGATAGACATCGGATCCATCACGAAGTGCTTGGTTTTTACAATGTTACGCTTAGGGGCCTCGGCAGGATTTTCTTGGGCGATGATGGTTCGTGGAGAGGTGGCATGGCGGCGTCTCTTCACCATTCTTTCCTTGTGCTGTTCCAGTTGGCGGGTCATCACGGCGGCAACCTTGTCGATGGCGGTAAACAGGTCCACGCCCCGCTCTTCACCGTGAAAAACCGATCCCTTGCTGTTGGCGGTCACCCGCACCAGGTAGCGGTTATCCGGGGATTTGGTCTGTTCTTCCGTCAGCTCTATCTTGGCGTCCATCACGCTGTTCAGGTAGCGTTTCATCTTACCCAGTTTGCGTTCGATGTATTGGCGGGCTTCAGGAGTGATCTCCGTGTTGATTCCGGCTATCTGCAGTTCCATTTGCACTCTCCATTATACTTGTTTTTAGTATTACTATATTTCACGGGCTACCGCCAGCCCCCATACCGAAACTGCCCCGGCAGCTTTGAGCGCCGCGGCGCAGGCATTCAGGGTTGCGCCGGTTGTCGCGACATCATCAATGAGCAGCACCGTTCTGCCGTTAATCTTATCGTTCAAGCAGCGGAATGCTCCGGAAACGTTGCTGCGCCGTTCAGCGATGTTGCCGGTCCGTGCCTGGGGGACCGTGTAATGGGCACGGCTGAGACCGTTATCCATTATCGGCAGGCCGGCAAGCCTGCCCAGCTTCTGAGCCAGCAGTTGCGCCTGGTTATAACCCCGCTCCCGCAAGCGCTGCGGGTGCAAAGGTACCGGGACGATTACCTCCGCCGGTAACGGCTCGTTTTTCAGATAATCCTGCAACATTTCAGCTAACGGCGCCGCCAGTATCCGGATGTTTCGGTACTTGAGCTGGTGGATGGCTTCCCGCATCGTGCCAGCGAACTGGTAAGGGGAGCGGATGCCGTCAATTGCAGCCTGCCATTCGGCGCAGTTGGTACACAAACGGGTATGGGACTGCGGGAGACCACAGCGGGGACACACCGGCGACAGGATCGGCAGCAGAGACCGGCGGCACGACTGGCAAAGAACATCGCCTCCCCGCCCACAACCGATGCACCACTGCGGAAACAGGAAGTCCAGTGCTACCTCGCTGAGGCGTACCAGTTGAGGAAGCGCTTTCGTCCTCCGTATTCCCCTGGCGGGGGTGTTATACGGCGCTCTGGCGGATGCGGGTATTGTGAACGCCGTTCATAATCGGTTCGTTAATATACACATCACCGTTCCTGATTTTCAGGTTGAAACCGCATTCAGGATTGGTGCAGACCCATGCTTTGTAATGTATGGTTGCTCCCTGGCTGCCGAAATCGGACAACGGTACCAGGTCGCCGGCGTTGCATTTGAGACATTTGGGGAAACTGACTTGTTCCATGAAAACCTCCTCCCAGCCAATCAAAAATTTCGCTTAAGTATACCTCAAATGACCGTTCTTCGCAAGAGGTTATAGCTGTTGGTTCTTCTCGGTGGGGGTTGACTTCATTATTTGAGCCCCCTATAATTCCGTTTAGATGAGCAATAGTACTTTTGTGAAGCTGCTTACTCTGGTTGTCCTGATTGGAGTATTTAGCCTCGCTTTTAAACAAATAGATAGAGCTATCACCGAAGCCCCTTATTTGCGATGGCTTTTCTTTATGGGTTTTGGCTTTCTCTTTTTCTTCCTCACATCCGTGATGTTTGAAAGTATCCGTGAATATACCTCTTGGTTCTGGAAAGCTATCGGGGCTTTTATTTCGCTGGTCATCGTTTATTTTCAGATTATTTATTTCATATCTTGGTGGAGTCATGGTGTCTGGCTCGCTTTGCTTTTCTTTATTATTACTTTGCGAAAATACAGACTTAAACAAAGACAGAAAGCCAATTAAAAGTTTTTTACAGGTGCTTTCAAACAAATACACAAATAATATCACGGACACGGCTATTAGTAGAAAAAGCGACATCGGGTCTTGATAACCCAATAAATCCATCATCTTACCCTTCTAGCCCCCTTGAAATAGTGCCTGCTCATTTGTCCCTGTTTACCCATGTATAAACCACCTGTAGGTGGTTTCCTGTGCGGATTAGTTGTTCGCTTGGTTGTAACTCTTGGTAAACGTGCGGGTATCACAAGTGTTTTAGATACGGTTTTAGGTACTGCTAGCCTTACCTGCTGTGCCTTCACGACATCCAGCCAGTTAGCATAAGGGGACCGCACGCCTGCTACCTGAGCAGGCGTGCGGTCATTTAGTGATTCGTGATTGCGGAAGTAGTTATAGTGCATCAACCACCCTTGCAGGTACTCATCGGCTGTGGTAGTGTAACATTTATTGTGTGAAATGTAGGAGGGGTTGAAAAAGAGGGCGCTTTCCTTCAAGGTTTTATTGAGAGATAAAACAACAATAAAGGAGCAGCGCCCATGAAACTCGAAGTTAGTGTA
>JAQTQH010000028.1 GCA_028712355.1 Dehalococcoidales bacterium
CTGTGCTTCCTTTAATCCCATGGTCCGCTGGGTCACCAGTTCTTCCAGGTTTTCAATCTTTTTGGCTTTCAGTTCCGCGCTGTCCTCCACCGTGGCGACCGGCGGGACTTCTTTCTCCTTGGAACGATGCATTTTTAAAAACATGACATACCCCCTTTACTGCCGTCTCCGGACGCGTGATTAGCGGAATAATCCGTCCCGGCTTGCTTTGGATAGAATGGCATACACCTCATAAAAGTTAGTCTTTTTCTGCTCGGTAATGCGCTTTAAGACGTCTGACCGCTGTTTGAGCACCTTGTAAATATCACGCCGCTTTTCGTGCGGGAGACCGCGCCGCGGGGCAATCTTGTACTCCAGCAGATAGGAGTTCTGGTAGCCGCGGAAGTTAAAGGTGTCTGTCTGCGGGTCCCAGTTGAATACCTCGATGAAAGAAAACGAATCGGATACCGAATCATAGCTCACAATTTCATTGATGCTGGTAATACGGCGCGCCAGCGATCCGCTCGGCAGGCGCACCTGCTGGCAGATGACTACCACATTAAGGTTATCAACGTAGGTTTTGGGTACGTTGATAGGATTGCCGGTGACACGCTGGATGAGCTTGGCGACCGAGGCGGCGTGGAAGGTGCTCATGCAGGCATGTCCCGTTTGCATTGCCTGGAAGGCGATGGCGCCCTCCGCGCCACGGATTTCGCCCACGATGATGAGATTGGGTCTCTGCCGCAGGGCAGCTTTGAGCAGGTCAAACATGGAGACCTCGGAGGCTTCCGAGTTCTTCGCCGAGCCGCGGGTTACGCCGCGAATCCAGTTGTGATGCGGAACCTGAACTTCCGGGGTGTCTTCGATGCTCACTATCTTGGCTTCCGGAGCGATGAAGGTGGTGAGGGCATTGAGCAGGGTCGTTTTACCCGAGGCGGTTTCTCCGGAAACCCAGACGTTCATCCCTTCCTGAAGAATAATGGAAAGGTAAGCCGCCATTTCGTAGTTGAGCGTCCCGAACCCGGCAAGCTCCAGAATGCTGATGGGCGTGCCGGAAAATTTACGAATGGTAAAGTTGCTGCCCCTTTTGGAAACATCTGTGCCGTAGACGATGTTGATACGTGAGCCATCCGGCAGCGTGGCGTCGACGCAGGGTTCGCGGAAGGTGACGGGGTGCTTGATACCCTCGGCAAGCTGGATAACGAACTTGTCCAGCTCGGGGTGGTCATCGAAGCAGATGCTCGTCCGCAATCCGCCGAAGAGCTTGTGTTCCACGAAGATGTTGCCCAGTCCGGAGCAGGAAATATCTTCGATATTGGGGTCATCGATAAGCGGCTGCAGCAGCCCCAGGCCCTCCAGTTTGCGCCGGAGCAGGTAACGCAGGCTGGCGAACTGCACCGGCGTGATGGCCAATTTTTCTTTACCGCTGCTCAGCAGGCTGAACTTACCGTTCTTTTTGCCCGCTTTCACCGGGTTTGTGTTTTTCACCACGACTACCTTGTCCACGATGGACATGACTACTTCCAGCCGTTTCGCGGGATCGGTAATACCTTCCAGTTCTTCCACGTAGTCCGCCAGTCGCCCCTCAATCTCGTCGAGGAAGCTGTCCTGTGCGTCTGTCAGGCTCGGTTCCACCGCGATATAATGGTCGCGGACATCTTCCGGATTCGCCAGGATATGAATGAAGACATCGGTACCCGCCGGGTAGATGAGATTGGGATTCTTTTTACCCTTGAGATTTCGGCCGACCTTGGCGTAGTATTCCGGTATCCCCAGATTGTCCATCGGGAAGGCATGCAGGTAGTTCAGCAGGTGCGGGCTTTTCTTACACACTTCCTGCAGCGGCGGAGGCAGCTTCTTATACGTCGGACACCGGTCGACGTCAGTGCCGCAGACCTTGCCGCATTCCTGGGGGCAGGATTTGAATTCAAAGGGTAACTGAATCACGTACCCTCCTAAACTCTGGCTTTAGCGAGCGGGATGATGCGCATCCCCACCTTAGGCTCAATATCAAAGCTCACCACATCTCCGGTAGGACGGTCGGCACCGCGCACCTTGAGGACTTCCATCAGCTTGACCATGCGGTCGCCAATCTGCTCCAGGCGGAGGCGGAAGCGGGCATCGCAAAGCGAACGGGTCCGCGCCAGCATGTCTTCTTCAAAGGCGTATGAGTGCGAAACGACGATAATCGAACGGTCTTCGTCGCAAAGCTGCTTGCACTGCGAGAAGAAATCGATAATCGATACTGGGTTGCTGTGCGCCACCAGGATGGTAATCGAATCTACGATAATCAGCTTGAACTGCTTGGGCAACCTTGAAAAATGATGCGTCAGCACCACGAAGGGTTTTTTACCGTCATGGGTATTGTTACGGAAAATCAGTGGGTATATCCGGAAATGGTCTGCCAGGAAATGGTCCATGGTGTACATGGAAAGAGAGTCCATCTGGGTAATCAAGCTGCGGATGCTGTTTTCCGTGGTGTAATACGCTACGGAGGTTTCCCCGTTGGACAGCGTACCATAGCTCAAGTGCTGGCAGAGCACGCTCTTGCCGGAATCAGAATGTCCTTCCACCAGGGACAGTGAACCGACCGGAATACCGCCACCCAGCCGCTCATCCACCTCCGATACGCCGGTACAGATAACTTCTCTTTTGACTTTAGGTTCCCCCATAACATCGCTCCTTTTTCACCTTGGGAAATATTCTATTTACGGGCGGTCTGCAGTTTCTTGCCCTCTGTGGCGGGGGCAAGATTAAGGGAGAACTCCCGGTCGTTGCCCTTGCTATCTTTCATCACCAGCTTGAGCTGAAGTGGTTCCTCTTCAGGTTCTTCAGTCGCTGCTTTTGCTGCCGCTTCGCTCGCGGCTTCTGCGGTCTTGATATCATTCCATGATGGCCGCACCGGATGCGCCGGGGCGTCCGCGCCGGTCAGGATTCCGTGCAGTTCCAGGAGCAGGCGGCTCCAGACATCTGCGGCGCCCGTTTCCTCCGTCGGCGGCTGCGCTACATCGGACAGGCGCATGATGACCTCTTTTAATTCCGGCGTAAGGTGGCCGCAGAGACCGTAGACTTCCAGGAAAGTGGGCAGCTGTTCCATTCCTATCTCTTTGCGGGCGTTCGTCACCCAGTGAATCAAGTTCGCCAGCAGGTTGACCCGCGGTGTCTCCTGAACGGTTGTCCTGACCATCCTGCCATACTCTGTTTGCGGTTCCATCATCAGTCCCTCAGCCATCGGTTCCTCCTGTGAAAGTGTCCCGCCAATTTCATCGGCCATTTCAGCGCCGGCGGTTTCGGCTTGTTCGAATTCTTCGGTTCCATCAGAACCTTCGGTTGCGATTTCTTCCATGTCGCCGGCATCTTCCATATCTTCCACCACGTCTGACGTCTCGTCCGATTCGTCCGCATCTTCCGTATCAGCGGTATCTGCAGAGTCTGCCGCCGACTTTGTTTCTTCCTCCGGGGTCTCCTCAAGCTCCTCGACGATTTCCTCTTCCTCTTCGGGCTCCGGCTTCTTGGGCATGGCAAAGTCGCCTCTCATCTCTATCTTCTGACTTTCGACACCTCCCGCCATGGCCGCCAGAATTGTGGAATATTCTGAATCAGGCAGGCCGGTTTCCATCAGGTATTCACGGACACTGGCCAGTGTCTGCTTCAGTTCTCCTTTGATGAGCTTGAACTCTTCTTCCATGGTGGCGATTCTTTCATCAATTTCCATTAGGCTTTACCTCCCTTGTCATCAGCGGCTTTAGCGGAAGCTTCTGCCCGCGCCTCCGCCCTTTCCAGGTCATTAGGGATGGGGCTCTGCGCTTCCATCAAGTAAGTACGGATATCCATCAGGATTTGCCGTATGTCTTCCTTGGCCTGCTGGAATTCTTCTTCGAGTGCCTTGATTCTTTCTTCGCTAGTCATCTTTTCCACCTCACATTTCTGCCGATAAGAACAACGCCTTGGCTACCGTGGGCAGGACCACTATACTCAGCCCGGAAATGGCGGCAGTTACTCCCAGATTGAAGAATATTTTGAACTTACTTCCGCCATCGGCGAGCATGGGGGCAATCGCATTGGCAACAGTGAATATCAGGACGAGGGGTATGACCAGGGAATGCATTACTTCCAGTCCGGAGAGATTGAAGCTGGTCAAAGAGCCCATGGATGGCGCACCGGATACCCGTGGCAAAGATTGTTGAGCCTGGGAGACCATGCCGGCGAAAGCCATGATAACTTCACTTACGAAAATCAGCAGCACTACCACAGAGCCGTGCATCGCTATGCACAGCCAGCGGAAAGGTCCGGCGACGGTCTTGCGCCTGGCGCGTAGCAGGGCGATTTTGCTGGCGTAAAGGGAAGCCTGGTAACCTGCTGCTCCTGCCGACCCGCCCATATCAATGGCGTCATAGAACATGCCTACGCTGCGGTTGGTCAATTCGCTGCCGGTCTCATCGATGAAGCGGCTCCAGCAGAGCCGGGACTTGATGCCGGCGACGAGCCTCGTGCGCAGCGCCTTGACCGCGACCCGCAGGTTATTGATGGAGTCCAGGTCTAACCGGTTAAGGGCTGAGTTTACCGTGGTGCCCAGCGCGGCGCAGACGCCGCCCAGTGACCGCAAAAAGGTGCCTACTTCGCTGTCCCGCCGGGTTACCTTCTGGTCGTCGGCAGTCATCACGAAGCCCACCGGGAAGACCAGCGCCGCCGCGGCAAGAAGTGCCCAGCCCATATTAATCTTCAATATCAGCAACCCGAGGCCGAAAATTACCGCCAGCGGCAGGGTATAGCGCAGCAATCTCCGGGCGATTTGTTGTTCGCGCGAGCCAGCCCAACTTAATACCATGGTCTCTTTGGGCGATACCACATAAATCAGCCAGACGCCCGTAGCGGTGGTCATGATAGCGATGAACGCCATGGCAATAATCAAGCCGGTTTCAATCCGCCAGATCATGGTGGAAACAATGCCGATGATGATGACCAATACGGCGGATAGAATGAGGGAAACATAGGCATCGGTCCACATTTTCATGGCTTCCAGGTTGCGCCCGTATTCATTGTCATAGTTATCCGCCTGCGCTTCCGCCTCCCGCGCCAGGAATTCCGCTTCCGGCTCACCGGAGATAAGCGAGCTGGAAAAACGCAGCAGCAGGGCTTTGATAGACTCGTCTTCGGCGGATTCCCCGACCAGCCGGCAAGCTTGCGCATAGTCATACTTGAGCCGCTTGGAGGCAAGCTCAATGCGGTTGAAATAATCTGCCGCGGTGCAGGGAAGCTTGGCGGCGCGTTCAAATATCTGGGCGCGCGGTACCCCGCCTGCCGCGATGACTGACATGTAAGAGAGCTGATAGAGCAAATCGAAGCTCATCATGTTCTTACGCTGGTTCTTGCGCAGCGGCTCGATGAAGCTATTCAGTTTTTTGGTCAATCCTTCCAGCATTAACGCCTTTCCTTTTATGGACCCCCAAACTGGATGGAATAAGATACGCCTTGCGGCGTGGCAATCACAACCATGTTCGTGGTATTGTCTCCAATCTCAGGATTAACATCGGCGCGGATTTTCATGCGCTCGCCGGGATTGAAGATACCGGGCTCAAATGTTTCCGGTTCGCTGCCGTAATAAATCCACTGCACCGTCCATTCGTTATCGCCCGGCGGATTCACCGCAGTATACGGTAGCCAGGCGGTACGAAGTATGGCGGCATCATCATAATACTGGACAATGACATCCCACTTGCTGAAGTTGGACAGTTTGGTCTGGCCGGCATTATTCAGTGTCACGTAAAAAGACGCGCCGCCAACGCCGGGATCAGCCGAGTCCAGCGAAAGCTGCGTCCGCATGATATCTTCATTAGCCTGACCTATTTCCTTCAGGCTCACCGTGGTGCTGTCCACGGATGTGAGGAAGCCCTGGGACATCGTCATCCCCCCGAAGACCACTAACGCTATACAGATTAAAGAGACTATCGCCGTCTCCATGACTCACTCCGTTACATGCTGAAGAAATACTCGTCTTCGATGCCGTTCGGGATAATAATTTTAATGTAATAGGTGCCGGTGCTCTGGGCGGCGCTGTAGGTAATCGTGATTTTCACCGTGGCACTGGCTTTCCATTCGGTATCATTTTCAATGCTATATGCCCACTGAGGGTACTCGCCGGCGGCGTCACCGGTATAAGGGATGCGGGCGAAGTTGGTCTCCAGCCCGAAAAAAACATCCGTATGCTCGATATCCAAGATGCGCGAGGCGCCCACGTTCTTGACCCAGATGTAAACCGTCTTACGGTCGGAGGGACTGGCGGCATGTACGATGTTGATGCGGCTTTTCATCCGGTCATCAATGGTTTCAGCCATGCTCACCATGGCATGGCTGGAGCGATTGACCATCGGGTAGACGCTGTTGAAAACAAATATCATACAAACCACTCCCGCTATGATGAGTAAAGCTGTAGTTATGGCTTTTTCCACTAAAGCCCTCCGTTACTCCTCGTGGGCAATCACCTCGACTGGTGCCAATCCTATCTCTTCCACAGCTTACGGACAGCGGGTGACCTTGCAACAACCCACAGACGGGTGGAAGTGGGGTGGGGGCAGTTGCATCGCCCCCACCCCTTCAAAAAATGTTAGCGCAGGTTCATGATGGTATCGATTCTCGGCGGGGTGGTGCGCTCAATAACGAGTACCGCGCCAACGGGCGGCCGAACCTCGATGGAGAACTTGGTGTTGGGTCCCAGGTCAGTGTTGGTGAGGGCATCAATCAGGTTGCCCGCGCCGGCTCCGGCGGTGTCAGCACCGACGGTAATCTGGAACTTTTCCTGGTCTTCGAGCAGGTCATCGCCATCATCTTTCCCCAGCTTGGTAACCGTCCAGTAAAGGTCATCCACTCTCTGGTACTGATCGATGTAGGAGATAACTACCACGTTGTTGCTGGTGGCATTAGCCAGGCCGGTGGCGGAAGCAGGAACCGAAGGTATCGTGAAGTCGATAGCTTCGCCATGCAGTACGTTAGCGACGGTGAAGGTTATCTGCTTGATGGTGCCGTCGGCGCCGGTGGTATTGGCGGTGGCGATTACGGAGCCGCGTAGTTCGAGGGTGCTCTGGGCTTCCTTGAGGCCGGCATAGACCGCCTCGGAGCTCTTCTGGGTCGAGAATAAGCCGGCGGATAGTGCGGTGTAGGCGAACACTGCCGCCACGACGACAAAGGCAATCAGGATGATAGCGGTCTCCAGACCGGTGATACCCTTCTGCCCGCGATGCATTCTAAAAAGTCTATTCATGTTTTGTTTTTCCTCCAAATTCTTTTTTAGGTTTCGCTCGAATTTCATGGGCTGACTAGCGCAGGTTCATGATATTATCGATGTAAGCGGGAGTGGTGCGTTCGATAATCAGGACCGAGCCGATGGCAGGTTTCACTTCCAGGGTGAATTTCTTGTTCGGTCCCAGGTCCGTGGCGAGGGCATCGAGCAGGTTGCCGCCGCCTTCACCGGTGGTGGCATCGCCGATGATAACCTGGAATTTTTCCCCATCTTCGAGCAGGTCATCGCCATCGTCTTTCCCCAGCTTGGTAACCGTCCAGTAAAGGTCGTCTTTGCGCTGTGCTTCGTCAATGTAGGAGATGACCACCACGTTGGCGCTGTCCGAGGCGGCGAGGCCGCTGTTATCGGTAGCTGCCGAAGGCGCGGTGAAGTCAATGGATTCCCCGTGCAGCACGTTGGACAGAACGAAGCTAATCTGCTTGATGGTGCCGCTGGCGCCGGTCGTTCCGGCGGTAGCCACGACGGAACCCTTGAGTTCCAGCGTGCTCTGGGCTTCCTTGAGGCCGGCGTAGACCGCCTCGGAACTCTTCTGGGTCGAGAAGAGACCGGCGGATAACGCGGTGTAGGCGAACACTGCCGCCACGACGACAAAGGCAATCAGGATAATGGCGGTCTCAAGGCCGGTTATGCCTTTTTCGTCCTTTTTTATAGTCCTGAATAGTTTGTTTAACATTCTTCCTCCTTGGATTCTTTCTGGTTGCTTAGTCAGGATTGTGGAGACCTGTGGTTCCTCATTTCCTTTATCTATATCGGGCGACCACCTCCTTTTATGCCTCGACAGATTGTTAATTGCGGCAAATTATTCATTCAGTTTCCCCGCTAATGAAGGTTCACGAACTCGCTGATGCGCGCGGGGACCGTGCGTTCAATGGGAAGCACCGCACCGACCGGTGGTTTGATTTCCAGGGTGAAACGATGGTAAGCGCCGACGTTATCGGTACTGGAGAGATCGACGGTAATCTGGAAAAGCTCGTTCTGGTCGAGGAGATTGTCTACATTGGAGGTGTTCAACTTCTGGAGCGTCCAGTTCACCGTGGAGAGCCTCTGGGTCTCATCCTGGAAAGAGATGACTACCTTATTAGTACCATTGGTGGTATCCGTGAAATCGACCGGCTCGTTACCCGGGCGTCCGCCTACCGTCAAATAGACTTCGGTAATCTCTCCGTTCACCATCTTAGCGATAATATCGCCCTTGAGCTCGATGGTGCTCCGCGTCTCTTCCAGACCGGCATAGACTGCCTCTTTGGCCTTCTGTGCCGAGAACAGACCGGCGGAAAGCACGACATAGGCAAAGACCGAAGCCACTATCACGAAAGCAATGAGGATGATAGCGGTTTCGAGCCCGGTGATGCCGCGTTGATTACCCTGCAACCTTTTTATCCATGTAAGCATCACTGTCCCTCCTGAATACAAATGGACATTTCTAATTTACTCTTGCGCCTGTGAAGGGGCTACCAAACCACCCCCAATCTTGGTGAATACTATTTCTCAAATATCATCAGGTGTACCTCCCAGTACTAAAGTAATTGGAATACCAGTCCTATTTGGGGGGTAATCCCTATTGTCAGCGGGGGAAAACCATGCCAAAATCAAATCGTCTTTTGCCTAATGGCGAAAAAGTACTGCTTGCGGGTCTGTCAGTTGGTACTTACAGGCTAAGGACTCGCCAAAGAGCAAGGACCAAAATGAGGGAAGGAACTGAACTCTGGCGAAAACAACGGAATGGTGGAATATTAATAAAAACTTTATGTTATGTTTATAATTTTTTATTCGTATCTTTATCTTAAGGATATAAAATCTATATTAAAATATGTAAATGGTTAATATTTTACATGAGAGTTGTGAGTCTATGAAACAAACGAAAACAGATGCGGTCAGGATTTACGTGATGGAAGAACAGGAGATTTATCGTGAGGTCTATCGTACCGTGCTGCCGACCCGGCCTTCCGTGGAACTCCTTGAGGTAGCCAGTAATCACGATGTAGATAGTTTAAAGAAATCAGTCGCCGGGCTTAACCCGGATGTACTTCTCTTGAGCACCAAGAGATTAGAAACAGATGCCGTAGAGGTGCTGGAGCAAATCCGCACCACCAGTCCCAGGGTAGGCATCATCCTGCTCCTGATGCATTACAGCGCACAGGATATTGAGATGCTGCGCCGGCTCGCGCTCAAAGGCGAAGGCGGCATGGCGCTCTTCCTGAAACAGTCCCTGGACCAGGTGGAACAGCTTTTCCGGACGATTATGGCGGTGCGGCAGGGGCAGGTCATCCTGGACCCGCAGCTCGCCGCCTTCATGTTCGCCGGCAAACCGGAATGTCCTTTCCTCAAGCAGCTCACCTCGCGCGAGATGGAAATCCTCAGCCTGCTGGCGCAGGGCTACACCAACGCCGCTATCGCACAGACATTATTCATTGATATTAAGACGGTGGAACACCACCTGAACAGTATGTACAGTAAGCTTAAAGCAGATACCGAATACAATGATAAACACCTGCGCGTCAGCGCCGCCCGGCTTTACCTGGAAACCATGGGCAAATCCTATCACCGGGAAGGGGATCTGGCACTGGCGGGCAGCCGCCGATAGATTACCGATTAGAATTAGTGTTAAGAGGGGTTTAAAAACCCCTCTTTTTGTTTGGCCGAAATTCCTCTTCTATCTCCCCTTTCCAAGGGGAGAAGCTATGATGTCTCTCCCCCTTTGTAAAAGGGGGAATTGAAGGGGGATTTTAGTCATCCTTCGGAAGCCAATTTGCCGGCGTTCGCCCAGTTGTGCTTCGGTACGTCCCTGATGAGGATTTGCACCGCGCTGGCAGGCACGCCCAGCTTCATCGTGGCTTCCGTCAGGTCTTTGACGAGCTGCCTTTTCTGTTCGATGGTTCGTCCTTCATACATATCAACAGTGATGAACGGCATAGCTCACCTCTTAAAATCCTTGGTTACTTCGTAAATTGTGCGCCATTTGATGGTGAATTTAACATCTTGAAAAGTGTCTTCCATATCTTTCATGGCAACGGAGCGCTCCGGACTCTTCATGAAGCCTTCGTAGTCCGCTTCGCTATCAAACTCGTAGATGGCAAGATACGGCGCCAGTGCGGCATCTTCTTTGGTCAGCCTGCCGCGCCGCACCCGCTTGACTCCCTTGTACTTCATCAGCAACGGGATGTGCACTTCGTCATACCACTTGTTGAATTTGGCTTCAATTGCCGGCGGGCATTCGGTTGCTACAAAAAGCAATACCGGTTTGTTCGCCATGACGTACCTCCTTTAATTTTAACTTTGAGGACAATATAGCGCATTGGGAGAGGGATTGGCAAGAAAAAGGGAAAGTAAGAGAGTAATACTGGACAGTAAAGATTGCCAGTGCTATATTGGTGAAGCGCATTAACTGAAATTGAAGCTGTAAAACATATGCTTAACATCATATGGTCTTCTCTATGGTTTGTCGGTTGGAGCGTATTAGCCATCTTTTATCCACGACTGAGCAAGTGGGAGCTAGAGAGACGGCGCAGAAAAACGGGTAAATATACCCCTAATCCATCATGGCGCGACAGGAATCTAAACAGAGTTATACGAGTGACGTTTGCATTCATTGCCTTTAAATCTGCATTTAGTCTATTGATCAGCGTTTTCCAAATTTCCGGATTAGGAATAGAACAACAGGTCGTTGGAATTTGGATAGAGCATATCTACCCATTCATATATCTCATATATCCGATAGTATTATTAGTAATGGTAGTATTTGCTAGTTACTTTGGGCTAAAAAATATGTACTACAGTGACTACGCCCCTATTTTGGTGAGCAATCTGACAGACCAACCACTCACAATCTACATAAGAGAAAAGCGTATAGGTATCATCAAGCCGGGGAAGAGTACTAGAAACGGCATCATCGTATTCAATACTTCTAATAATAAATATCCTGTAAAAGCCAGAGACCAGACAGGGAACATCATTTTTTCACATGAATTCGAGTCTCAGGAATTGGATTCAATAGACTGGAGAGTAACGATTCAGAAATCCGATGTCAAGGTGTGAATTATCCCTTCCTCACCAGCAGGCAAATATTTCTGGAGAACCACTTGACCGGCAGTCTATACTGGCTTTCCGGGAAAGATTTTATAATTGTAAAACCCGCCTGCTTTGCCAGCTTCTCCATCTCGCCATAGGAAAAGAGATAATAGTAGCGGTAAATGGTTTCTTCTTTGGTGTGCCAGGGCACCATCACCTCTTTGCCCTTCGTCCAGAAGCGCGGCTGGTGCCAGTTCCACACGGTGATAAACGCTTCGCCGCCGGGCTTGAGCACCCGCCGGAGCTCCCGCAGGGCTTCCGGTTGTTCGTCGGGTTTCAGGTGGTGATAGGTCGCCACCGCAATCGCCGAGTCAAAGCTATCATCAGGGAAGGGTAATTTCCGTATATCCGTCTGCGCCAGCTCGACCTTGAAATGATATTTCTCGGCGTATTTCCGCGCGTATTTCAGTATTTCGCCGGAAAAGTCCGCGCCGTAAAGCTCGAAGGTGTCTTTGAAAGGCAAAAAATCGGCGCCGTGCCCGCAGCCCGCGTTGAGCAGCCTGCCGCTCCGCCAGCGCCGTGCCAGGTCCTCCAGCTCCCTGCGGAAGATGGTGTGGTGCCGGTAGTTATACCAGGCGGGCGCAATCTTATCGAAAGCGTTTTTTACTGTTTCCATAATCTCTGTTAAACTGGAACTGGTGTCTTGATAGAAGCATAACATGAAGAAGTTAGCCAGGACAATCTCCGGAGTGACGCCGGTGGCGGTGATGACCGCGCCGCTGCCCTGCCCGGGCAAATGCCTCTACTGTCCCACCTTCGCCGTGACCCCGCAGAGCTACACTCCCGAATCGCCTGCGGTGCTGCGCGCACGCCGGTGCGATTATGATGCAAAAAAGCAGGTGCAGGTGCGTTTGCGGATGCTCAGCGAGATGGGGCACCCCACCGACAAAATCGAGCTGATTATCATGGGTGGCACCTTTCTCGCTTATCCGGTCGATTATCAAAATCAGTTCATCAAGGACTGCTACGACGGCTTGAACGGGGCCGATTCCGCCACGCTGGAAGAAGCGAAGCAGCGCAACGAGACGGCGCAGCACCGCTGCACCGGGCTGTGCATCGAGACGCGCCCCGACTGGTGCGGTGAAACGGAAATCGAGCGGATGCTGGCATTCGGCGCGACGCGCGTCGAGCTGGGAGTGCAGACACTGGATGACGAGATTTATAAACTGGTGCGGCGCGGGCATACCGTCAGCGATGTGATTACTGCCACCCGCCGGCTCAGGGAGCATGGCTTTAAGGTGTATCACCACTGGATGCCGGGACTGCCCGGCATGACTTTGGAGCGCGACTTTGAATTATTCCAGAGACTGTTCTCTGATGCTGATTTCCGCCCGGATGGGCTGAAGCTCTACCCCACAATGGTCGTCGAGGGCACCGAGTTGGAGCAATGGTGGCGCACGGGCAGGTTCCAGCCCTACGATGAGGCGGACATGGTGGCGCTGGTCGCTCGCATCAAGGCAACCGTGCCGAAATACGTGCGCATCGCCCGTGTCCTGCGCGATATTCCTTCAAAGTTCATTGTAGCGGGGTGTAAAGATTCAATAAGGGTCCCCGTCCGCGAGCGCATGCAGCAGGATGGCACGGAGTGCCAGTGCATCCGCTGCCGGGAGTACGGGCACCGCCTGAGCCGGGGTTACGAAGTCGGCGAGCCGCGACTGGTCAGGCTGGACTACGAAGCTTCCGGCGGTAAAGAAATCCTTCTTTCCTTCGAGGATGAAAAGGAGACCCTGTTCGGACTGCTGCGCCTGCGCCTGCAAAATACTTCGATACCGGTACTGAAAGAAAGCGGCGTTTGCGCTATCATCCGGGAGTTGCACGTCTTCGGTCCCGAAGTGCCGCTCAGCGAACAAAAGCGCGAAGCCGCCCAGCACAAGGGCCTCGGCAAAGCGCTGCTGGCGGAAGCGGAGCGGATTGCCGCGGAGTCCGGAAGTAAACAGGTACTGGTCTTAAGCGGCGTGGGAGCTAAGGAATATTACCGCGAGTCCGGCTACGTGTCCCTGGGCGACTACATGGCGAAGAAGCTGCGATAAGCCGGGTGGCTTTCCTGCCTTTGCGAAAATGCCCGCAGCCCATCTTGACCACTACGTGGCTTGCTGATACACTTAGAGTCAGTAAACTTGGCTCGGGAAACGAAGCTATGAAAATCGTAACGGCTGAAGAGATGCGCCGCATCGAGCAGGAGTGCGGTAAAACGGGCTTGCCCACCACCGTGCTCATGGAAAACGCCGGTAAAGCGGTGGCGGAAGAGGTGCGCCAAAACCTCAAGTACATCGTCAAACAGCACATTCTCTTCCTCATCGGACCGGGCAACAACGGCGGTGATGGACTGGTGGCGGCGCGGCACCTCCATGATTGGGGTGCCGAGGTCAGCCTGTGGCTCGCCGCTCCGCGCCAGAACGATAGCAACCTGGAACAGGTGAAACAGCGCGGTATTCATTGCATCGAAGCAGCGCAGGACGCAAACCTTGCCGAATTTGAGAAAGTGCTTGCGACGGCGCACTGTGTCGTGGATGCCCTCTTCGGTACGGGCAAAATAAGACCCGTTGACGGCGTCATCAAGCAGGCGCTGGAGAAGGTCAATGATGCCCGCCATCGGGAAGAAGGGCTGCGGGTGATTGCGATTGATTTGCCCTCGGGACTGGACGCCGATACCGGCGCCATCGACCCCGCCGCCCCTTATGCGGATGATACCGTAACGCTGGGCTTCCCCAAGCCGGGACTCTTTCTTTTCCCCGGAGCGGAAAGGGTGGGGCGGCTGACTATCGCGGACATCGGCATCCCGGCTAGTTTAGCTCAGGATATCAATACGGAACTGCTCACCCGCAACCGGGTAAGGAGCGCATTACCACCGCGGCCTCTCGGCGCCAACAAGGGCAGCTTCGGGAAGGTGCTGGCGGTAGCGGGTTCCAATAATTACATCGGGGCGGCTTATCTCGCCTGCTCGGGCGCGATGCGCGCGGGCGCCGGACTGGTCACGCTGGCGGTGGCAAAAAGTCTACAGGCGGTTCTGGCTGCCAAACTGACCGAGGCCATCTATTTGCCATTACCCGAAAAAGAGGCAGGGATAATCGATGCCGAGGCGGCGGAAACGGTTGGTGAAGAACTGAAACAGTATGATGTGCTACTGCTCGGCTGCGGACTGGGACAGGGTATGGATGTCAGCCGGTTCGTGAAAAGCCTGCTGCGCCGCAAGTCTTTGCCGCCGATGATCATCGATGCGGATGGGCTGAATATCCTGGCGCAGATTTCTAGATGGTGGCAAAATCTGCCGGATGAGACAATTATCACCCCGCACCCCGGCGAGATGGCGCGTCTTTCCGGAAAATCTGTCGAAGAGATACAATCGGACCGGTTTGGTACGGCGCTTAAAGCGGCGCAGGACTGGCGCAATGTGGTCGTGCTTAAGGGGGCATATACCGTGATTGCCGCTCCTGACGGTCAACTGCGAGTCAGCCCGTTCGCCAATCCGGGGCTGGCGTCAGCGGGAACAGGCGATGTGCTCTGCGGGGCAATCGCAGGGCTGCGGGCTCAGGGACTATCTGCTTTTGATGCCGCCGCACTGGGCGTTTATCTGCACGGTCTGGCGGGCGAAATTGTCCGGCAGAATTTCGGCGATGCCGGTATGCTTGCCTCCGACCTGCTGCCGGCGCTGCCGGCAGCGATCAAGCAGGTCAAAAGCGCGACCCGTCAGAAGGGGGCGATATGCTATTAGCTCTCGATATCGGCAACACCAACGTTAAAGCGGGTGTCTATCATGATGATAAACTGAAGGCGACCTGGGGGATGGAGACCGATATCCATCGTATGCCGGATGAGTACGCCGCCATCATGTTGAATCTATTGCGTATGCAGGGGATGGAGATGGCGGATGTTACCGCGATTTCCATGTGCAGTGTCGTGCCGCCGCTGACGACCACCTTCACCGAGCTTTGCGAACGATATTTCAAAATCGCGCCGCTGATAGTAGGGGCGGGCGTCAAGACGGGGGTACGCATCCGCATGGACAATCCTAAAGAGGTGGGCGCAGACCGTATCGTGCACGCCGCCGCCGCACACCAGCTTTACGGCGCGCCGGTCATTATTATCGATATGGGCACGGCGACTACCTTTGATACCGTATCGCGGGAGGGCGACTATATCGGCGGGGCGATTGCGCCGGGCATCTATACCGCCGCCGAAGCCCTGTCCACACGCGCCGCCCAGCTCTACCGCGTGGAAATGGCCCGTCCCAAACGCGCCATCGGTTCCAATACCATCGCCGCCATGCAGTCCGGCATTATCTTCGGCTATGTGGGACTGGTGGAAGGTATTATCAATCGCATCCAGAAGGAGCTTCCGGAGAAGGCGAAGGTCGTGGCGACGGGCGGCAACGTGCGCCTGATTGCGGATGAAACATCTGTCATCGATTATATCAACCCGGACCTGATTCTGGAGGGGCTGAGGCTCGTCTATCACCTGAACCGTCCTTAGCCGGGGAGGCAAGTATGCTGAAAGGAAAAACAATCGTCCTGGGCATTACCGGGGGCATCGCTGCATACAAAGCTGCGGAGATTGCCAGCAAGCTGACGCAGGCGGGGGCGCGCGTCGAGGTGGTGATGACCGATGCCGCCACGAAGTTCATCACCTCGCTTACTTTACGTAATATTACGGGGCGGCCCGTGGTGACCGATATGTTCGAGCCGGCTTCCGAGTGGAGCGTGGAGCATATCGCCCTTTCCGAGGCGGCGGATGCGGTGCTCGTCGCCCCGGCGACGGCGAACACCATCGCCAAGTTTGCCACCGGCATCGCGGACAATATGCTGACCAGCGTGGTGCTGGCGACGAAAGCGCCCGTGATTATCGCCTGCGCTATGAACGATAACATGTACTCTAATCCGGTAACGCAGGAGAACATCGAAAAACTGAAAGACAGGGGCTTTAAAATCATCGAACCGGCTTACGGTCGGCTGGCGTCCGGCAAGATGGGCAAGGGCCGGCTGGCAGAGCTTGAGGTCATCATCGCTAAAGTGGATGAAGTACTGGGCGGCAGGGGTGATTTCAAAAGCAAACGCATCGTGGTCACAGCGGGCGGCACGCAGGAGCCGCTCGACCCGGTAAGGCATATCAGCAACCGCAGCTCGGGCAAGATGGGCTACGCGATGGCGGAAGCCGCCCGGGACAGAGGAGCGGACGTCACGCTGATTGCCGCACCCACTTCTTTACCCGACCCCGCCGGCATGACGGTCGTCCACGTGCGGACGGCGGTCCAGATGAAGCAGGCGGTGGACAAGGCGGTCAAAAAGGCGGATGCCCTCATCATGGCGGCGGCGGTCGCGGATTACCAGCCGAAGACCGCGGCGAAGGGCAAGATTAAGAAGGAAAGCAAAGATTCGCTGACGCTGGAGCTGGTGCGCACGCCGGACATTCTGGGCGAGGTGAAGGGCAATTTTGTGAAAGTGGGTTTTGCCGCCGAAAGCGAAAACACCGTCGCCAACGCTAAAGCCAAGCTCGCGAAGAAGAATCTTGATTTGATTGTGGCGAATGATATTACCGACCCGCAGAGCGGCTTTGATGTGGACACCAACAAGGTGACGCTGCTTGACCGCAGCGGCAAAGTCGAAGCACTGCCTCTTATGAGCAAGCGCCAGGTGGCGGAGCAGATTCTGGATAGGGTGGGGAAGCTGGTGGGGAAGGTAGATTGAGCGTAATGCTAAATGCGATGTGGATTCCATTTGATGAAATTGCCCTTAAACATTTACCGCCATCTGGAGATTATGGGTTCGTGTACTTATTTAAACTGCGTGATACAGACGAAATACTTTATATTGGGAGCACTAAAAACCTCTGTCAGCGATTTTTTAACAACCATATTGGCGGTGCTGGTGGGGAAACAACAAAAAGAATTCACAATCTATTAATAACGCAAGGGTATATAACGAAGGTAGATGTTGCTTGGAAAGAGTGTTTCGAACACATTATTGAAGAAAAGCGATTGCGTAAAAGTTATTTTGAAAGTAATGGAAAGTTACCTTCGTGGAATCGGCAATTGTGAGGGGCGCAGCCCCTTCAAATTTCTCTCTCCTTCTCCCCCATAAATTTTCTGAGGAGAGGGAGATTAAGAGGGTGAGGTTACAGCAAAGAAATATAGATTGCTTCGTCGCTCTTGCCCGCCAGAGTCTTGTACGGCGGCGGGGTGCTCCTCGCAATGACAATATGGAAAAGAGGTTCTCATGACACAGACCCCGGAAATGCAAAATGAAATGCCCAAAGCCTACGAGGCGGGCAAGGTCGAACAGAAATGGTACCAGTTCTGGCTGGACAAGGGCTACTTCACGCCTAAAATCGATCCGAAGAAAAAGCCCTTCGTCATCATCATGCCGCCGCCCAACGTCACCGGCGAGCTGCACGTGGGGCACGCCCTGACCGCCACGCTGGAAGACATCATGATTCGCTGGCACCGTATGATGGGCGAGCCGAGCCTCTGGCTGCCCGGCGTCGACCATGCCGGCATCGCCACGCAGGTGGTGCTGGAAAGGCTGCTCGCCAAAGAGGGCGTCGACCGCCACAAGATAGGCAAGGAAGAGTTCATGAAGCGCATCAAGGTCTGGGCGACCGACTGCCGCCAGACCATCGCCCGTCAGCACCAGAGACTGGGCGCCTCCTGCGATTGGTCGCGGGAGCGGTTCACCCTGGACGAAATGCCGAGCCGCGCCGTGCGCCACGCCTTCGTGCGGCTCTATAACAAGGGCTTGATTTACCGCGGGGAGCGTATCATCAACTGGTGCCCCCGCTGCGCTACCGCCCTCTCCGACCTCGAAGTAACGCATAAAGATTTGGGCGGGCACCTGTGGTACGTGAAATATCCCTATGAAGACAAATCGGGCTACATTACCGTGGCGACCACTCGCCCCGAGACCATCCTGGGCGATACTGCCGTTGCAGTTAATCCCAAAGACGAAAGATACACGGGCATCATCGGCAAGAAGGTCATTTTGCCCTACGTCAATCATGTTATCCCGGTTATCGGCGATGACGCCGTCGACCCCGCTTTCGGCACCGGCGCGGTCAAAATTACCCCCGCCCACGACCCGGTGGACTTCGATGTCGCCCAGCGGCATAATCTGCCCCTCGTTAATATCCTCAACCTCAATGCCACGATGAATGAAAATGCCGGACCGTATCAAGGTCTGGAGCGCTTCGAGTGCCGCAAGCAGATTGTCGCCGACCTGGAGCGGGACGGGCAACTGGTCAAAATCGACCCGTATTCCCACTCGGTAGGGCACTGCCAGCGCTGCGGCACGATTGTCGAGCCGATTGCCAGCAAGCAGTGGTTCGTAAAAACTAAGCCCCTCGCCGAGCCGGCCATCAAGGCGGTGACGGACGGACGTATCAAAATTATCCCGGAGCGCTTTACCAAGGTCTACCTCAACTGGATGGAGAACATCCGCGACTGGTGCATCAGTCGGCAGCTGTGGTGGGGGCACCAGATACCGGTCTGGTACTGCGATGACTGCGGCGCGCTGACTGCCGCTGTGGACGAGCCGAAAACCTGCTCCAAGTGCGGCTCGGCGAAGATAAGGCAGGAGCCCGATGTGCTGGACACCTGGTTCAGCTCGGCGCTGTGGCCCCACTCCACCCTGGGCTGGCCTGAGTATACCGCCGATTTCCGCTACTTTTACCCCACCGCCGTGATGGAGACCGGCTACGACATCCTCTTTTTCTGGGTCGCCCGCATGATTATGATGGGCATCGAAGATACCGGCGAAATCCCCTTCAAAACTGTGTATCTGCACGGGCTTATCCGCGACGAGCGCGGGGAGAAGATGAGCAAGGTGAAGGGCAATGTCATCAACCCCATCACCACGCTGGAGACCTACGGCACCGATGCCCTGCGCCTGACCATGATAACCGGCACCTCGCCGGGGAACGATACCAAGCTCACTGCTGACAAGCTGGAAGCCAGCCGCAACTTCGCCAACAAGCTGTGGAACGCCAGCCGGTTCGTCATGCGCAGCTTCCCGCCCGGCGAAAAGCTGTCTCTCGCCAGCCCTTCTATGAAGGATCGACCCGTGGAAGACCGCTGGATTCTCTCCCGCCTGAACCGCACTATCGAGAGCGTCAACCGTTTGATGGGCGATTTCCAGTTCGGGGAAGCGCAGCGGTACATCCACGATTTCCTCTGGGGCGATTACTGCGATTGGTACATCGAGCTGGCGAAGCTGCGCCTTACCGCGGGCCAGGAGCCGTCGCCGCTGCCGGTGCTGCTTTACGTTCTTGAGACGGCACTCCGCCTGCTCCATCCCTATATGCCCTTCATCACCGAAGAGCTCTGGCAGACCGTGAAAAAGCACATCGCTTTTCCGCTGCCGGAATCAATCATGATTGCCGCTTATCCCGAAGCGGATGCGGCGGCAATCGACCCGGAAGCGGAAGAAGTCATGGAAGCGGTCACCGAGATTACCAGAGCCATCCGCAATGTGCGCGCCCAGTACAGGGTTGAACCGGCGCGCTGGATTACAGCGCAGGTCTACGCGGATGCGCTGGCAACTGCCATCATGCCTTATGTCGAAGCCATCCAGAACCTTGCCCGGGTGAAGCCGCTGGTGCTGGTTGACAAGCGACTTGCCGGAGCGCCAGGCGAAAACAACATCGTCACGGTGCTTAAAGCCGCTGAGGTAGTTATTCCGATGGCTAGTATGATTGACCTTGCCGCCGAAAAGCAGCGCATCCAGAAAGAGATTGATGGCGCGCAGGCTGAGCTGGACCGGCTCAATGCGCGTCTAAATAGCTCCGAATTCCTGTCCAAAGCCCCGCCTCAAGTTGTGGAAAAAGAACGCCAGAAACTCGTCACATTGACGGACAAGCTGGCGCGACTCAAGCAGCAGACGCTCCAATCATAAGGAGGTAACCATGTACGAAAGGATACTCATGCCGCTGGATGGATCCAAGACCGGAGAAGCTGCCCTACCCTTGATTGAGGAGCTGGTGTCCAAGCTCGCCCCGGCGGGGCTGAAAGTCGAGGTGATTCTCCTTCAGACAGTCGCCGCGCTGTCGCACTGGGTGGTTGTG
>JAQTQH010000029.1 GCA_028712355.1 Dehalococcoidales bacterium
CAGTGGCTATAGCACTGTGGTAAACTTCATTCTTGGTATCCCAGTTTACGGCTATCGTGGTGGCAGATTGGATTTTAACCGTCCGGTCTGCCGATAATGGATGAGCCTAAGCTAAAGCTCATCCATTAACATTGGTGGGAGGTAAATAAAAGAAAAGTGCTAACGCTAAATCAACTGGTCCGCAAAGGACGCCGACTTCAGGGCAAGAAAACGAAAGCCCCTGCTCTGGGCTTCAACTACAATGTGTTGAAGAACAAGGTACAGAGCGGCATGTATTCTCCTCAAAAACGCGGGGTCTGCGTACAGGTCAAGACCATGACCCCCAAAAAGCCCAACTCCGCCCTGCGGAAAATCGCCCGGGTGCGCCTGACCAACCACATCGAGGTCACAGCTTACATCCCTGGCGAGGGTCACGAGCTACAGGAGCACTCGGTAGTGCTTATTCGCGGGGGGCGTGTCAAGGATTTACCGGGCGTACGCTATCATATTATTCGTGGCGCACTGGATACCACCGGCGTAAACAACCGTAAACAAGCACGTAGCAAGTACGGAGCCAAACTGGGCAAGGGCAAAGCGGAAGAATCTGCCGCGGCTCCCGCGACCCAGGCTTAGGAGTCAATATGCCAAGGCGAGCAAGAAACACGAAAAGAGAGATCCAGCCGGACCCGCGCTATCACAATATAGTCATCGCCCGGTTGATTACCAAGATTATGGAACGCGGCAAGAAACGTACTGCCGAGGATATTGTCTACGGCGCCCTGGAACTGCTGGAAAAGCAGTCCTCCAAAGATGCCATCACCGCCCTGGAACAGGCGATCAAGAATGCCACGCCGCTCCTCCAGGTCAAACCGCGGCGCGTCGGCGGCGCCACTTATCAGGTGCCCGTGGAAGTACAACCGGACCGTGGACTCTTCCTTGCGTTGAAATGGATTATCGCTTCCGCGCGCGCCCGCAAGGGTATGCCCATGAAGCGCCGGCTGGCGGCCGAACTCATTGATGCCTACCAGGGGCAGGGCTCCACCATAAAGAAGCGCGAAGATACCCACAAGATGGCTGAGGCGAACCGCGCCTTCGCCCACTATCGCTGGTGAGGTAATGATTACGAGTACCGATGCCGAACTTAGCTGTAAGAAATTCGATACTAGAGGATAAGAAATTGCCCAGGGAATTCCCGCTGGAGCGGGTACGCAACATTGGCATTATTGCCCACATCGATGCCGGTAAGACTACCGTCACCGAGAAGATTCTTTATTACACCGGGCGTACCTACAAGGTAGGCTCGGTGGACGAGGGCACTACTGTCATGGACTTCATGGACCAGGAACGACAGCGCGGTATTACCATCAAAGCCGCCGCCACCACCTGCTACTGGCGCGAGCACCGCATCAATATTATCGATACCCCGGGGCACGTTGATTTCACTGCGGAAGTTGAACGCAGCTTACGTGTTCTAGATGGCGGCGTGGTTGTCTTCGATGCCGTGTCCGGTGTCGAAGCACAATCGGAAACCGTCTGGCGGCAGGCGGACCGCTACCACGTTCCCCGCATCTGCTTTATTAACAAAATGGACCGTGACGGTGCTGACTTCCAGCGCTGTATCGGCATGATTGAGAAGCGTCTGGGTGCCAGACCATTGCCCATCCAGATCCCCATCGGCAGCGAAAGCGCCTTCCGCGGCATCATCAACCTGCTCAATGGCAAAGCCTGGACTTTCGACGGCAAGCATGACTCTGAACCGCAGGTTGTGGATGTTACTGAAGCTGACCGGCCCGCTTATTTGCACGCCCGCCAGACATTGATTGAGAAATTAGGCGAGCTAGATGATGAAATCATGGAAGCCTATCTCGAAGGCGAAGAAATCAGCGACGGGGAACTAAAAGCTGCCCTGCGGCGGGTCACCCTCGCCAACCGCGGCGTGCCCGTGGTCTGCGGCACCGCGCTGCGCAACACGGGTGTCCAGCCGGTGCTGGATGCCATCGTTGATTACCTTCCTTCACCGCTGGATGTTCCGCCGGTCACAGGTAATGACCCCCGCAATAACTCCGAAGTAAGCCGCCCGGCTACTGATGAAATGCCGTTTGCAGCTCTTGCCTTTAAAGTAGTAACGGACCCCTTCATGGGAAGATTGGTCTATTTCCGGGTTTACTCGGGACGCGTAGAAGTGGGAGACCAGGTAATGAACACCGCGCGGGACAATCGGGAACGCATCGGGCGGCTCGTCCTGATGCACGCCAATCACCGCGAGGATATTACCTATGCCGATACCGGCGCCATCGCCGCCACGCTGGGGCTGAAGAACACCTTTACGGGTGATACCCTCTGCGATACGGCAAACCCCATCCTGCTGGAGTCCATCCGCTTCCCGGAACCGGTAATTTCCATCGCCATCGAACCTAAGACCCGGGCGGACCAGGACAAGATGGGCGAAGCCCTGCAGAAGCTTACCGAGGAAGACCCTACCTTCTGGGTACGCCATGACGAAGAGACCGGGCAGACGATTATCTCCGGTATGGGCGAACTCCACCTCGAAGTAATTGTCAGCCGCCTGATTGCCGAGTTCCGCGTCGGCGTCAAGGTTGGCAAACCGCGCGTCTCCTACCGCGAGACTATTACTGCACCCATCAAGGTAGAAGGCAGATTCATCCGCCAGAGCGGCGGGCACGGACAATACGGCTGCGTTAATGTAGCGCTGGAACCGCTGCCGCGCGGCAACGGCTTTGAATTTATCGAGGCGATTAAAGGACAGGCTATCCCCCGCAACTTCGTACCGGCAATCCATGCCGGCATCAAAGAGGCGATGGAAAACGGCGTCCTTGCCGGCTACCCCGTGGTGGATCTCAAAGCTACCCTTTATGACGGCAGCTACCATGAGGTAGACTCCTCGGAACTGGCCTTCAAAATGGCGGGGTCTATCGCCCTTAAAGACGGCGTTAAGAAAGGCAAGCCCGTTTTGCTGGAACCGATTATGAAGCTGGAAGTGGTAACTCCCCAGGAATTTGTGGGGGACGTTATCGGCGATATCAACTCGCGCCGCGGACGTGTCGAGGCGGTGGATACCCAGGGCGATATGTATATCATCCGCGCCCTCATCCCGCTCTCGGAAAGCTTCGGCTATGCCACTACGTTACGCTCGCTGACACAGGGGCGCGCCACCCACTCGCTGGAATTTTTCCGTTATCAGGAAGTATCGGCAGAACTTGCCGAACAGATTATAGAGAAATCGATAGGTAAGAAATAACATGGCAAAGCAAAAGATTCGCATCAAACTCAAGGGTTTCGACTACAAGATAGTCGACCAATCGGCGGCGCAGATTGTGGACGCGGTGGAGCGCACCGGGGCAATTGTCGCGGGACCGATTCCGCTGCCCACCCACATCCAGAAGCTGAGTGTTATCCGCTCGCCGTTTATTGATAAGAACTCTCAGGATCAGTTTGAAATCCGTACCTACAAGCGTCTCATCGATATTATCGAGACGACTTCCAAGACGACTGATGCTCTGGCGAAGCTGAACCTCCCCGCCGGAGTAGAGATTGATATCAAAATCTAGGACGAGGGAGGCAAGATAAATTATGATAAATGGAATTATGGGCAAAAAGCTGGGCATGACCCAGGTATATACGGATAAGGGCGCCCTCCAGGCGGTAACCGCGATTGAAGCCGGCCCATGCACGGTGACCCAGATTAAGACCGTGGACAAAGAAGGCTATAACGCCGCCCAGCTCGGCTTCGGGGAAGCACGCAAGCGCAAAGCCGCGAAGAAAGAGCTTAAGGGCAACGCGAAATACCGCCATCTGCGCGAGTTCGGCGTGGATGATGCCAAATCCGTAGAAGTAGGGCAGAAGATTGACGTCAGCCTGTTCAAAGCCGGTGATATCATCAATATCATCGGCGTTTCCAAGGGCAAGGGTTTTGCCGGCGGCGTCAAACGCTACCATTTCGGCGGCGGCTTCAAGACACACGGACAATCCGACCGCTGGCGCTCCCCCGGCGCCATCGCCACCAACACTATCCCGGGGCGCATCCTCAAGGGCAAGCGCATGGCGGGACACATGGGCGATGTCCAGGTGACCGCCATCAACCTGGAAGTTTATCAGGCAGACCCGGCCCGCAACCTGCTGTTGGTCAAAGGCACCGTACCCGGAGGCAGGAACGGACTGTTGCTGATTAATAAATCAGACAAAGGAAAGAAATAAAGTGCAAGTTCCGGTTTATAATCTCTCGGGAAAAGTGGTCAAAAACATCGAGGTCAGCGATGCCGTTTTCGGCGCGCCGTTCAACGAGTCTCTGGTGCACCAGGTGCTGGTATCCCAGCAGGCGAACCAGCGCCAGGGTACTTCTGACACCAAGACCCGGGGCGAGGTCGCTGGCAGTTCCAAGAAGCTGTACCGGCAGAAGCACACCGGAGAAGCGCGCGCCGGTACCCGCCGCTCCCCGCTCCGCCGCGGCGGCGGTATTATCTTTGGCCCGCACCCCAGAGACTACCGGCAGGACATCCCCAGAAAGATGCGCCGCTTAGCCATCCGGTCGGTGCTATCCGCCAAGCTCAGCGACGGCGAATTGAAAATCATGGAAGACCTTAAATTTGAAGAGCCGAAGACCAGGCAAATCGTGCAGGGCTTGACCGCCCTCGGCATCGCATCGACAGTACTTATTGTCACCGCTGAACCAGAAGAGAACGTCATTAAGTCGGCGCGTAACGTGCCCGGTGTGAAGACCATGCCCGCTAATTTGCTCAGCGTGCTCGATATGCTCTCCAGCAAGATGCTTTTAATGACCGAGACCGCAGTACGCCAGGCGGAACGGCTCTGGGAACAAAAACTGGTACAAAGAGGCGACCATGCATCTGTATGAAGTTTTACGCCGTCCGTTAATTACGGAAAAGAACACCGTGCTCCAGGGACAGAATAAATACCTGTTCGAAGTAGCCAAAGATGCCAACAAGACCATGGTGAAACAGGCGGTGGAAAAGGCATTCAAGGTAAAGGTAAATTCGGTAAATATGGTAATCGTCCCCGGGCGGACCAAGCGGATGGGCAGACGCATTGTCGAGATACTGCCCTGGAAAAAAGCGATAGTCACGCTCAAGGCGGGAGACAAGATAGAATTCTTTGAAGGCGTGTAATTAATATGGGAATTAAATCATATAATCCAACGTCACCCGGTCGCCGCGGCATGAGCGGCTACACCTTTGACGAAATAACCAAGGGCAAGCCGGAAAAATCGCTGCTGGTCTCAGTCAAAGAGAAGGCAGGGCGCAACTTCCAGGGTAAAGTCACGGTGCGCCATCGCGGCGCGGGCGTCAAGCGCAAGCTCCGCACTATCGATTTCCGCAGGGACAAGATTAACATCCCGGGCCGCGTGGCGGCAATAGAGTACGACCCCAACCGCTCGGCGCGCATCGCCCTTATCTTTTACGCCGATGGCGAGAAGCGCTATATCCTGGCACCTATCGGGCTGGAAGTCGGGCAAACGGTGATGTCCGGCGATAAAGCAGAAATCAAGCCGGGCAACAACCTGCCGCTCAAGATTATTCCCAGCGGCACACAGATACACAACATCGAATTGAACCGCGGCAAAGGCGGACAACTGGTCCGCAGCGCCGGCACGGCAGCCCAGTTGATGGTCAAGGAAGGCGAATACGCCTTAATCCGGATGCCTTCCGGAGAACTGCGCCGGGTCAATATCGAGTGCACGGCAACTATCGGACAGGTGGGTAACGTCGAGCACCAGAATATCAGCTACGGCAAGGCGGGACGGAAGCGGCTGATGGGTTGGCGACCGACGGTAAGAGGCGCGGCAATGTCTCCCCGCAACCATCCGCATGGCGGCGGCGAAGGCAGGAACCCGCGCGGCATGAATCCCAAGACACTCTGGGGCAAACCAGCCCTGGGATATAAGACCCGCCAGCCCAAGCCATCGGATAAATTGATTGTTAAACGCAGAGGAAAATAGTCCCATAGCGAGGTAACATGTCAAGGTCAACAAAAAAAGGACCGACAATAGATGCCAAATTGATGAAGAAGGTGGATGCCGTCATCCGTTCGGGACAGAAAACGGTCATCAAGACGTGGGCGCGCCAGTCTACGATACTCCCCCAGATGGTGGGGTTGAACTTCGGCGTGCATGATGGCCGAAGGCACGTAGCAATCTATGTGACGGAGAACATGGTGGGACACCGGCTCGGTGAGTTCGCGCCGACCCGCACCTTTAGAGGACATGGTACCAAAGCAGCCGCCGAAGCCGCTGCTGCGAAATAAGAGGACAATGTTAGGCAGGAACGAAAGTGGAAGTTAGAGCAGTAGCCAGATACACCGGAATACCCGCCCGCAAGGTACGCCTGCTGCTGGATATGGTCCGGGGCAAGAAGGTGGATGAGGCATTGAACATCTTGAAGTTCATGCCCTCTCCCAAAGCCAAGCTGGTCGCCAAGCTGGTAAAATCAGCGGCCGCCAATGCCGAGAATAATTACCAGATGACACCGACGGATCTGAAGATAGTACGTATCTTTGCCAATGAAGCGCCCTTCATGAAACGGTTCCGGCCCGTCTCACGGGGGCGAGCCGCCGGGGTGCTACGGCGTTCCAGCCATATTACGGTAGTCGTTTCGGAATAGGAGCGTTATGGGGCATAAGGTTAATCCAATCGGTTTTAGACTGGGCGTCATCAAAGACTGGCAGGCCAAGTGGTACACCAAGAAAAGCTACGCCGAGTATCTCCTCGAAGACTTGAAACTCCGCAAAGCAATCAACGGCAAGTACCGCGAGGCCGGCATTTCCCGCATTGATATCGAGCGCCAGGCCAAAGACATCACCATAACCCTCCACACCGCGCGCCCGGGCATCGTCATCGGCCGCGGCGGACAGCGCATTGATGAAATGCGCATTTATCTGGAAGGTCTGGTCAACAAGAAGATAAAACTGAATATCATTGAAATTCGACAGCCGGAACTCGATGCCTTCCTGGTCGGCCGCAACATTGCTGATCAGATGGAGCACCGCGTGGCTTACCGCCGCGCCATGAAACAGGCGATTTTCCGCACCATGCAGTCCGGCGCCAAAGGCATCAAGGTAAATTGCGCCGGCAGACTAGGCGGTGCCGAAATAGCCCGCCGTCAGACGATGCACCAGGGACAGGTACCTTTACACACCCTGCGTGCCGATATTGATTACGGCTTCACCGAGGCGCACACCACGATGGGACGCATCGGTATTAAAGTATGGGTCTACAAAGGAGAAATCCTCCCGGAGAAGAAGGCCGAAGCTCCGGCGGAAACTCCGGCAGTCACCGCCGTTAAAGCCGCGGAAGCCACTCCTGTCGCCGCACTGCCGGGTACAGTAGGAGCCGCGATTGAAGCCGCGCAAGCAGAAGCTACTGCGGCAGCCGCCGCAAAATCGGCTGCGGAAGTATCTGCCGCGCCGCCGGTTGCCGAGCCTGCGAAAGTGGCCAAGCCGCGCGTCCGCAAAGCGAAAGCCAAGGCGGAAGTAGCCGCCGAAGTTAAAGCCGAGGCTCCGGAAGCCGCCGTAGAACCAGCCAAGGAAACCCCCGCCCCTGCCGCGGAAAAACCGGCCAAGCCGAGAGCACGCCGGACAACCAAGAAAGCTACCGCCGAAGAGAAGCCGGCGAAAGAAGCTAAAGAGTAACACCCTGATAATAAGAGGAAGACAATGCAACAACCCAAACGAGTAAAATACCGCAAGATGCATAAAGGAAACCGCCGTGGCGAAGCCCACGTCGGGAATACGGTTTCGTTCGGTGAATTCGGCCTGCAAGCCATGGAGAGCTCCTGGATAACCGCCGCCCAGATTGAAGCGGGGCGCCGCGCCATGACGCGCTACGTCCGCCGCGGCGGCAAGGTCTGGATCCGCATTTTCCCGGACAAGCCCATCACCAAGAAACCCGCCGAAACCCGCATGGGTAACGGTAAAGGGCTGGTCGACCACTGGGTCGCCGTCGTGCGGGCTGGTAAAGTCCTGTTCGAAATGGGGGGCGTGAACGAAAAAACCGCCCGCGAAGCGATACGGCTTGCCGCCCACAAACTCCCCCTCAAGACCAGGTTTATCGCCAAAGAAACGCTCACCGCCGTAAGCGGCGAGGAAGCCAAGGGAGCGAGCGCAAGTTGAACACTAAAGAACTAAGGGCACTGAGTAATACCGATTTAGCCAAACAACTGGAGGATGCTCACCAGGAACTGTTTAACCTCCGCTTCCGTCTTTCGACCAAGCAGCTGGTCAACCACCGCGAACTGGTGGCGGTCAAGAGGAAGATTGCGACTATTAATACCGTGATGCGGGAAAAAGAACTGGGGATAAGGTAGGCGGAAAGCATGGAAGAAAAACGCAAATCCAGAATCGGCCGAGTGCTGAGCAACAAAATGGCCAAGACCGTGATTGTCGCCGTGGATACTCCCTGGCAGCACCCGGTTTACCGGAAAACCATCCGGCGGGTGGTGAAATACAAGGCTCACGATGAGACCAATCAGTGCCAGCCGGGTGACCTGGTACGAATCGTCGAGACCCGCCCGCTATCCAAAGAAAAGCACTGGCGCGTCGCCGAAATCATGATCAAGGAAAAACAGGCTATCATTCAGCCAAAAGAAGTAGTGTAATATGATTCAAACATATTCAAGATTAAAAGTAGCGGATAACACGGGAGCCCGTGAGATTATGTGCGTCAACGTCCTCGGCGCAACGCGGCGCAGATATGCCTATGTCGGCGATATTATCGTCGGCACGGTTAAGAAAGCCATCCCGGAATCAACGACCAAGAAAGGGGACGTAGTCCGGGCGATTGTCGTGCGGACGGTACGCCCCTACCGCCGTTCCGATGGCTCTTCCATCAGATTTGATGACAATGCGGCGGTAATCATCACGGAAAAAAATAATCCCAAGGGAACCAGAATTTTCGGCCCGGTGGCGCGAGAACTGAGAGACAAGCAGTTTACCAAGATTATCTCGCTGGCGCCCGAGGTATTGTAAAGGCAACACCATGAAGATTAAAAAGAACGACAACGTACTGGTCATCGCCGGCAAAGACAAGGGGAAAACAGGCAAAGTGCGCTTTGCTTTTCCCGGGGATAACGCCATAATGGTCGAAGGCGTCAACATGATTAAGAAGGCACGCCGGGCGACCGGTCAGGTCAAGCAGGCGGGCATCATCGAGCTGGAAGCACCGATTCCGGTGGCTAATGTGATGCTAGTCTGCGGCAAGTGCAATAAACCGACCCGCGTGGGGATGACCGTACTGGGTGACGGTAGGAAAGCGCGCGTTTGCCGGGTCTGCCGCGAGGTAATTGATTAAATGTCCAGATTAAAAGAGAAATACGTAAAAGAAGTTGTGCCCGCGCTCATGAAGCACCGCAATTACAAAAACGTGATGCAGGTGCCACGCCTGGAGAAAGTGATACTCAACATCGGACTGGGCGAAGCAATCCAGAACGCCAAGGCGATGGAAAACGCCCAGAACGACCTGACGACGATTGCCGGGCAACACCCGGTTATCACCCGCTCCAAAAAGTCCATCGCCAACTTCCGGCTCAGAATCGGGATGCCCATCGGCTTGAAAGTGACCCTGCGTGGCGAGCGTATGTACGAGTTCCTGGACCGGCTGTTCAATGCGGTACTGCCGCGCTCTCACGAATTCCAGGGCGTATCTGCCACCGCCTTCGACGGGAGGGGCAATTATGCCCTGGGCTTCAAAGAACACACCATCTTCCCCGAGATAGAATTTGACAAGGTAGACAAGGTACGCGGACTCGAAGTGGTCATCAATACCACGGCGCGCAGCGATGAGGAAGGCAAGCAACTGCTTGAGCTACTGGGCATGCCGTTCAGCAAGGACTAAAGGAAGTAAATTATGGCTAAACTGTCAAAGATACTTAAATCCCGGGAGACGCCTAAATATAAAGTACAGAAGCACAACCGCTGCCTGCGCTGCGGGCGCCCGCGCGGCTACATCCGCAAGTTCGGCCTCTGCCGCATTTGCTTCCGCGAGCTGGCGCTTTCCGGTCAGGTGCCCGGTGTGAGAAAGTCAAGCTGGTAAGAAGGACAGGACAGATATGGTCGTTTCGGATCCAATCGCAGATATGCTAACCAGAATACGCAATGCCGCTTTGGCGCGCCATGATTCGCTGGCGGTACCGGCTTCGAAAACGAAGCTCGCCATCGCCCGCATCCTCAAGGATGAGGGTTTCATCAGCGATTTCGAGGTGGTCCGCGGCAAAACGAACCGGGTTATCAAAATCCGGTTGAAGTATTACGAAAATAAACAGGCCGCCATTTCCGGGATGAGGCGCGTGAGCAAGCCCGGCCTCCGGGTATATGTCGGGCGCAATGAAATCCCCCGGGTATATGGCGGAATCGGTATCGCCATCGTTTCCACCGCCAAGGGCATTAAAACCGGGCAGCAGGCCTGGCGGTTGGGCAGCGGCGGTGAGCTGTTATGCTACGTCTGGTAAAAAGGTCTGGAGTAAGATATGTCTAGAATAGGGCGATTGCCCATCAAACTACCCGCCGGGGTAACGGCAAAAATCGAGGGTACCCGTATCAGCATCAAGGGACCTAAAGGGGAGCTTAACCGCAACCTGCATCCGGAAATGCAGATAAAGCTGGAAGATAACCAGCTCCTGGTATCCCGCCCCAGCGACAGCAAAGAACACCGCGCCCTGCACGGCTTGACGCGCAGCCTGGTCAATAATATGGTACTGGGCGTAACCGGAGGATTTGAAAAAAGTCTGGAAGTGGTTGGGGTAGGCTACCGCGTAGAGCAATCCGGCACCAAGCTGCTTCTGCGGGTGGGGCTTTCACACCCCCTGGAAGTAACACCGATGCCTGGCATCACCCTGGCGGCTGAAGGGACGAATAAAATCCACGTCAAGGGAATCGATAAAGAAGCTGTCGGGGAGATGGCGGATAAAATACGCAGCATGCGTCTGCGTGACTCGTTCAAAGGTAAGGGCATCAAGTACGCCGGAGAGACGGTACGCCTGAAACCCGGCAAAGCTGGCAAAGTTGTAGGGAAGAAATAGCGATGGCAAAGACTAATCCAAGACAGGCACGGCAAAAAAGGCACAACAGAGTAAGACTTACGGTATCCGGCACGACGGAAAGGCCCCGCCTGTGCGTTTTCCGCAGTCTGAACCACATCTACGCCCAGATTATCGATGACAACAAAGGGCAGACTCTGGTCGCAGCTTCGACACTAGACGCAGAGATTAAGAGCGGCGCCGATGGCAAGTCCAAGACAGGTATCGCCCAGATGGTGGGCACGGCAGTCGCCAAAAAAGCTATCAGCAGCGGTATCAAGCAAGTCGCCTTCGATCGCGGCGGTTACCAGTACCACGGCAGAGTCAAGGCCCTCGCCGATGCCGCCCGCGAAGCCGGCCTGAAGTTTTGAAAGAGGGCTAATTCTGATGAAACAGCCAGTTAGCAGAATCGATACTACCGAGCTTACGCTCAATGAGAACCTCATCTACATCAACCGCGTCGCCAAGGTGATGAAAGGAGGCAAACGGTTGCGTTTTGCCGCCCTCGTCGTCACCGGTGATGGACAGGGGCATGTCGGCATCGGCATCGGCAAAGCCAATGAGGTGCCGGTCGCCATCAGCAAGGGCGGCGCTCAGGCTAAAAAGAATATTATCAAGGTCCAGATGGCGGGCAGCACTATCCCCCACCAGGTCAAGGTAAAGTTCGGTGCTTCCGAAGTTCTACTCATCCCAGCCGCGCCGGGCACCGGCGTGATTGCCGGCGGCAGCGTGCGCCCGGTACTCGAGGCCTGCGGCATTAAGGATATCCTGACCAAGTCACTGGGTAATACCAACCGCATTAACGTGGCTAAAGCGACCGTGCTTGCCCTCGGCAAACTGCGCAACACCAAAGAAGAAGTTGCCCGACGCAAGTCCCCGGCTCCGGCAGCCTCCGCTCCGGCGCCTGCCGCCAAGGAAGAGGTCAAGCCCGAGAAGGCGGAGGAGGTTTCCGGTGGCTAAAGCAAAACTACGGATTACCTGGATTAAGAGCGCCATCGGCACTCCGGAAAGCCAGCGGCAGACGCTGACGACCTTGGGATTCCGCCGGCTTAACCAGAGCGTCATCCACGAAGACTCCGGCGCTCTGCGCGGCATGATTAATAAAGTCAGACATCTGGTCAAGGTGGAGGAAGCAAGTGGTAAGTCAGAATAAACTCATCGCAGCCCCGGGCTCCAGGAAAAAGAAGAAGATAGTGGGGCGCGGTGATAGCAGCGGACATGGCAACTTCTCCGGACGCGGTTGCAAGGGTCAAAAATCGCGCGCCGGCAGCGGGCCGCGCCCTGGTTTTGAAGGCGGACAGCTTCCGCTTATCAAGCGCCTGCCGGAAAAACGCGGCTTTACCAATATTTTCCGGACGGAATACACTCCGGTGAACGTTGAACAGCTAAACGCCTTTACGGCTAATACCGAAGTTACCGCCGAAAATCTGGTTGCCGCCGGTATTATCAAGTCAGCCAAACAGCCGGTTAAAATACTCGCGGGCGGCGAAATCACCCGTCCGCTCACGGTCAAAGCCGCTAAATTCTCCGCATCAGCCAAAGCCAAGATAGAGGCAGCAGGCGGCAAAGCCGAGGAGGTAGCACATGCAGCCAAGGCAGGCTAAGCCGAAACTGCTCCAGGCAATGACGGATGCCTTCAGCCTCCCCGATTTGAGGCGCCGTATCCTGATGACGGTTGGCATCCTGGCCATATTCCGCTTTGTTGCTCACGTACCGCTCCCCGGCGTCGACCTCACCGCGCTGCAGGACCTCTTCGAGCGTAATGCCCTGCTGGGCATGCTGGACCTGTTCAGCGGCGGCGCCATGCGCCGGCTCAGCGTGGCGGCGATGGGGGTTTATCCCTATATTACCTCCTCAATTATTATCATGCTGCTGGTTCCGATTATCCCCCGGCTGCAGGCGCTCTCCCAGGAAGGCGAGGCGGGACGGAACAAGATTAACCTGATTACCCACTGGGCAACCGTGCCCCTGGCGGCAATCCAGGGCTACGGTCAGCTCGTTTATCTCCAGCGCCAGGGCGTGGTTACCAGTGTCGATTTTCTGACGACCACCGCTGCCGTCATCTCCATGATTGGCGGTACCATCTTCCTGGTCTGGCTCGGCGAGCAGATTACCGAATACGGCATCGGCAACGGCGTCTCCATCATCATCTTCGGCGGCATCGTCGCCGGACTTCCGGAACTGGTCGGGCAAAGTTTCCTGGCGAAGAGCAATTTCCTCGGTTTGCTTATCTACGTCATCATTGCAATTGCCACAGTCGCGCTGATTGTCCTCTTCACGGAAGCCCACCGCCGCATTCCGGTACAGTATGCCCGCAGTGTTTTCCGGGGCGGGCGCATGTACCGCCAGTCCGGCTCCAGCCACATTCCATTGCGCGTCAACAGCTCCGGCATGATACCGCTTATCTTTGCCATGTCCATCGTGCTGTTTCCCGGTATCGTAGCCAGCTATTTCGTCACCCCCGGTCAGCCCGGCTTCGCGGATACCGTGATGGAGCTTTTTAACCCCAATGCCCCTATGCCGATAGGCATCTTCTACTGGGTACTCTACTTCCTGCTGTCCGTCGGCTTTACTTTCTTCTATACCATGGTCGTCTACCAGCAGCAGGACCTGCCCGGCGTTTTGCAGAGGCAGGGCGGCTTTGTCCCCGGCATCCGTCCCGGCAAGAACACCGCCGCATATCTCAACGGAGTTATCAACCGCATCACCTGGGCGGGGGCGCTCTTCCTGGCATTTATCGCGGTAATGCCGTTCCTGGCGCGGCAGATTTCTAATGTGCAGGTCATCCAGCTCTCCAGCCTGGGCATGCTTATCGTCGTCGGCGTGGTGCTGGACACCATGAAACAGCTTGAGGCGCAGCTGGTCATGCGGCGCTATGAAGGTTTTATAAAATGATGTACGTAGTTTTCCTGGGTGCTCCCGGTGCCGGTAAAGGCACGCAGGCGGCGGTTGTCGCCGAAAAAATAAAGCTGGAGCATGTCGCCTCGGGCGACCTCTTCCGGCAGGCGCTGGAAAAAGGCACCGAGCTCGGTAAGCAGGTAAAATCCTATATGGAAAAGGGAATGCTCGTCCCGGATGAGATAACCATACGCATGGTGCTGGACAAGATTTCCAAAATGGACAGTCAAACTGGTATAATACTTGATGGCTTTCCCCGCACCTTGAAGCAGGCTGAGGAACTGGATAAAGCCTTAGCCGGGCAGTCACGGGGAATTGATAAAGCAGTCTACATTAAAGTCGGTGAAAAAGAGCTGCTCAAGAGATTGAGCGGGCGCTGGATTTGCCGCAATTGCCAGGCGCCCTATCATATTATTGATTCGCCGCCGAAGGTGAAGGGTAAATGTGATGCCTGCGGCGGTGAGCTTTACCAGCGGGCTGATGATACGCTGGAAACAGCGAGGAAGCGTTTGGAGGTATATTTCACCCAGACCGCGCCGCTGATTGATTATTACCAGAAGACCGGCAAGTTGCTGGAAATCAACGGCGAGGGCAAGATAGACGAAATCAGCCGGCGGATTGTAACGGCGCTCAAGGCGGGACGCTCATAAGGAGATGGGCATTATTATCAAATCTGCCGATGAGGTCGCCCGGATGCGGCAAGCCGGCAGAATCGTCGCCGCCATATTGAATATATTGAGCCAGCAAATTAGACCTGGAATGAAAACGAAGGAATTAGATACTATCGCCACCAGAGAACTGGAAAAACGCGGAGCAAAGTCCTCTTTCAAGGGCTACCACGGCTACCCGGCAACGGTCTGCGTCTCGGTAAATGACGAAATCGTGCACGGGATCCCGGGGCAACGCGTGCTTCGCGAAGGCGACATCGTTTCTCTGGATTTCGGCGCGATTTATGACGATTTTCAGGGAGACGCCGCGGTGACCGTGGGTGTGGGCACGATAACCGAGAAGGCGAAACAACTCATCGCCGCCGGCAAGGGCGCCCTGGATGCCGGTATTAGCGCAGCTTATGCCGGCGCTCGGCTGGGCGATGTTTCCGCAGCAATCCAGCAATATGCGGAAACGCGCGGGTTCGCCGTGGTGCGCGAGTACACCGGGCACGGCATCGGGAGGGAGATGCACGAAGAGCCGCTCATCCCTAATTTCGGGGAGCCGGGGACCGGCCCCGTGCTCAAGCAGGGCATGACCATCTGCCTGGAGCCGATGCTAACCACCGGCGACTGGCGGACGAAGACGGACGATGACCACTGGACGGTGCGTACGGCAGACGGCAGTCTCTCATCGCACTTTGAGCATACCATAGCTATTACCGATGCTGAAGCGGAGGTGCTGACCAGCAGAATTTATGCCTAAGAAAGAGGCAATTGAAGTCGAGGGGACGGTAACCGAAGCACTCCCGAACGCCATGTTCCGCGTGCAACTGGCGAACGGGCACCAGGTTCTAGCGCACATCTCCGGGAAAATCAGAGTGCACTATATCAGAATCCTGCCCGGTGATAAGGTCCTAATTGAGCTCTCCCCCTACGACTTGAGCCGGGGCAGAATTACCTACCGGCTGAAATAGAGAAGGATAAGCCATGAAAGTTAAAGCGTCAATCAAGACCAGATGTGAAAAATGTAAGATTATCAAGCGTCACGGCGTGCTGCGGGTCATTTGCACCAATCCGAAGCACAAGCAGAGACAGGGTTAGGGAGGAACATAGATGCCACGTATCTCTGGAGTTGATATCCCGGCGAACAAACAGGCATGGGTCTCCCTGCAGTATTTATACGGCATCGGCCCCTATCTAAGCCGGAAAATCCTGGCGCAGATCAAGATTGCGCCGGAAAAGAAAATGAGCGAGCTTACGGAAGAAGAGGTCAACCGCCTCCGTGAAGCAATCGATAAGCAATTCAAGGTCGAAGGCGATTTGAGGAAAGAGACCAGTCTGAACATCAAACGCCTCATCGAAATCGGCAGCTATCGCGGCTTGCGGCACCGCCGCAGCCTACCCGTGAGAGGACAGCGGTCACGGACCAACGCCCGCACCCGTAAGGGACCGCGCAAGACCGTCGCCGGCAGAGGGCAAAAGCGCGGTATGGCGAAGAAGTAATTAGCTTCGTGCTAAGGAGAAGAGCTTGGTAGACGAGCAAAAACAACCAGCAACAGAACAAGAGCAACAGCCGAAACCGGAGGAACAGGCCGCGAAACCTAAGACCCGCGCTGGTCGCCGGGAACGAAAGGCTATTCCAACGGGGAAAGCTTTCATTCAATCCAGCTTTAATAACACCCTTGTTACGCTGACCGACCCTGCCGGCAACACGATTTCCTGGGGCAGTTCCGGTACCGCGGGCTTCAAAGGCTCCCGCAAAGGCACTCCTTATGCGGCGCAAATGGCGGCGCGTGATGCCACCAAGAAAGCCATGGCGCACGGGCTGCGGCAGGTAGAAGTATACGTCAAGGGTCCCGGCAGTGGCCGTGAAGCGGCAATCCGCTCACTGCAAAGCTCCGGACTTTATATTACGAGCATCCGGGATGTTACTCCAATTCCCCACGGCGGCTGCCGCCCTCCTAAAAAGAGACGAGTGTAAAAGAGGAAGTTAATGGCAAGATACACAGGACCAATATGCAGATTATGCCGCCGCAGCGGTGAGAAATTGTTTCTCAAAGGAGCACGGTGCTTTACCCCCAAGTGCGCCGAAGACAAGCGCCCCAAACCGCCGGGAATGGCGGCCGGGCGGCGCCGCAAGCTCTCCGAACGCGGCACCCACCTGCGAGAAAAACAAAAAGCCCGTTATACCTACGGCATGATGGAGCGGCAATTTAAACATTCTTTCCTTATCGCCGAATCAATGCCCGGGGTAACCACAGATAACCTGCTGGTCATCCTGGAGCGGCGGCTGGATAACATCATCTACCGGCTGGGCTTCGCCGATTCCCGCAGCCAGGCAAGACAGCTTGTCCAGCACGGGCACATCATACTGAATGACCGAAAGACGAACATCCCCTCCGTCCTGGTCAAAGCGGGAGACAAAATCAGCTGGCGGGAAGGCAGCAAGAAAACCGAATATTACAAGACCGCCCTCGCCGGCATTGAAGCAAAAATAACCCCGGGCTGGCTCAGCCTGGATAAAGCCAACATGACCGCACAGGTCTTATCTCTGCCCGCACCGACAGATATTGAAGCCCTGTTCGATGTAAAAGCGATAGTTGAGTACTACTCAAGATAGGTCCAGTTGGTAAGGAGGTACATTGTCTAATCTGGTAATCCCCAATATTGACTGTGTCGAGAGTGCTGCCAACTTCGGGCGCTTCGTTGCCGAACCGCTGGAGAAAGGCTTCGGCGTCACCCTTGGTAACTCACTGCGGCGGATATTGCTGAACTACCTGCACGGAGCGGCGGTGACGCATGTCCGCATCGAAAGTATTCAGCACGAATTCACGGTTATCCCCCACGCTAAAGAGGACGTTATCGAATTCCTGCTCAACGTCAAGGCGCTGAGAATCAAGCCCATCGCCGGGCAGCCCGGCAAGCTTATCCTTGAGGCAGAAGGGGAGAAACGCGTCTGCGCCTCGGATATCAAACCTTCGGCTGATTTTGAAATTACCAATCCCGAACTCTGCCTGATTACGCTGGACTCGCCGGACGCCAAATTTTATGCTGAATTCGATGTGAATCTGGGCACCGGTTTTACCGTCGCCGGTTCCAGCGAAAACTTGCCCGCCGGCACCATCCCTGTTGATGCCATTTTCACCCCCATCCGCAAGGTCAATTTTACCATTGAGCCCACCCATCTCGGGCAGGAGACCAGCCGAGAGCGCCTGTACCTCGATGTGTGGACGGACGGCACGATGTCCCCTACTGATGCCGTAAGCCAGGGCGCGGCAATACTGATTGGGCAATTATCGCCCTTCATGAACTACGCCAAGTTTTCCCAGATGAAGGCGGAAGAGCGGCTCATCCGGCTAACTATCCCTGATGAAAAATATAATATGCCCGTGGAGCAGCTTGACCTGTCCGTGCGCACGATGAACTGCCTGCGACGCAGCGGCATCACCACAGTAGGCGAACTGATTGCCAAAGGTACCAAAGAACTGATGAAGCTACGTAACTTCGGGCAGAAATCCTTCGAGGAAATCGAAGAACGACTGGCTTCCATCGGGCTCTCCCTCTCGGCGGAAGGCGAAGAGACTGATAAAGAAGAATCACCTGATGAAAAAGCTGAATCTGGAGAATCACCATCATGAAACACCAAATTAAAGGGAGAGGTCTGGGCCGGTCCGGCGGGCACCGCAAGGCGCTTTTCCGCAACCTGGTCACCGACCTGCTTAAACACGAAAAAATTACCACCACCGAAGCCAAGGCGAAGGAAGTGCGCAGCATGGCGGAGAAGGTCATTACCCTGGGCAAGAAGGGTGGACTGCACTCCTACCGCCAAGCGTTGACTGTGGTCACTGATGAGCATGTTGCCGAAAAAGTATTCTCCGATTTGGCGAAGCGCTACGAGCAGCGCCCCGGAGGCTATACCCGTATCGTTAAGATGGCGCCGCGGGTCGGCGATGCCGCACCGGCGGTAAAACTTGAACTGGTCGAATAGCGGAGGAATGCACTAACGGTTGCCGACCAGACAGTAGCTACCAAAGTCGCTTTAATAATTGAATATGACGGTACCAATTACCACGGTTCCCAGTGGCAGACCGGCCTCATCACGATTCAGAAAGTGGTGGAGCGGGCACTGAAGAAGCTCTCCGGGGAAAGACTCCGGGTCCTGATGGCGAGCCGCACTGACGCCGGAGTCCACGCTCAGGGACAGGTCATCAGCTTCCGGACGCATTCTACCCTGTCCTTACTCGCCTACGTGCGGGGAGTGAACTACTACCTGCCGGAGGACATCGCGGTAAAGGCAGCGTTCCGCATCGACCCGGATTTCGATGTGCGGCGCCGCGCGGTGAGCCGGGAGTACCGGTACACCATCGTGAACCGGCCAACGCGCTCGCCCCTGCTGCGAAACCGTGCTTACTGGGTCATCGGAGAGTTGGACATCTCCGCGATGAACCAGGCATGCCAGGCATTAATTGGCAAGAAGGACTTCGCCTCGTTCGCCACAAAGGCGGAGCCAAATATCAGAACCGTCCGAGAGGTCTACCGGGCGGAGGTGAAACGAGAAGGCGAACTGGTTATCCTGGAAATGACCGCTAACGCCTTCCTGCCGCACCAGATACGGAATACGGTGGGGGTGCTTATCCGAGTGGGACGGGGGAAAGTGACCGTGGCGGATTTTAACAATATCGTGCAGGCGAAAAAGCCGGGACTGGCGGGGCCGACTGCTCCCGCCGGCGGGCTGTGCCTGATGAAAATAAACTATCCGGTTTCTTGGGGAGAGAATAATGAAAACCTTTAGCGCCAAACCGGCGGACATAAAACGAGAATGGCATGTCATTGATGCCTCGGGGCAGACCCTGGGCAAACTGACGACGCATATCGCCGAGCTGCTGATGGGCAAGCACAAGCCAATCTTCACGCCTAATCAGGACACCGGCGATTTTGTCGTGGTAACCAACGCACAAAAAGTGAGCTTCACGGGCAGCAAAGGCAGCAAGAAAATATACTACCGTTATTCCGGCTATCCGAGCGGTTTGCGCCAGTTCACCCTTGATGATATGCTGCAGAACCATCCCGAACGCGTCATCGAGCATGCTGTAGAAGGGATGCTGCCGCGTAACCGGCTCGGCGCCCGCATGATTAAAAAACTGCGCGTCTACGCCGGCGATGCCCCGGCGACTCTCACCCATATCAAGAAACCGGCCAAGAAAGCCGAATGAGGAACTGAAAGATGGAAAAACAG
>JAQTQH010000030.1 GCA_028712355.1 Dehalococcoidales bacterium
CGCATGTTATCTCCGATAATCTTTTCACCGGATTTGGCGAATTCTTTTTTGAGTACATCGGTCAAAATGTTGAAATCGTAGCCGGTCAATCCGAGGGCGGCGCCTGCTGCCACCGTATTGACCATCAGCTTGTTCTGGGCGGTCTCCAGCGCCAGTTTGTTGAGCGGAACGTCCAAGCATTGAGTGCATTCATCAGCGAATTTGGTCTGCTCATAATCATGGATAAGCATTCCCTTCGGTTTCAGTTCGTTGCGGTGCAGATCCATGGTCTCGCGGTTGAGGGCGACGAGGACATCGAGCTTTTCCGAAATCGCTCGTATTGGCTGTTTACTGGCGCGGACCCGGAAAAAGTTGTGCCCGCCGCGGACGCGGCTTTCGTAGTCCTGATCGGCGAAGATGTAGTAGCCGCCGTAAGACAGGGCTTTCGCCAGGATATCGCCGACGGACTGGATGCCCTGCCCCGCCTCCCCGCCCACCAGAAAGTTGAAATCCGTTGTCATGAGGTTACCTCCGGTTTGTCTTCTGGTACTGACCCACCCTCTGTATCTCCCTCCCCTGGATTGAAGGGAGGGATACTGAAAGTTTTGAAGGGGCTTTGCCCCTTCAAACTACCCCTTTGGTAGGATTCTAGAAATGATAGGTTCCTAGCCTCTTTATGGGGAAGCCGGCACCAGCCCCTTGTGCTTTTCCGCGATAGCAACTGCCAGATTTTCCAGCGCCTGGAAATCTTCCGGCTTGGGCAGGCCCTTCGCGATGACTGTGGGCAACAGTTCCACTTTCAGGTTGGGCACTATCTTGACGAGGTCTTCCACCGCCCGTCCGCCCCAGCCGTAAGAGCCGATGATAGAGGCAAAGCGGAGCTTTGGGCGCAGAGCGTTTGCTAAAAAGGCGGCATAAGCGGCTCTGGGGTGGGGCCCGATAAGAACGGTAGGCGTGCCTACGACAAGCGTGGCGGCATCCACCAGCGCCATCGCCAGCTTGCCGATATCGACATCGCTGAGGTCGAACTGCTGGACGGTCACGCTCTTTTGCGCCAGCGCCTCCACCAGGTAATTGACCATGGTGCGGGTACTGCCGTGCATGGAGATATAGGGCAGCACCACGAGGTTCTTCGGCGGTCCCGCCGCCCAGTCGGCATAGGCATCCATGATGAACCGTGGTTTCTGGTGAATAGGCCCGTGGCTGGGGGCAATCATATCGATGGCGTAGACCTTGAGCATTTCCAGATGCCTTTCGATGTTGCTGCGGAAGGACATCATGATTTCGGCGTAGTAACGCTTGGCGGACTCGTAAACTCTGCCCTCATTGGAAACGTAGAGGTCGGAGGTCGCCAGGTGCGACCCGAAGAAATCACAGGGGAAGAGGATGCGGTCTTCTTTCAGATAAGTGAGCATGGTCTCGGGCCAGTGCACCCATGGTGCGTGGAGGAACTCCAGTGTCTTATCGCCCAGGGAAACAGTTTCCCTGTCGTTAACCGTGGTAATCCGGTCCTCCGGGATGCGCAGCATGTCCATGAGCATCGGCTTGCATTTGGGAGTACACAGTACTTTTGCCTGCGGATACTTCGCTACCACTGCAGGGAGTGCCCCCGAATGGTCCTGCTCGGCATGATTGGTAATGACGTAGTCGATGTTTTTCACGTTCAGGCTATCCAGCCGCTCCAGAAAGACGCTCTCTGTCCGGGGGTCGGAGGTATCGATTAGTGCGGTTTTCTGGCTGCCTCGAATCAGGTATGAGTTATAGCTGGTGCCATCGGGCAAAGGTATCAGTTCGTCAAAAAGGCGGCGGTCCCAGTCGATGGCGCCAACCCAGTAAATTCCGGGTTTAATCTGTCTTGCCTGTATCATTACTTCATCTCCTCGAATTCGCTCTTGGCGGCGCCGCAGGCGGGGCAGGTCCAGCCATCCGGCAGCGCGGAAAAGGGAGTACCCGGCGCGATGCCGCTATCGGGGTCGCCCTGTGCCGGGTCGTAGATGTAGCCGCAGATTTTGCACTGGAATTTTGCCATAGCTGTTTTTACCTCCGGTTCTGGCTTTGCTTCCGCCGCCGGCGGTGCCGCGGACTTTTCCGCAACAAAGGTGGCGGCGGTCTTAGGCGTCTTGCCGCCTTTAATCTGATGGTAATAATCATAGCTCATGCAGGTGTCTTCGGTGAGGACATCGGCGTTGACCACCTCGCCGACGAAGATGGTATGGGTGCCCACATTCATTTCCTGCTGGACTTTTGCTTCCAGGAAGGCGACCGCATGGTCCAGGACGATGGGTGCTCCGGTCTCTCCGGAGCGATAGTTAACGCTCTCGAATTTATTGACGTCCCGCCCTGACTTGAAACCGAAGAGTCCGATGAAAGTCATGGGGGTAGCTTCGCAAAGCATCGAGACGGCAAAAACGCGGCTTTCTTTGATGTACTGCCATGTCAGATTTTTCTTGTTGATGCTGACGGCAATCGTCGGCGGTTCCGCGGTTACCTGAAATACGGTATTGGCAATCTGCCCGTTAAGCAGTGCTCCCTTCCGGGAAGAGACGATGTAGACGCCGTAGCCGATTTTATAAAGAGCTTTGGGATTCATCTAGGTTCCTCCGGTATGGTTATTCGGCAGTTTGTGAATAACTCACATGCAATGATACCTTCATATTAAGAGATAGGTGGGGAAATAGTCAATAGGTTTGAATTATAGTTTAGCGTTCAGCCGTCAGTGTGGAGGGAGAGGAGGGGGTCTGATAGCTATTACCTATCCGCTTTCACCGGCACCGGTATCCCGCTGACCATGAGGTACACTTCGTTGGCATGCTGTGCCAGCTTCTGGTTGACTTTGCCGAGCAGGTCACGGTAGACCCGCCCCAGCTTGTTGGACGGCACGAGCCCCAGCCCGACCTCGTTAGTGACCAGAATGAAGGTAGCCGGCACCGCCTGGATAGCGGTCAGCAGTCCGCCAATCTCGGCGTTCACTGCCTTTTCGGCGGCACTCTCGTCTACCTGCTCACCGGCGGCATCGGAATATTGCTGGAGGACGTTGCTGACCAGCAGCGTGATGCAGTCTACAATTATTGTTCTAGCGGTCGAGGCGTTCCGGCGGATTTGCTCACCCGTATCTTGCGGTGCTTCCAGCGTCTGCCAGCCGGTGGGGCGGTCTTTTTGGTGCTTTTTGATGCGGAGGCGCATTTCTTCGTCGCGGGCTTCGGCGGTGGCGACGAAGAGTACGGGCGGTGGAGACTCCTGTGCTAGCTCCTGAGCGAAGGTGCTCTTGCCGCTGCGGGCACCCCCGGTGATGAGGATGGTTTTACTTTTGGCGGGATTCTTCATTATTAAGCTTTTTCTGTTGCGAAGACTTTAGTATTATAGAAACCGTCAGACCCAGTGCCCCAAGTATGGCGCAGAAAAGGAAAGCCCAGTAATAGCTATTGCTTTTATCAAAAATACTACCGGCCGTAAAAGGACCGATGGCGCTTCCGAGGTTATTAACGAAACTGACCAGACCGAAGATTGCCCCGTGTTCTTTCAGCCCGAAATACTCTGCGACCATCGGTGACTGCACCACCGCAAACCCGCCGAACCCGATGCCAAAGATAGCGGCAAAAAGGTACATCATCCATAGTTCGTCGGCGGCGAGGAGCCACAGGAAAGATGCTGCCATCATCGTAAAGACGATAATCGCAACTCTTTTACTGCCAATCCTGTCGATAACCCCGCCCAGGACAAGTTTACCGCCAATGCTCAGAAATCCGAAAGTAGATAAAATAGTGGCGGCCGCCGCCGCCGTAATCCCTATATCGGTGGCATGGGGCACGATATGTACCATCACGGTTTGTAAACAGGAATAAGCGCAAAACCCGAAGATGCAGATTACCCAGAACTGATTAGTACGGATGGCTTCCTTGATGGAAATCCCCGCAACTTTCAAGTGAGGGCTCTCTGTATTCGCGACAGCAGCGCCGTAGGCAAGCAGTCCTTTCTGTGCCGGGTCGCGCCTCAGAAATTGTGCGGAGATAATGATCACTACCAGCGCGATTAAACCGATAACGGCGTAAGACGTGCGCCAGTTATAACTTGAGATGAGATGGTTCGCCAGCGGCGGCATGATTACCGTGCCGAACCCTGTCCCGGATGCGATGATCCCGCTGGCCAGCCCTCTTCTCTTGGCAAACCATCTTGTTGCGGTGGACAGCAGCGGGACCCACATGCCGGATGTGCCCGCACTGATTAATACGCCGTAGAACAAATACATCTGCCAGATGGCGTTAATCTGAGACATGAGCAGGTAGCCCAGTCCCAGAAGTGAGCCGCAGACGGTAACTACCAATCGGGGGCCGAACCGGTCGCTCAGCCGGCCCGTGAAGATGCTGAAAGAACCCATCAGAATCGTGTTCAGGGCATAGGCGCCGGAAGTCGCCGCTCGTGTCCAGCCGAATTCGCTTAAAACGGGCTTAAAAAACACGCCGAAGCTGTACTGGGCGCCAAAGACGATCATGAGGACAAGAAAGGAAGCCAGGACGATAACATAGCCGTAGAAGAACCTGGGCGCTTTCGCTTCCGTTGACGGGGATGGTTTGTGATTAGTCAAGGATTCTGCTTTCTCCGGTCAGCTTTCTGATAATACCATGAAATTATTATAATCCTAATCTAAGAGTGCCCGGAAATCAACATTTTGCCCGGCACCAGCCATTTAATAGCTACTTATTTTTTAGTCCCGCCTCGTGGATTTCGAGGAACCAGTGTTTATCCTGGCGGATTTTCTCGGTTTTCAATAGCTCCAGCCGCTTCTTGAAGAGCGGGCCGTCAATCACCAGGGTATGGTACTCGCCGGCTTCGCCGCAGGGGGTGATGCCGTTATTCAATCCGGCGATGTCGTTGAGGAATCGGCTGTCTACTTTCCGCCCCAGCCATTCCTCGCCGAGGATGTCTGCCTGAGTGGCGACCACCACCGCCGTGAAGCCCAGCGAGATAAATTCTTTCAGGAGGATCAACTGATCCTGGAGCCAGAGGGGGAGGTGGGGCGTCATGCCTGCCTTGCCGCAGATGCGGTCAATCCATTCCCGGTGGGCGTTGAAATCGATGTCCCCGAAGATGCCGTCATCGATTCCCTGTGCTTTGAATTCCTGGAGCACCTTGATAAACTCGGTTTCATAATTGTCCCAGGTCGCAGGCCGCTGTACCAGCGGCAGGCGCATCGCCTGCGCCTGCTGTTGTAGTACCGTGCTGGTTAGTCCGTGGCTGCGGGAGTGCTTGCCGTCCTCGGTCATCATATTGAGCAGACAGCGTAGATTAAATCCGCTCTGTTGCGCCCGGTAAGCGGCGAGACAACTATCTTTGCCGCCGCTCCAGGAAACGAAAGCCGGTCTTTTTTTGATATTTGCCATAATTAACCCTCTCCCTTTTCTGAAACTTGCGCCTCGGTGAAGGTCGCCATTTCGGATAGTGTGCGGGCAGCAACTTCCGCCAAAAAAATACCCAGCGCCGCACCGGTGCCCTCGCCGAGCCGCATCTCCAGACGGAGCAGCGGCTCCAGCCCCAGGTATTCTAGCATTATCCGGTGTCCCGGCTCGGCGGAAAGGTGCGCAGCGATTAGATAGTCCTTCAGGACGGGCGCCAGCGAGGCGGCAATGAGGGCGGCCGCGCCGGAGATGAAGCCGTCAATCACGACCGGGATGTGCAGAGCGGCGGCGCCCAGCATCACCCCCGCCAGACCGCCGATTTCAAAGCCGCCGACCTTCGCCAGGACGTCGAGGGGTTGGGTGGGGTCGGGATGGTTGCATTCAATCGCCTTTTGAATCACGGCGATTTTATGCTCCAGTTGGGCATCGCTCAGTCCGGTGCCGCGCCCTGTCACAGCGGCAACCGGCTTGCCGGTGATAACTGCGCAGATTGCGGTGCTGGGCGTCGTGTTACCGATGCCCATATCGCCGGTGCCGACGATGTCCAGCCCTTTTGTAGCTTCTTCAGTCACAATATCAATACCGGTCTCAATAGCCTGCACTGCTTGTTCCGTCGTCATCGCCGGATACCGACACATGTTCTTGGTACCGTAGCCGCATTTACGTACCAGCAGCGAGGGATGTGAAGCAAGGTCGCGGGCGACGCCCATATCCACCCCGGTGATGCGCGCGTTAATCTGCCGTGCTAATATGTTGATGCCCGCTCCGCCTTGCAGGAAATTGTCGACCATCTGGGCGGTGACTTCCTGAGGCCAGTTGCCGATTTTCTCCGCGACCACCCCGTGGTCGCCGGCGATGGTGATGATACCCTTGTCTTTGATTACCGGCAATGGTTTGCCCTGTATTCCTGCCAGCCGAAGGGAAAGCTCTTCCAGTCGCCCCAGACTGCCGGGCGGCTTGGTCAGAGTATCCTGACGCTCCTGCGCCCGCGCCACGGTATTCTTATCCGGTGGCTTTATTGCTTTAATCGTGCGAGTAATTTTATCCATGATTACCTTTCATGAGTTCTTGAGAATTGTCTCCAGTGTCTTGATGAATCGGCAGCACTCGGACAGGGTGCGCGGCGCCAGCCGTACGTATTCCGGCAGCCCGAAGGAGGCGCAATCCCGGACCAGGATGCCGTGCCGGAGCAGCTTCTGCCGCAGCACTGCCGCCTTGCCGGCGTTGACCAGGAAAAAGTTGGCGTCGGAGGGGAGGGGCGGCAGGCCGAGCCGAGTCAGGTTCTGCACAAGGTATTGCCGTGCCTGTTGCAGCTTCTGTTTCGACTTTTGCAGGGGATCTTCTTTCTCAAGAACCATGACGCCTACCTTCTGCGCGATGACGTTCACGTTCCAGGGCGGGCAGACGCGGTGCAGGATGGCGATGATTTCTTCGTGAGCAACGGCATAGCCGAGGCGCAGTCCCGCCAGCCCGTAGTCCTTGGTCATCGAGCGCAGCAGCAACACGTTTCCTTTTGTGATGAGAGCTATAGAAGCCCAGGTCTTTTCCACGAAGCTGATATATGCTTCGTCCAGCACTAGTATCCCGTCCCCCAGACAGCGTAGAATGGCGGTAATGTCGTCTTGCGAGAGGTATTTGCCGGTAGGATTGTTGGGATTGCAGAGGAAGATGGCTTTCGGCTGTTGCTGTTTTATCAATTCGGTGATGTCAGTAATGCTGGGGGTCAGGCTGTCCTTGGCACGATACCTGATAATGCGCGCTCCCATCATCCGGCCGGCGATTTCATAATCGTCGTAGGTAGGTTCAACGATGATGACGGTATCACCAGTCTGTAAATAAGCCAGGGCGGCGAGGCGGATAAGCTCGGTGGTGCCATTCCCGGCGATGATGTTCTGCGGGCTTACGCCCAGCTTCCCCGCCAGCTTTTCCCTTAATTCCGTTGCCTGCGGATCTGGGTATTGCGTGATGTTCACTGCCTGCATCGCCCGTTTAATGCCCGGCGGCGGCATGTAAGGGTTTACACACACGCTGAAATCCAGCACCTCACACGGTTCTATGCCCAGCGCCGCCAGTTCGGCGTAGTTGATGCCACCGTGAACGCCCGCTTTCAGACTTGAGATTTCCGGTCTAGGTTGTAACGACACAGTAAATTACTCCTGCAGCGAGGCAGATTCCCGTCCAGATCACTGCCGCGACCTGTACCAGTTGCAGCGAAGCGTCGATAGATGTTATCGCCGGCGGCGGATTGGCTTCGCCCAGCCGGTAGTGTCCGCTATTTTCTAATCGTACTCCCAGCGCGCCCGCCGCGGCAGCCATCGTCCAGCCGGCGTTGGGGCTGGCGGTCTTGCGGTGCTCTCGGAGTGCCACCCGCCAGGCACCACCTGCGTTCAATCCCGTAAAAAGGGCGGCGGCCATGATGAGGAAGGCGGCGAGGCGGGCGGGAAGATAATTTAATACGGTGTCCAGCCGGCTGGCGAACTTTCCCAGGTACTCGTATTTGCCGCGGTAGCCAATCATGGCATCCAGTGTGTTGCCCACCCGGTAGGCGACCGCCCCGGGGACGCCGAGCAGCAGGTAATAGCACAGCGGCGCCACGAAGCTGTCGGTCAGGTTTTCCGCCACCGATTCCACCGTCGCCGAGACCATCAGCGGCTGGTTCAATTCACGGGTGTCTCTCTTGACCAGCGCCCGCAGGGCAAAGCGCGCCTCGTCCAGTTTATTTTCAGAAAGCAGTTTTCTGATGGTCAAGGCAGCCTTTCGCAGTCCGCGCAGGGAGAACATCAGTTTGAACCACACTGCTCCGGCGATAACATAAGCTATCAAGTTCAGCTGCTCCAAATAGCCGAGCAGGAAATGGGTCGGTGCGGCAAACACCACCATCGTGACAATAACAATTAATATCCCGTAAATGAACTGGGCGACTCGTGATTTCTCTGGCGCGCCTTTTTCAAGGAACGCGGTGACTTTACCCATCCATGCTACGGGATGGATGGCATTGGGCGGCTCGCCAAATGCGGCATCGAGAAGCACTGCCAGCAGCAGAATCAGAGGCATTTCCATCAGGCTTCCGGCCTCCTTGATTTGCCGTTGCCGGTGGTGAGCAGCACGGTAGGCAAGCCGTTAACAGGGTGAGCGTAGACGCAGTTCTGCGGTCCGTAGACCTCCTGGATATTATGAGTTGTAATGACCTCCTGCGGGGTCCCCTCGGCGTGGACGCGCCCCTCGTTCAACAGGATAAGACGGTCGCAGTACTGGGCGGCGAGGTTCAGGTCGTGCAGGGCAGCCAGCACCGCCAGCCGCTTCTCGGCGCACAGCTGCTTCATCAGGTCGAGCACCTCAATCTGCCGCCCGATGTCCAGGTTGGCAGTCGGTTCGTCCAGCAGGATAGCACCGGTTTCCTGAACCAGCGCCCGGGCGATGAGCAGGCACTGGATTTCGCCGCCGGAAAGCTCGCCCACGCGGCGCTCGGCAAAGGACTGCGTACCTGTCAATGCCATCGCCTGCCAGGTCAGCGCCATTTCTTTAGGTCCTTCGCGCTGGAAGAGTCCGAGATGGGGATTGCGCCCCATGAGCACGATTTCGAAGGCGGTAAAGGCACTGGGCAGCAGCGGAATCTGCGGGACGACGGCAAGCCGCCGCGCCAGTTCGCTGCGGGGGATGGCGTTGACGTCTTTGCCGTCCAGCCGGATATTACCTTTCTGGTGTGGAATAATGCGGCTCAGTGCCTTGATAACGGTCGACTTACCGCAGCCGTTGGGACCGATGAGTCCCACCATCTCCCCCGGTGCTATGTTGAAGGAGATGTCCCGGAGCACGGTTTTATGACCGTAGCCCAGGCTGACCTGCCGTGTTTCTATCGTAGTCATGTTAGAAAACCGCCTTTTTGCGCCGCCGCAGTAAATACAGGAAAAAGGGCGCGCCGAACAACGCCGTAATCACGCCGATGGGTATTTCCACCGGCGCCAGTACGGTGCGCGCCGCGAGATCGGCGAGAATCAGGAAGATAGCGCCGGTAAGCACGGAAAGCGGCAGCAGGAAGCGGTAGTCGGCGCCCCAGAGCATGCGCACGGCGTGGGGGGTAATGATGCCGACGAAGCCGATGATACCGACGAAGGATACTGCCGCCGCGGTAATCAAGGTTGCCGCCGCCAGCAGGATGATTTTCAGTCTTTCCACGTTGATGCCCAGTTGCTGCGCCTGCTCCTCGTCGAGCTGCATCACATTGAGCGGGCGGGCGAAAAGCAGGATGACCACCGTACCAGCCAGCACATAGGGCAGGGCAACACCAACTTCCGCCCACTGGCTCAGGGACAGGCTGCCCATCATCCAGAACATGATGCCGTGGATCTTATCGCCGCTGGAGATGATAAGGTAAGACACCAGCGAGCCCAGCAGCGCTCCCAGCGCCACCCCGGCGAGGATGAGCGTGGTCATGGGCAGCGTCTTGCCCACCCGCGCCAGGTTATAAACGACGACTGTGCTGAACAGCGCCCCGAGAAAGGCGAGCAATGGCACGCTGGCGAAACTTAAGCCATGCGGTAATAGAAAGCCAATAACGGCACCCAGCGCTGCCCCTTGTGCCACGCCGATGAGGTAGGGGTCCGCCAGCGGATTACGGAAAAGTCCCTGGTAAGTCGCTCCGGCAATCGCCAATGCGGCGCCCACGATTCCGGCCAGGATGATGCGGGGCAGGCGGATATCCAGTACGATGGTCGCCAGCGCGTCCGGCCAGGTCGGCGTCACTACCTCCACGAAAGGCAGCCCGTCGAGCAGGATGGCGAAAGTTGTTGCGAATGGTATGTCCACACTGCCGATAGCTGTCGCGAGCACCACTACGATAACCAGTAAAAACAACAGGCTCAGAATGGCGTAGATGCGGTGTCGCCAGTGCGGGTAAAGTCCGTTCATAGTGTTTGGTTTATTTGCGGGGGACATTCGTACTCTCCGTCGCGGGGAACATTTCCGGGTGTATCATTTCCGCCAGCGCTTCCAGTCCGTCCACAATGCGGGGGCCGGGCCGGCTGGTCAAATCGGCGTCAATGTCATAGACGTGCTGATTCTGCCGGGCGGAGGTGCCGGCGAGGCGGGGTTCGGCGAGGGCATACTTGAGAGGCTCGCTGGCACCGGTGCCGTGACCGCCCCCGGATATAATAATTTCGGGATTCGTATTGATGACTACCTCCAGGCTGATTTTGGGGTAATCCTCGTTCAAATTCCGTGAAATGCTGCTCCCTCCTGCCATCATGATAAGCTCATTGATGCGGGTCATCCCGCCGGTGGTCATCAATGGATTGTGCCAGACTATATAGAAGACCCGCGGGCGCTGTGCATCGGAAAGAGCGGCGGTCCTGCCGGTCACAGCCTTAATGCGTTGCTGCATTTCAGCGGCTAGCTTTACGGCGGCATCTGTCCGTTCGGTCGCCTTGCCGACTAACTCAATCGCGGCGATGACCTCGTCGATGGTATGGGGGTCGATGGTGATAACGGTCAGCCCCAGTCGTTCCAGTTCAGGAACGATTTCCTCACGGTGCACATCAGCGGCGATAATCAAATCCGGCTGGATGGCGACTACCTTTTCGATATTCACGGTGGAAAAGCCGCCGATTTTCGGCTTGCTCAGGGCAGACGCGGGGTAGTTGCAGTATTCCGTGACCCCGGCGAGGTTATCTGCCAGCCCCAGAGCATAGACGATTTCCGTATTGCTCGGCGCCAGCGAGACGATTTTCTGCGGCGCTCTTTCAATTGTGACGGTCCGTCCGGACTGGTCAGTCAGGGTCATCGGGAAAGCCGCATTATTGGTAACTGTCGGCGCTGCTGCGGGAGAAGCACAGGAAGGCAGGAAAGTGAACATGCTTATTAAGGTAATAACTATCAGATGGCAGTTGTGCATAATTCCCCGCTAAAATAAAAATCCCTTCGCTCCAGTGGGCGAAGGGATAAGAATTTCCATGAAAAATCCTACCTCTCCCCGCGGAGCAATGTAGGCAATTCCGAGGCTGGCGTTCTGGCTCCTGGTCACTGACCAGTTACAGCGGCGCGGCCGCGCCGGACTTACACCGGCTTGCTTTTCCAGTTAGGCTCCAGCTTGCGCTGGAGCGCCCCATCGTCGCTATTCAATTGATGCTAGTATAGCAGGGATTTTGGGATTGCGCAAGGGTGAGTAGAGATGAAAAAACTTTACCTGTCGCCGGTTGGTTTTGTTCCGTTGTTGCGGTGGGCAAAAAGCCACCGGATGATGAAGGTTGCGGCGTAGAAAGCACTGATGCCCATTAATGAATAAAGAATCATCCGGGTGGGGTTGATAAGCACGTGGGCGCCGACCGCCTGCCCCGCCACGATGTAGATGCCGTCCCAGATTATGCTGGAGACCAGCACTCCCAGGGCGAGCACTTTGAAACGTTTGAGGAAGGCAAGAGCCAGTGTTAAAGGGACACGCAGCCAGAACAGTCTCCCCAGCGCCACTGAAAACGGAGATAGCAGATTAAGCTTACGCAGGAATTTGAAAGGAGCAGTACTATTTTCGGCTGGTGAATACCTTTGATAGAGCTTCTTTAATGGCAAGCTGCCCAGCCGGCTGAGATAATAGAGCGCCACCGCCCCGACCAGTCTGCCGGAGAGAGCGGAAAACCAGAGTAGCGCAAGCTGGGGGAAGGAAATAATCCCATTGCTGAAGTTGTAGCCGGACAGCAGCCATACTGTTTCTAGCATGTAAGGGATGGAGAAAACGCCGAATTCCCCGATGGCGAGAACAAAGAAAAGGAGGATTACCAGCTTCGGACTGAAGTCTCCGGTGAAGGCGGCGACCTGGTGCAGAATAATTTCGAGGAAATCCATTCAGAATACCTAGTTGTAAGCGGGTACCTTGAAAAGCTCAGGGACGGTAACAAAAGCGTAGCCGTCCGCCAGCAATTCTTCGATGATTATCGGGAGAGCTTCCACGATAAGGCTTTTATCTGATCTCGGTGCGAGGTTGCTTACACCGAAGCCATCATGGAGGAGTATTATCTTACCGAGGTGAATCTTGTCAACAATATTGTGAGCCATCACCTGTGCGGGTTTAACGCGGGTCTCGTTGATGGCGACGCTCCAGGCAACCACAATCATTCCCATCTGATTTGCTTTTTGCAGTTCCCATGGCGACTTCTTGCCGTGAGGTGGGCGGTAGAGGTGTGGGCTGACACCCAGGACATCTTGTATGGTTGCCTGAGCGAGTTCCATATCCCTGGCGCCGTAGCTGCTCAAGGCGTGGTTGGCGTTGTGGTTCTGTGAATGGTTACCGATGACATGCCCCTCGGCAAGCATGCGACGGGCGGTTTCCGGGTAACTTTCCACGTTAGCTCCGACGACGAAGAAGGTGGCTTTAATATTATATTCAGTCAGTATATTCAGGATTTCGGAGGTGTACGGCTCATTGGGACCGTCATCGAAGGTCAGGGCGATGACATTTTCCGGTGATTTGGCTACTTGCGCGTATATCTTGCCGAAGACCGGAGACGCTGGCACAAAGTACCCGTAAGCCGCCAGTGATGCAGCAAGGAAAGCAACCAACAGAAAAGGATAGGAGATCCTCTTCTGGCGTGTCTTGTCCGTGGCGGATTTTGGTGTGGCATTGGGAGTATTGAGAACGTAATCCAGCCATCGACTCACGTTTACCAGAACATCCCTGAAAATAACTACCAGGGGTTTTTTTACGCTACGCGGTGAGGTAATTACATAGATACCGGAGTCATAGATAATGGGGCCCATTTTGCGCAGCCTTACCGCCAGGCTGTACTGGTCGGCGGCGTAGGTGAGTCCCCGATAGCCGTGTACTGCCAGGAAAGCCCGGCGTCGGAAGGCGAAAGTGGCTCCGGAGACAAACAGCGGCAGTCCGAACAGGAGAGCGGTCATCCAGTTGACATAATTACGGACAATGTATTCGACAATCGCCCACCAGGGCGGTGCCGAATAGAGGAATCTGCCGGCGACGGCCGATACGTGAGGATGCGAATTGAATTGCCGGGCTATTTTACTCAGCCAGCCGGCGGGATAAATGGTATCGGCGTCCGCCTGGATTATCATGTCACCGCGGGCGGTCTCCGCACCAAGCTGGCGGGCATGAGCAACCCCCTTTTTCCCCGCGCAGGAAACAACCGGTACCCCGGATTGCCGGGCGATAGCAACGGTGTTGTCCGTACTGCCGTTATCCGCTACGATGATTTCATATTCGCCGCGGTAGTCCTGGTTACGGAGAGATTTGAGGCAGTCCGGCAGTAGCTTTTCTTCGTTCAGGGCAGGAATTACGATGCTGATAATCATAGCTATAACGAATGTGACAAAACCTTACCTAAATTATGTTCTGACAAATGACGAATGTCAAGCACACGTATTTGCACTTGATAAATCTATCGTGTAATAGTATAGTTTAACAGATGTACCAAAAAACGGTGATAGATTTGGAGCTATTCGCTACGCCGGACGTTTCCCTTCTGCTGAACAAGGTCAGTCGCTTTTTTACCGGGAAGGGCATCAGGTCTTATCTCGTCGGCGGTTTTGTGCGTGATTTATTCTTGGAACGGAATACCGCGGATATCGATATCGCGATTGACGGAGATGCGTCCGCGGCAGCAACAGAATTAGCGGCTTGTCTCGAAGGTAAATACGTGCTGCTCGATGAGGCGAATGGTATTGCCAGGATTGTCCTGCCTGTGGAGAATTCTTCCGCAGGAAGCGCGCTGGTGCTGGACTGCTCCACGCTGAGGGGCACCATTGAAGAAGACCTTTCTTTGCGGGACTTTACGGTGGATGCCATGGCGTTTGAACTGGAAGTGGGAAATGATTTCTCACTTTCCCATCTCATTGATCCGTGCGGAGGTTATCAGGATGTCCGGCAGCGTGTTATCCGCGCCGTCAGCGATGGAATTTTTCCGGCTGACGCAGCCCGTTTGCTCCGCGCCGTGCGCCTGGCCGCCGAACTCAAATTCAGTGTTGATCCGGAAACCAGAGCGCTCATCCGGAGGGATGCTCATCTAATTGCCGGCGTGGCCGGGGAAAGAGTACGAGACGAAGTCTTGCGCTTGCTTGCCGCACGGCAGGCGGGGCGGCACCTGGCGTATATGGATGAACTGGGTTTGCTTACCCGAACTATTCCGGAGTTGGCACCGGAAAAAGGAGTGAGTCAGCCGTTCATCCATTTCTGGGATGTCTTCAACCACTCGCTGGAGACTGTCTCGGCTGTTGAGTTCCTGCTCCGTCAGAGAGAATGGCAATATGCCGGCAAGGAAGTGCTGGAGCTTGTACCGTGGTCGGAAACCATACGTCAGTACTTCGGCGAGGAAGTAAACCACGGCAGTACGCGGGGCTCCCTGCTGAAGGTGGCGGCTTTACTGCATGATATCGCCAAGCCGCAGACCAAATCGCTCGATGCCGATGGCAGGGCGCGTTTCCTGGGGCATCCTGATGCGGGTGCGGCTATCGCTTCCGCTATTCTGGGCAGACTGCGTTTCAGCACGCGGGAAATCGGGATGGTGGCAACCATGGTGCTCCATCACCTTCGCCCCAGCCAGATGAGCCAGGCTGAATTGCCCTCGCCGCGGGCGGTGCATCGCTATTTCCGTGACCTGGGTGAGGTGGCGCTGGCGACCCTGTTTCTCAACCTGGCAGACCACCTGGCGACCCGTGGCCCGACACTGGATATGGCTCACTGGAGATACCATACTGGCATAATTGCTCATGTGCTGGCGGAACATGCTCGCGAGGAGAGCATCATCAAAGCGCCGCGTCTTGTTGATGGGAATGATATGATGGATATCTTAGGCTTGAGCCCGGGACCGGATATCGGGCGGTTGCTGGAAGCAGTTCTGGAAGCCCAGGCTGCCGGGGAAATTACGACCCGGGAAGAAGCCCTGCAACTTTGTAAAAAAATATTAACGCATCCGGAAGAAATGTCCTTGAATAATTTATGTAGAGGGAACCATGACTAGCAGGAAAATGCTCACTTTTTTGGCCGTATTAGCAATTTTGATTTTCTGTCTTATCGCGCTTTTTAATCCCTTGTTCGGTAGAGATGCGATGAGGCTTGGCCTTGATTTGCAGGGCGGCATTCACATGGTCTATCTTGCCGACATGACGGGAGTCGCCAAGGCACAGCAGGCGGAGGCGATTGACGGCGCCATCTCCATAATCGAAAAGCGAATTAACATTCTCGGCGTTACCGAGCCGGTCATTCAGAAGCAGGGTGCCGACCGTATCATCGTGGAGCTGCCCGGCATCAGCGAGACGGAAAAGGCGAAGCGGCTCATCGGGCAGACCGCCCTGCTCGAATTCCGCGAACGCAAGACCGATGCCAGCGGCAAAGAAACGTGGGTGCCTGCCACTGCGGTGGTCGACGGGCAGGAGAAGACGCTGACCAGTTCTTACTTTAAAGACAATACCTACGTCACCACCGACGAGTTCGGCAGGGTACTCCTTGTTTTTGAATGGAATGACGAAGGCAGCCAGCTATCCGGTATTATTACGGAACGGTTGCTCAATCAACCGCTGGGTATCTATCTATCCGGCGAACCGCTGCTCGGGGACGACGGTAAACCAATTGCCCCGATTGTCCAGTCCAAGATTACCGTCCGCGGGCAGATTGAAGGCTTGAGCATTAATGAAGCCCAGGAACTTTCTCAGATGCTCAACGCCGGTCGTATCCCGATTCCCCTATCCCCGATTTATGAGCAGACCGTGTCCCCCATTCTGGGTGCCGATTTTGTGGATAAAAGCGTCCTGGCTGGTGTCATCGGGATTTCTCTGGTGATGCTTTTCATGATTCTCTACTATCGGTTTTGCGGCGTTATCGCCAGCCTGGCGCTGATATTCTACGGTGTTTCGGTACTGGCGCTCTTTAAACTCATCCCGGTTACGCTGACCCTCGCCGGGTTGGGGGGATTTATCCTTTCTATAGGTATGGCGGTTGATGCCAACGTCCTTATTTTCGAAAGAATGAAAGAGGAGACCTGGGCGGGGCGCACGATAGGCGCCGCCGTCGAAGCCGGTTTCAAGCGCGCCTGGTCTGCGATATGGGACAGCAACGTGACCACGTTCATCTCCTGCGGCATTCTCTACTGGCTGGGCAGCAGCATCGCAGAGAGCGCTGCTCTCAAGGGCTTTGCATTGACTCTATTCATCGGCGTGGCAGTGAGCATGTTTACTGCGGTGGTAGTCACACGCGTGCTGCTCCGCATTTTTGTTAATACCGGGTTAGCGAAAAACAGCTCATTATTCAATGTTCATTTTGGGAAGGTACAATGAATATTATTGGTAGGCGCTTCGGATTTTTCCTTATTTCGATTGTAATAATTCTGCTCGGCATCATTTCGCTAATTATTTTCGGTCTGCCGATGGGGATTGAATTCAGCAGCGGCTCGTTGCTCACTATCGATTTTGAACAGCAGGTGGAACAGCAACAGCTGACATCAGAGTTGATTGCCATCGGTTACGAGGACGTCCTCATCCAGCAGACCGGAGCCGGAGATTTTCTCATCCGCACCCATGAGCTGAGCGGGGAGGACCGTGCCGCTTTGGAGGGGGCTCTAGCGGCGAAGTTCGGCAATTTGACCGAGGCAGAATTCAACTCGGTCTCGCCTATGGTTGCCACCGAGACTGCCAAGAACGCCATCATCGCGATGGTGGTCGCTTCCGGGGGTATTTTGCTTTACCTCACATATGCTTTCCGCCGCATGCCCAAGCCCTTCCGCTACGGCACCTGCGCGGTTATCGCCCTTTTACATGACTCGTTGGTGGCGCTGGGCATGTTTTCTATTCTGGGTAGCATCATGAACTGGCAGGTCAACCTGATGTTTATCATCGGTATCCTCACCGTCATCGGCTATAGCGTGAACAATATGGTAGTCATTTTCGATAGAATTCGGGAAAACCAGCAGAGAGGCATCAGCCCTGATTTTGAGACGGTAGTTAACAACAGTATTGTGGAGACTCTGAGCCGTTCTTTAAATACCAGCTTCACCACTCTGATTACGGTACTGGCGCTGCTACTTTTCGTAGGCGCGACGATTCAGAATTTTGTCATCGTAGTCATGATAGGCATAATCGCTGGTACTTTTGACTCCATCTGCGTTGCGCCGGCGCTATTGGTGGTCTGGGAAAAGAAAGAATGGGGCAAGTTCATCCGCTATGTCCCGTTTGCCCGGGCTAAAGCCTGAGGCGGGTGATGTGGTGTGAGTGTCAAAGCATCAGCCCGCCGGAGCCATGCCGCGAAGGTTTCGCTGCTGGTTATCATCGGGCTAATTGCGCTCAAGGTAACCGCGGGTATCATATCCGGTAGCCTGAGCATCCTGGCGCAAGCTGCCGATAGCTCTCTCGACCTGGTGGCGGTGCTTATTACCTTCTTTGCGGTGCGCGCCGCCGTCAAACCCGCCGATTCTGAGCACCCTTTCGGTCATGGCAAGCTGGAGAACCTTGGCGCTGTCGCCCAGGGACTACTGCTCCTGGTGGCCAGCGGTTCGATTATATTTTCTGCAATTCACCGTATTATCGCTGGAACAACCATCGAATATTCCGAGACCGGCATCGGGGTGATGATAGTCTCTATTATCGCCAGCATCTTTCTTTCGCGTTACCTGCACCGGGTGGCGCAGGAAGAGGATTCGGCAGTCCTTGATGCGAATGCCCATAACATCGCGTTCGATGTCTACTCGGCGGCTGCCGTGCTGGTGGGATTGACCGTCCTGCGGCTGACCGGACTGGTTATTATTGACTCTATCCTCGCTATCATCGTTGCCCTGTTCATCCTGCGGGTTGCCTATGGTATTTTTAAACACTCCGTCGGCGCATTGATTGACGTGAGGCTGCCGGAGGAAGAGGAAAGCGTCATCCGTGCTTCTATTACGGAACATGGCGGCAAGGAGTTGGTGGGTTTTCATAAACTGCGTACGCGGAAGGCGGGCAACCAGCGCTATGTCGATGTGCATGTGGTGGTGCCCCGCAAAGCCCATGTGGAAGATGCGCACCATCTTGCCGACCACCTCGAACATGACATCAAGACCAGGCTGCTGCGTGCCAGCGTGGTTATCCATGTCGAACCGTGCAACGGCAGGTGCTCTCCCTGTCCCATTCCGCGCCGGCAATGCAAAGAAAAATACCCGGATTAGAGGTGGTGCAGTGCCCGTATCTCTTTTATCACGGTAGTAAGATCCGGCGGAGTTAGCGTCCGGCGGGACGGGCCAAGTGGGTCGGTGATGCTGGTCTCGCCGAGCATCATCTGAAAAGTAGCGGCGATGGCAGCCGCCTGCGCTTCCATGTGGTACCCGCCTTCCAGAGTGAAAACCATTCTACCATTGCAAAGCTCTTCCGCTAGTCTCTTGATGACTCCCGCCATGCGGGCGAAGCCGGTCACGGTCATCTGCATCGTAGCGAGAGGGTCAGCCCAGTGCGGGTCGTATCCCGCCGAGACCATGATTAGCTGCGGCTTGAAACGCAGCACCGCCGGCACGATAATCTGAGCAAAGACATTAAGATATTCTGTATCGCCGCAGCCCGGCGGCAGCGGGATATTAATGACATTGTTTTTTGCCGGACCGCTGCCAGTCTCCACCATGCTGCCGGTGCCGGGGAAATAGGGGAACTGGTGGGTGGAGAGGTACATTACACGCGGCTCCCGGCTGAAAGCGTCCTGCGTGCCGTTGCCGTGGTGGACGTCAAAATCAATGATGGCGATGCGGCTTGTTTTAAGTACGTTCAGTGCATATTTGGCGGCGATGGCGACATTATTAAACAGGCAGAAACCCATCGCCTGGTCGCAGGTAGCGTGATGCCCCGGCGGTCTCACCAGCGCGAAGGCGCTGTCCACGTAGGATTTCCAGACCGATCGGGTGGCCTCGATGACGCCGCCGGCGGCATAAAGGGCAGCTTCATAAGATCCGGGGGAGACCACTGTGTCCGGGTCGAGCCAGCCGCCGCCCGCGGCGGCGGTATCCCGGACTTCATCAATGAGTAGCTGGCGGTGTACTTGTGCTATTTCATTAATAGTGGCGGGGCGGGGCTTAATCAGGTTTAATTTGGGCAGGAGAGCGGTCTCTTCCAGATAGGACATGATGGACGTTAACCTTTGCGCAGATTCGACATGTCCGCCGGTATCATGCTTTAAATAGATGGGGTCGTAGACATAGCCAACTCTCATTCCAATAAAAACTATAGCAGAAGATAGCCAGAAGATACAAGCGGTTCAGGTTCTCGGAACCTCATACCCTGTATCTCACTTTCCTTGAGAAGGCGAGGGAGAGGAGTATTGAAGACACTCTTTTAATTTTCCTTTGTTCCCGTTTATTCCGGAGGGAAGGGGTCAGGGGATAGGTTATACTATAACAGATC
>JAQTQH010000031.1 GCA_028712355.1 Dehalococcoidales bacterium
CTTTCTCGGTGCGCTCCTGGTACTGGGCGTAGATGCGCCGCGAGAGCATGTTGGCAACGAGAATATAGGCGGTAATATCGCGGTAGCGCCCGAACTCCAGAACCACGTTCTTGCCCTCGTCGAGGTACGCCAGGATGCGGCTGACGATGTTTTCCTGCGCCTTGGGCTGCACGAAAGGCAGCCGGGTAATGGTCTGCAAGCCACGGCGCAGGCTCTGGAAGCTGCTCTCGTGGATACTGAGGTGCTCCAGCATTTCGGCGGTCTCTTCCGAGTCTTTCATATCCAGCGCCGCCTGCAGCCAGTTCCGCCCGAAGTGGCGGCGCAGGCTGTACACCGCCTCGGCGGCAAGCTCGGTCAGATTCAGGGTCTGGCGCAGCAAGGCAATGTCCTCCGGCTCAATCTCGTCATAGCCGATGCGGACGACAAAGTCGGTGCTCACGCCGCGGTGGCGGGAATTCTCTTCGTCCAGGGTAAACACGGCGACCTTCGACGGGAAAAGCTGCTTCAAGCCTTTGACGGACTTGCCCGCTTCGCTGGTGCCTGCCCAGCCGTACTCGTTGTGCATATCGAAAATCAGGTTGACGGCGCGGCTCTTTTGCAGCATGCCGATGAGCAGGATGCGGGTGAGGAACGTCTTGCCCGTGCCGCTCTTGCCGAAGATGCCGTTGGAGCGTTTGACGTATTCCTCCAGGTTGAGGCAGAGGCGCGTTTCCATGTCCAGCGGATTGCCGATCCAGAACCTCTTTTTATCTTCTTTACCGAAGACCAGCTCCATGTCTGACTCGGCGGCAAGATTCACCGGGGCAAAGTGGCTCGGCACGGTCTTCACCGGCTCACCTTCCCCGAGCACGTTCTCGGCGCTCCCGCCGATAGTCAAATAAGGCGTAACGTGAATCGTGCCGTAGGTGCCGGTGCCGTTGAGCACTTCCGTCAGAAAGGATTCGGAAGCGGTAGGGGGGGTAAGCGTCATCTGGAGGTCGGTAACACCCAGCAAAACGTCAGTAATCATGCCGAGGAAGCGGCGGCGCTGCCCTTCGATGGTGACGTAGCGCCCCACCGCCATGTCCTCCACGGAGACGGCGCCGTCCAGCCGGACGTCGACGCCTTTGTCCAGCGAGCCACTGACGACCATGCCCAGTCGTTCGGTCATGACAGCCTCCCCAGAATAGCGCGCAGGCGCTGGTATTGCCCGCTCAGTAGAACGGCTAACTCTTTCCCGGCAGCGATGAGAAACTTGCGCGGGTCGTCCTGTACCACGCTCATCCGGCGCAGAGCGGCGGCAATCAATTCTTCCGCGGGAACCTCCAGTTCGGCATTAATCATCATGTTGAGGAAGTTAAAAAGCCGGCTGAAAGACTTTATTTCTTCATCGGTACAGCGGTAAACGAAGCCGTGGATTTTCGCCGGTCCCGGCGGCAGGTACTGGCACAATTTTTCCCCCGCGCGGTGCCCCACCACCAGTACCCCAAACTCGCTGCGGAACAACTTATGAAGCTGGGGATTTTCTTGATAAATAGCTTCTTCGCTGGCGGCGTCTTTGCCCCGCGCGATGGGGCGGCGCCCCGGCTCCAGGCCGCTGGTAGTAGCATTAGAAACAATGCCGTAAATATCGCCGGTGCGCACCAGGCTGCCCAGCGGCGGCACTTCATAAAGCTCGTAGCTCTGGGCGGTATAGGAAGCAGTAGCGGCTTCCACCACTTCGCCGGCTCTATCATTTAATTCAGGCATTATGAGATTCCTTTTTCAGACGTGACAAATGCAACGACAGCTACTATTTCATCGGGTAGAAGCGCGCTCGAACTCCAACACGTTTGTATACGTAACGATTTGTATAGTTATTGCTTTCATCTAGTAGGATTCCTTTTATTTCAAACAATCTAAACCCAGTTATCGGCGATATGACATTGCTGCATATCAGCTCACGTAAGTAATCCTCAAAATCATCATAAATCACATATCCCCTGTCTATTACAGCCTTATGAGCAATTGCAAGTATTCGCTTTTTATCGAACATAAACATGCCATTCCTCCTTATAATCTATTTTTAGGCATAAATAACCTCTTGAATCCAAAGAAGTCAGTTAAAAGGATTTATCTTGTTACTTCTTGGCGGCAGCTTTGGCGGCCTTCTTCTCGATTACCGATTTCTTTTCTTTCTTGACGTTCTTTCTGCCCTTGGTGCCCATGTATGCCTCCTTTTGGAGTTACCCTTTCCGCCAGACTGGATTAACCATGCCATAGTATACTACTCTTTGGCCTTTCAGAAAACACCCGCACTACACCAAATTTGAAAAACCCGCGCGATTGGATTATAAATATAACGATAGAGTTGATTTTTCCGGACGGAGGAGTCTCTTGGCTAAGAAAAGCAAAAACCTGAAACCACACCGTGAAATGACCAAGCGCCAGCTTTCCCACTGGCAGCAGCAGAAAAAACGCCAGCGAATCATCTTCATTGCTGGCATCGTAACGATTGCGGTGGTGGTTGTGCTGGTATTAGCCGGCTGGTTCTTCGGTAGCTTTCTACCCATGCAGCAGCCCGTTATCTCGGTCAACGGCAGGGTGTTCGATGCCGGCTATTATATCAACATGCTGCGGATTACCTCGCAGGCGAACCCGCAATACACCTCCCTCTATACGGATATCGTCGCACGCAACATCCAACAAAACGAACTCATCCGCCAGGCGGCCTTGCAGCTAAACATCTCCGTTACCAACGACGAGATTAAAAAGAAAATCGGTGAGTCCAAGCTGGCTAACACCGAAGTCTACCGGGACCTGGCGCAGGCCAGCCTGCTGCTTGAGAAAATACGCGAGGAATACATCGACCCGGAGATACCGCAGACCGCAGACCAGCGCCAGATCATGGCGGTATTGCTGGAAACCGCAAAACAGGCAACGGAAGCGCGCACTAAACTCGAGGCGAGCGCCAACCTCACCGGCGATTTCGCGAAGCTGGCGGAGGAGCAGGCGGTAGATACCTACTCCAAGAGCAAAAAGGGAGATTACGGCTGGCATTCCCGGGAAGTGCTGGCGGATATCCTTACCAGTCAGATTCCGCTGGATTTCGCCTTCAGCGCTGCCGCTGGCGAGTTCAGCCAGCCGCTGCGGGATGATGATGCCAGCAAGAATGTCGGCTACTGGGTGATTAAGGTCGTTAATAAAAGCGCAGAGGGGGATGAAGCCGATCTGATGGGCATGCTGCTGGGCACCGATGAGGAAGCGCGGAATGTTATCCAGCGCCTGAATGCCGGCGAAGACTTTGCCGCCATCGCCAAGGAGCGCTCCCAGATTGGTACCGCCAAAGAAGACGGCGGCGCCCTAGGCTTAATTGCGAAAGACCAGATGTCGGACGCGGTGGATGAATTTGTTTTCGATGCCGCCACCAAAGATGGCGCACTGAGCGGGCCTATACGCGATGATACCGTCACGACCAAGGGCGGCTACTGGCTTATCAAAGTCGTCGCGGAGCAGAAGGACCGCATTATCAGCACCGAAGACCGTGACTACCTGAAATCCAAGGCGCTTCAAGAGTGGATTGACCTTTTAGCGGCAAACCCTCTGAACGTGATTGATGACAGCGCCCTGACCGCGGAAATGAAAGCATGGGCGGTGGAGCAGGCTACGAAGGGAAGATAACGTGAAAAAGCAGAGCGTCGGCCTCGGGCTGCTGGGGCTGGGGGTAGTGGGGGGACAGGTCGCCCGCGTTTTGACCGAAAAGGCGGAGACATTATCTGAGCAGGTCGGTTGCCCGCTGGTGCTGCGCAAGATAAAATGCCTCCCGCAGGACCTGAACCGACCTTTAACGAAAGAGCTGCCCGCCGGAATTTTTACTACCGATAACGAAGAGTTTTTTAAAGCGCCGGATATCGATATTATCGTGGAGCTGATTGGCGGCGAGAACCCGGCTTACGATTACCAGAAACGTGCCATCACTACCAACCGCCATGTCGTGACCGCCAACAAGGAGGTCATCGCCAAACACGGCACGGAGCTGCTCAAGCTGGCACAGCAACACGATGTGGGATTGTGCTACGAAGGCAGCGTGGGCGGCGGCATCCCGCTGATTGCCCCCTTCAAGCATGACCTGGTCGCCAATGATATCACCGGCGTCTACGCCATTATCAACGGCACCACCAACTATATCCTGACCCGCATGGCGAAAGAGGGCATTGGCTTTGCCACGGCGCTGCAAAACGCCCAGCAGCTCGGCTATGCGGAAGCCAATCCCCGCAACGATATCGAGGGCATCGACGCCACCTACAAGCTGGCAATATTAGCGACGCTAGCCTTCCAGACCGAGGTCAAGCCGGAAGATATCTACTGCGAAGGCATCTCCCGCATCGGCAGCCGGGACTTCCGCTACGCGCGGGAGTTCGGCTTCGCCATCAAGCTGCTCGCCATTGCCAGGCAGAGCGACAACGCCATCGAAGTAAGGGTACACCCGGTACTGCTGCCCGAAGAAACCTTCCTGGCGAAAGTCGACGGCGTCTATAACGCCGTGGAGGTGGAAGGCGACCTGGTCGGCAAGGTGCTCTTCTTCGGAGAAGGCGCCGGCGCCCGTCCCACCAGCAGCGCCGTCATCGCCGATATCGTCTATTCCGCCCAGAAAATTGCCCGCGGCATCAGCGGCAAGACCCGCCTGAGGCTGGATTCCGGCCGCAGCATCAAGCCGATGTCCGCCGTGGAGACGGAGTATTATCTGCGCATCACCGCCGCTGACCGTCCCGGCGTTCTGGCGCAGATTGCCAGGACCTTCGGCGACCATCTCATCAGCATCTCTTCGGCAATCCAGCGCGAGACAGAAAACGGCGGGCAGTCCGCCGAGATAGTGATTATGACCCATCCGGCAAAAGAAGCCGCTATGCAACAGGCACTGGCGGAACTGGCGCGGCTGCCCGTGGTCAAAGAGGTAAGCAACTTTATCCGCGTCGAGAACGTTTAATAATAGAGGGCGATGCCTGTGGTGTCATTGCGAGGAGCGCAGCGACGAAGCAATCCCAATGTTTTTTGTCATTCTCGGGCTTGACCCGAGAATCCGGAGCACCTCACCACGCCGGATTCCCGCTTGCGCGGGAATGACAGATTACTGCTAAGAGATTGCTTGGCCACGCTCGCGGTGGCGATTTTAGTCATCGTCCCTGATTAATTCAAACAGGAAGGGAAATTATGAAAGCCGGAGTACTGGCGCACTATAAGAAATACCTGCCGCTAACCCCCCGCACCCCCATGATATGCATCGGGGAGGGAGACACGCCGCTGGTGAGATGCGACCGTCTGGCAAAGCGCATCGGCTGCGGGGAACTTTATCTCAAGCTGGAGGGGTGCAATCCCACCGGCTCGTTCAAAGACCGGGGCATGGTCGTCGCCGTCGCCAAGGCAGTAGAGGGCGGCAGCCGCGCCATCATGTGCGCTTCCACCGGCAACACCAGCGCTTCCGCCGCCGCCTTTGCCGCTTACTGCGGGCTGACCGCGGTCATCATCGTGCCCAAGGGCAAAATCGCCCTGGGCAAGCTGGCACAGGCGATTATCTACGGCGCGAAGGTCATCGCTATCGACGGCAACTTTGACCAGGCGCTGACCATGGCACGCGAGCTTACCCGGAAGCACCCGGTCACGCTGGTCAACTCGGTCAATCCGTTTCGCATCGAAGGCCAGAAGACCGCGTCCTTTGAGATTATCGAATTTATCGGCGATGCCCCGGACTACCTGTTTATCCCGGTGGGCAACGCCGGCAACATTACTGCCTACTGGAAAGGATTCAAGGAGTACCACCAGCTGGGCAAGGCGAAAATCCGGCCGAAAATGATGGGCTTCCAGGCAGAAGGCGCCGCGCCCATCGTGCGCGGGCACATTGTAGAACACCCGGAGACCGTCGCTTCGGCAATCCGCATCGGCAATCCGGCGAGCTGGCAGAAAGCCACCGCCGCCCGCGATGAATCGGACGGCATTATCGACATGGTCAGCGATGCCGAAATCCTCGCCGCGCAAAAGCTCATCGCCACCGAGGCAGGCATCTTTGGCGAGCCGGCATCCGCCGCTTCGGTCGCCGGACTGATAAAGAACTCTGCAAAAGGGACTGATTTCTCCCAGAAGCGGATTGTCTGCGTCATCACCGGCAACGGGCTCAAGGACACCGAACTCGCCCTGAAGGATGCCCCGCCCTTCCTGGAGCTGCCCCCGGAAATGGCGGCAGTGGAAAAAGCGCTGGGCTGGTGATAATCCAATGAGCCAGCTCTATGACGCCCAGGCCCTCTTCAATAAAAAGAGCAGGGGTGTCTCTTCCCAGGCGGCGGGCTACCTCTGGAGCAAATTCGGCGCGCTGGCGCTCCTTGCCATCATGCTGGTGGCTGCCTGGAACCGGCAGCTCGTCATTGTCCTGCTGCTCGGATTGATACTGGTCACCGCTGGCGTAGCGAAGCTGTGGAGCCGCCTATCGCTGGTGGGCGTAAGCTGCCGGCGGACGCTCAGCGCGACCCGCGCTTTTCCCGATGAATCTATCGACCTCAAGCTGCGGCTGGTGAATCGCAAGCTGTTACCCCTGCCCTGGGTGCAGGCAGATGATATTATTCCCACTCCATTGACGATGGATGATGCCATGCCTCCTGCCGAACGCCCTGGCTGCCGCCTGCTGAGCCACTCGGCATCGCTTCTCTGGTACACCGGAATCAACTGGCATTATAAGCTTTCCTGCCGGAAGCGCGGCGCCTACTCATTGGGGCCGCTGGTGGTCAGTTCCGGGGACATCTTCGGCTTTTATCCCCGCGCTGCCGTCCAGCCCGGCGAAGATGAAATCGTGGTCTACCCGCGGTTGTACCCCATTTATCAGCTTGGCATCCCATCGCTCTACCCGATGGGGGAAACTCCCTCCGCGCGGCGCATCTTTGAAGACCCCACCCGCACCATCGGCGTGCGTGACTATACCCCCCAGGACAGCCTGCGCCACGTACACTGGAAAGCCAGCGCCCGCCGCCAGAACCTGCAGATCAAGGTCTTCGAGCCGAGCACCACACTGAAGGTTGCCCTCTTTTTTGCCGTAGACACTTTCAAAAACTACAAATCGGGCTTCGAGGAGGACTTCGAACTGGGTGTGAGTACGGCAGCATCTATCGCCAACTACGCAGTGCAGCAGCGAAGCTCCGTGGGGCTATTAGCAAACACCAGCCTCCCCGGTTCCGGTCAGCCCTTAAAAATCTTACCCGGCGGCGGTACGAATCAGCTCATGATGATTCTGGAAGCACTGGCACGCGTTACCCCTAGTAGCAGCGCTCCCTTCCCGGAATTCTTCCCGCGGGAATGGGCTGCCCTGCCCTGGGGCACGACGATGATACTGGTCATCGCCGAGCCGCCGGAATCGCTGGCGGCGCAGCTGACCATGCTGAAAGCCGCCGGTTATAAAGCACTCGTCCTGCAAATCGGCTTGGGCGCGCCGGCGGAAGGCTCGGAGGATGTCGCCTGGTACAATATCCGCACTCCCGCCGACCTCGCTACCCCCACCGACCGGAGGGTAGCGGCATGAGACACGATTGGCGGCAGGGGCTCCTTTATCTCACCGTGATGGGGATGGAGGGGGCTACGCTTTACGCAGTACTGGCAGTATTCAACCGGCAGATTGCAGAGGACCGGCTTGCCGTTCTTGGTCTGATGTTACTGTACCCGCTGGCATTCGCGGTAAACAAGATTTTGCATTGGTGGAAACTGCGTCCGCTTATTAATTATCCGCTCAACATACTAGCGTGGTCCGCCGCCGTGCTGCTTGCTGCGAAAGCGCAGTTGCTTGGCTATATCGGAATATTTGACAACACCTGGCTGTCCGCATACCTGGCTAATTTCTGGGGCAAAGCGGAACTAATCATTTTCTTCAGCAGTATCGCGCTCTGGTTTACCGGCCGGCGGCTGGCGCGCATCAGCATCGACTTTGCCACGGCGGTCGGCGAGTTCCAGTTCACCATGGCCATTCTGCTGCTGACCCTCTTTACCACGTCCCAGCTGCACACCGAGGTACCCGATGGCATTGCGTTGATTATCATTTTTGCCGTCTCGTCCCTGGTGGCGATGTCTTTATCTCATGCCCGCGAGGGGCGGGGCTGGCTGAGCGGATTGAGCCAAGGGCACTGGGTAACCCTACTGATAGTCAGCATCGGGCTGATTCTGGTACTGGGGCTGCTGGTCAGCGCGATGCTAACGCCCGACTTTTTGCAGGTGGTAATCAATGCCCTGAAATGGGCCTGGGACAAGATAATGATGGCGATTACCTACTTGCTCAGCCTGCTGCCCACGCCGGAAGGCGAGCCGGTACCATTGCCCGCTCCCGATACGGCCGCCGATAATGCAACCCAGCAAGCGATACGTGAGCTCATCCCCGAATCTATCCGTGAGCCATTGCGCATCGCCTGGCTTATCCTGGCATCCGGCGCCATGCTCGCGGCACTGTGGCGCATCTCTACCCAGCTTGCCGACTGGCTGCGGCGCCGACTGGCTGACCGCTCCAGAGGTGAAATAGAATCACTAAATGGTGCCTTCTTCGCCGATTTACTGGATTTTTTCAAACGTGTTCTGGCGAAGCTATTCGGCGGGCGCTGGTTTGCGCCGCGCCAGTCCGCTCCGGAAAATATTCACCCGGCGCGCCAGATTTACCGCCAGTTCCTCAAGTGGACGGCAAAACGCGGCTTCCCGCGACCCACTTTCCAGACACCATATGAATACCTGGCCGCCCTGCGGGAATTGATACCTGCTTCGGACGCTGAGCTTAACTTTATTACGCAACAATATGTCAATATCCGCTACGGAATGGCGCCGCCTTCCGAAGCAGACCTCGACCGGCTGCGGGAGACCTGGCGGCAGGTGCAGAAAGAGAATTCCAAAATAACTAAGCAAGCCTGATAAAGGAGGCAATCGATGGAAAAAACACTTAATATCTCGGGAATCGCCGCGGCGGCGGATAGATTAACAGATAATATCGGCAAGGTGATCGTCGGCAAGCAGGACACCATCAAGCTGGTGCTGGTGGCGCTGCTCTGCGAGGGGCACCTCTTCATCGAGGACGTGCCCGGCATCGGCAAGACCATGCTGGCGAAAGCAACCTCTCATTCCCTGGGTTGCTCCTTCAAACGCATCCAGTTCACTCCCGATTTGCTGCCTTCTGATGTTACCGGCATCTATTATTTCAACCAGAAGAGCCAGGAGTTCGAATACCGCGCGGGACCCATCATGGCGAATATCGTGCTGGCGGATGAAATTAACCGCGCTACCCCCCGCACCCAGTCCTGCCTGCTGGAAAGCATGCAAGAGCGCCAGGTTACCGTGGATGTCGCCACCATAGCGCTCCCCCGCCCCTTCATGGTCATCGCCACACAGAACCCGGTGGAACTTGAAGGCACTTTCCCGCTCCCCGAAGCCCAGCTCGACCGGTTTTTATTAAAAGTAAAGCTTGGTTATCCTTCGGCGGCGGACGAAAGCGAAATCCTGCTGCGTTTCCAGCAGGACAATCCGCTGGATACCCTGACCAGTGTTATCAGCGCCGCTGAACTGCTCGAACTGCAGAGGGTCTGCCGCCAGGTGCGTGTTGAGGAATCGGTACGCAATTATGTGGTCGCCCTTACCCAGGCGACGCGCAGCCATCCCGGTGTTAAACTGGGCGCCAGCCCCCGTGCTTCACTGGGACTTTATCAGGCGGCGCAGGCGCTTGCCGCTATCGAGGGCAGGGATTACGTCATTCCCGATGACGTCAAACACCTGGCAGTGCCGGTGCTGGCGCACCGCGTTATCGTCAAGGCGGAGACAGGGCTGCGTGGACAATCGGCAGAAAACATTGTCGCAGAAATTACCGGCAGCGTTCCGGTGCCCGTCGAGGGCATGGAGAAGCGGAAGTAATTTTTGGCGTCTATGTCCGCTGACCCTTTGATAGACTAACCACGAATGGTTATTAAAAACAATTCTCTTGTGCTAGAATGTCTGCATAAATAAAGCGGGTTACCGTCAGCGTGCAAAGGAGTGACCATGTTTGACGAAGGTAAAATCGAGCAGGCGGTGGCCGATATTATCAAAGCCATCGGCGAGGACCCGCGGCGGGAGGGACTGGCCGACACTCCTCATCGCGTCGCGGAAATGTACGCCGAGCTTTTCGGCGGGCTGAACCGCGACCCCAGGGAAGAACTGGCGGTGGGCTTCGAACTGGGGTACCGCGAAATGGTGATTGTCAAAGACATCCCATTCTATTCCATGTGCGAACACCACCTGCTGCCTTTCTACGGGGTCGCCCACGTTGGCTATATCCCCAATACCGACGGAAGGATTGTGGGCATCAGCAAGCTTGCGCGGGTCGTGGAAATCTTCGCGCGCCGCCCGCAAATCCAGGAGCGCATGACCACCCAGATTGCCGATGCTATTTATGACGGGCTGAAGCCGGACGGCGTGGCAGTGGTCATACAGGCGGAACACCTGTGCATGGTGATGCGCGGCATCAAGAAGCCGGGGAGCAACGTCATCACCTCGGCGATACGGGGCCTTTTCCGCCGGCGCGCCGCCAGCAAAGCCGAGTTCCTGTCGCTGATACAGGGCAAGTAAAACGAGAGGTTAGAAAGGCCTGTTTTTGAGCTCCTTAACCAGTTTCGCTACCTTCTTCCATTTGAGTTTTTCATACAGGCGCGTGCTGTCCTCTTCCCTGAAGGTCAGGTACTGCAACTCGTTTTGCAGCTTCCGGTAGCTTTCTAATCTCGCGGGGTCAAGGTCACCCTGTTCGATGGCTGCCCTTACCGCGCAGCCTGATTCCGCGTTATGCCTGCAATCTTTAAAGCGGCACTTTTCCGCCAGCATTTCGATGTCCTGAAACGTCCCCTGGAGGTCCTCCTCGCCGGCCCATAGCTGAACCTCCCTCATGCCGGGCGTGTCAATCACAATACCGCCAGCGGGGAGCAGGATAAGTTCACGCCTGGTCGTGGTATGTCTCCCCATCCGGTTATCCGCGCCCACTTCGCCGGTTTCCTGCTTCTCTACGCCAAGCAAAGCATTGATGAGCGCGGACTTACCGACTCCTGAAGAACCCAGAAAGGCGACCGTTTTCCCTTTCGTTAAATAGTTCCGCAAAGCATCCAACCCGGTCTTTTCCCGGGCACTTACCGCGTGAACCGATACACCGGGGGCAATATCCTCGACGTCACGGATGTAGCTGCCGCTATCCCGGCACAGGTCAACTTTGTTGAGCACAATCACCGGGGTAGCCCCGCTGCTCCAGGCAAGAGTCAGATACCGTTCAATCCTTCTGAGGTTGAAGCTCCTCCCGCCGTCCAGTCCGTTGACAATAAAAACGGTATCGATATTTGCCGATACTATCTGCTCTTCAGTGCGTTCCCCAACGGCTTTCCGGGAAAATTTGCTCCTTCTCGGCAGAATGGCAAGAATGATGCCTTTCGATTCATTCACCAGCGGTTTAACGACTACCCAATCGCCAACCGCAGGATACAGTTTTTCTTTGCCGGCTTGGTAGCGCATTTTGCCCGAAACCGTAGCGGCAAGTTCGCCATACCGACAATACACCTGAAAAGAGTCCCGGGATTCGGAAATGACTCTGGCGGGTACCGAATCAGCGGTTTTAAGAGCCTGATAATGCTTCTGGAAATCTGAATCCCAGCCGAAGGCTTCAAGACACCCCGGCTGATGGTCATTTGCATTGCTGTACATTAGTTTCTCCTGATTTCAATAATAAGCCCATAGTAAAACAAAAAAGCCGCGGATAACCCCTCGCGGCGGCACGGACTTACCATCTCTGTATAGAGAAAACTAACGACTATTATCAGTCAACCTGAACAGAATGCTTTATTAAGCCCGATAACTGCGGGGTGTTAAATCCGCGTTTATGAAAATGGCAAGCATCAACACCCCTCCTTTGCGTATTATCTAACGCCTATATTATCAGCATTGCCCGGCGAAATCAACCTGACATCAGGCGGATCACTACTCAAGACGCAAATAGGTGTCCTCATTTCGTTTTAAATCCGAGATTAGTGCGGTCTGCTTCTCTCCAGCTGGAGATGACGATTGTCGCATGCGCAGGTTAAAACTGGACCAGGGCAGGGAAGCTTCAGTCGCTTATGCCGCTAATTCTCATTACGCTGGTGGCTTCAACCGGCACGAATGTCCATTCATCACCGGTTTGCATATCCTGGTTGATTCGCTCGGTGTAAGGGTCTGACCTGCTGTAAGCGAAATTGACCGCTTCTCCCCTGTCGGTACGGTTCCAACACGTCAGCTTAACTTGAGCCGGCTTATCCGCCGTTATCTTCACAGGGACCTGAAATCTTTCGATAACCCGGCTTTCGGCGGTCTTGACCGGCCCGAAGGACTGCTGCCAGCTCACGGTATTAACGGGAACAACATCCTTCCGCGGCATAAGTTGAATCAATTGTCGCGGCGCGCTTTTCTGCCAGAAGATGATGTTGGCAGTATATCTCGGTTCGGGGACATCATCCTTGTGAAGGTCGGGAATAGCCAGCTTTAGCATGGTGCCGTATTCAGTATCCACCAGCTCCTGTGTGAAATTCCCGGTCAATGCGCCGGGAGGAGCCGCCCGGAAAGGCTGACGATACAAATCCCGGTACGGGACGCCGGTGACCGCCCCTACCGGCAGGTAAAGCTCGAGATTTTTCAAATCCTCGGTAGAGGTAACAGCCACCTGGTAATAATAGCCGTACTGTGTGACCGCACTGTAGCCGCACCAGCCAGTTACTATCACCAGAACCATCAAGGCTATGATTGAGACCGCTTTCCCGGCACCTTTCCTTACCGCTGATGCGAGAGCGCCGATCACCGGAAGGCTGAAGCCGCCAGTCACAAAAGCCGCAATATAAGGCAATGGATAAACCAGGTTGGGGCCGCCGCCTGTCCACATCAGGCTTAGTGTAAAGGTATAGCTCAGAAAGACCAGAAAGCCGTTGAGCATTCCCCACCCCCACGATGAGAAAGCCCCCAAGCCAAACGCCATTATCGGCAGAAGGGTGAAAAAGAGGCTATGGACGCCGGCAGTGATAAAAGCAGCCGCAAACCCTGCCGAAATGGCAATGAGTACCAAATATATCTTCTTGAAATCCCGCCTTTTCATATCACCCCAGAAAACAAACCCGAAACTAATTCTAATTCATTCGTATTTTCCCGGTCAAGGAAGGCATGAGTTGCCCTCGGAGTTACACTTTCTTTTCTTCAATCAACGCTACCCTCTTGACAACTGTTCTATAATGTGATATATTTGTAACAATTGGTGTGTTATATATATCATTTTGTTAATTTTACGTCATAGGAGGACTTATGAAACGTGCGTTAAAGTATCTTGGTTTTCTGGGATTCTTAGGTTTGTTAGGGCTTTTCACGGGAATCCCTGGTTTTTACGGCTTCTTTAACTTTTTCGGTCTCTGGGGCTTATCAAATCATCTAGCAAAGCAGAAGAGTGATGAACTGCTGGCATCCAATACGGCAAGGGCGGGACGAAATGCCTTTGTTGTTTCAATGGTAGGGCTATCTCTGACCATTGCCGCCTTGGCGTTCTTCAAGACCCTGGAGGTGGCGGGGACATCTGTTGCGGTAGTATTTACCGCCCAGCTCCTCACATTTATTTTCTCGCTCACTTATTATGAGAAACGGGGTAACGTCTGAAGATGGTGATAATGAAAAACCGGATAAGGGAACTCCGGGCGCGATATGATTTGACCCAGGACCAGCTGGCTGACCTGGTGGAGGCCCGGCGTGAAACGATTGGCCATATCGAGCATAACCAGTACAATCCCTCGTTAATGCTTGCCTACAAGATTGCCCGGGCGCTCAAGAGCAGCATCGAAGAAGTATTTACCTTCGAAGAGAGAGAGTAGAGACCATCGTTTGGATTTGAATTGTAAAGTACTAGCGAAAAATCGTGGCATTTCAAGAATGCCCTCTTAAAAAATAAACCCCTTCCATGAATCAGCATGGAAGGGGCATGAGGTCAGGTTACAGCTTACTAGACATCCAGGTTGCGTACGTTCTTGGCATGCGCCTGAATGAAGGACTTGCGCGGCGGGACATCACCGCCCATGAGAATCTGGAAAATCATGTCCGCCTTGGCGGCATCTTCCACCTTGACTTCCAGCAGGGTGCGGTTGGCGGGATTCATCGTGGTCTCCCAGAGCTGCTCCGGGGTCATTTCGCCCAGACCCTTATAGCGCTGGATGTCAATCTTGCGCCCGCTGAGCCCCTTTACCGTCAGGTCTTTCTCCGCATCAGAATAGACCCATTTATGCTCGCTGCCTGCCTTGACGCGGTAGAGCGGCGGCTGGGCGATGAACAGGTGCCCCTGGTGAATCAGCGCGGACATGTGGCGGAAGAAGAAGGTGAGCAAAAGGGTGCGGATGTGCGCGCCGTCAACATCCGCATCGCTCATCAGGATGACGCGGTTGTAGCGCAGCTTGTTGACGTCGAAGTCTTCATCGAGTCCCGCCCCCAGCGCCGTGATGATAATGCGGATTTCCTCGTTCGCCAGCATCTTGTCCGGAGGCGCCTTCTCGACGTTGAGGATTTTGCCGCGCAGCGGCAGGATAGCCTGGAAGCGGCGGTTGCGCCCCTGTTTCGCGGAGCCGCCGGCGGAATCGCCCTCGACAAGGTACAGCTCGCACTGCGAGGGGTCTTTTTCGGAGCAGTCCGCCAGCTTGCCCGGCAAAGTGCCGCCATCGAGGGCGTTCTTGCGGATGATTAAATCGCGCGCCTTGCGGGCGGCTTCCCGGGCGCGGGCGACGGTAACGCATTTATCGATAATCTTACGGGCGTCGTCAGGGTGTTCTTCGAAGTAGAGCCCGAGACCCTCAACAACCACGCTTTCCACGATGCTCTTGATTTCAATGTTGCCCAGCTTGCCCTTGGTCTGCCCTTCGAACTGAGGTTCGGGGAGCCTTATGCTGATAATGGCGGTCAGACCTTCCCGGACATCATCGCCGGTGAGGTTGGGGTCGTCGTCCTTGAGCAGCTTGGCTTTCTTGGCATAATCGTTCAGGGCGCGGGTCAGCGCCGAGCGGAAGCCGGTGAGGTGGGTGCCTCCATCGATGGTATTGACACAGTTGGCAAAGCTGAAGGTGGCTTCACTGAAGCCGTCGTTGTACTGGAGCGCCACTTCTACGGCGGTGGTGTCCACCGACTTGGTAATATAGATAGGTTTATCATGGCGCACCATTCGGTTGCGGTTGAGATAGCGGACGAAGCCGGTGATGCCGCCCTCGAAGTAGAAGGAGCGCTCAACGTCTTTACGTTCATCCCTGATTAAAATTTCCAGCCCCTTGTTCAGGTAGGCGGTTTCGCGCAAGCGCTCCGCCATCGTATCGAAATCGTAATCGATGGTGCCGAAGATTTCCTTGTCCGCCATGAATGTCGTCGTGGTGCCGGTGCCGTCTTTAGTCTTGCCGATGACCCTGACCGGTGCCACTGGCTCGCCGCGGCGGTATTCCTGCATGTGGATTTTACCTTCGCGCCTGACCTCGACACGGTACCACTCGGAGAGGGCATTGACCACCGAGGCGCCCACGCCGTGCAGACCGCCGGACACTTTGTAGCTCTTCCCGCCGAACTTGGCGCCGGCGTGGAGCACGGTAAGCACCGTTTCCAGGGCGGATACACCGGTGGTTGGGTGAATATCGACAGGAATGCCGCGTCCGTTATCGATGACGGTAACGGAGTTGTCCTTGTTGATGATGACCTCAATGTGCGTGCAGAAGCCTGCCATCGCTTCATCGACGCTGTTATAGGCGATTTCATAGACGAGGTGGTGCAGGCCGCGGATATCCGTGCTGCCGATGTACATGCCGGGGCGGCGGCGCACCGCTTCGATGCCGCCCAGTACCTGGATGTCTTCCGCGGTATAATGGCCGTTCCCCTTGCCGTTAGTCTCGTTGTCCGGTCCGCTGCCGGAGCTCTTATCTTCTACCATACATCAGTCCTCCCCACCGGCTTCCCGGCGCAGGCATACCCTTATTGTGATTTGGGAAAAGTGAAAACAGTGCCACGCTGGAAAAGCTTGCCGGTTACCCTGTTTTTGAAGCTGAAAGAACCACTCATGCTAATGTTTAAATTATACCACTTTTCAGCTTTAAAGTTAAGGCAAAGGGGAGTACGGAAGTAAGATGATTGGTAACCTATCCCCTGCCCCTTCCCTGGGGTTGCAGGGAAGGGGTGTTTTTTTAAGAGAGGGCTGGCGCCCTCTCTTTGGGGAACTTACCCCTTGCCCTCTCTTCCCTTCCGTGCTATACTAACAACAGATTAAATTAAAAGGAATACTAACTTAACACCTTTAAGCCGGTCCCGTGAGGCTGGCAAGGGATTCCAGAGATTATCAGCTTGACCTCTTGCCGGCTTCGGGCAGGGGGTTTTTTTATGGCTGATAAAATCTTGATGACCGCCGAAGACATCCGCCGCACGCTGGCGCGCATCTCCCATGAAATCATCGAGCGCAACAAGGTGCTGGACAACCTCCTTCTCATCGGCATCCACACAAGGGGCGTGCCCCTGGCCCAACGCCTCGCCGAAAACATCAACCGCTTTGAAAAGGTCACACTGCGCACCGGCACCCTCGATTTTTCCCGCTACCGCGACGACCTCGACCAGTGCCGGGACAAGCTCGTGGTCAAGAACACAGACATCCCCACCGCTGTCGACGGCAAGTCCATCGTGCTGGTGGATGACGTCCTCTATACCGGCCGCAGCATCCGCGCCGCCATGGACGCCCTCATCGACCTGGGGCGACCCCTCTCCATCCAGCTGGCGGTGCTCATCGACCGCGGTCACCGCGAAATGCCCATCCGCGCCGACTATGTCGGTAAAAATATTCCCAGCGCCCGCCACGAAGAGATACAGGTAAGGCTGGTTGAGACTGATGGAAGAGATGAGGTAGCCATTGTCAATCTGGCACCGGCGCCAGGTAAAGCGGCATAGGCTACCGAAGGAGTTGCCATGACTCTAATAAACAGAAGCCTGGTGACTATCGACGACCTCTCCAACGGGGAGATGGAAGCTACCTTTGCCCTGGCGGACGAAATGTCCGCCGATATAAAGGAGCAATTCGGCCTGTGCAAAGGCAAGATTATGGCAAGCCTTTTCTTCGAGCCGAGCACCCGCACCCGCATGTCCTTCGAGGCGGCGATGCACCGCCTCGGCGGCAGCGTTATCAGCTCCTTCGAAGCCAACGCAACCTCGTTCGCCAAGGGAGAAAGCATCGCAGACATGGCGAAGGTGGTCGGGCACTATGCCGATATCATCGTCATCCGCCACCCCTGGGAAGGCGCCGCCCGCGTCGTCGCGGACTATGCCGGCATCCCGGTCATCAACGCCGGCGACGGCGGGCACCAGCACCCCACCCAGACCCTCTGCGACCTGTATACCATCAAGCAGGACAAGGGCACGATTAAAGGTCTCAAAATCGCCCTCTGGGGCGACCTGAAATACGGCAGAACGGTGCATTCTCTCATCTTCGCCCTCGCCAAGTTCGGGGCAGACATCCTCTTTTACCCCTCCCCCGGGCTGGAAGTACCGGAGCACGTCGTCAAAAAGCTGATTAAAGAATATGGCGGCAAGCTGACCCATTACAAGTCGGCGGACCCCGCGGCAAAGGATGAGGTCTCCAACCTGGACGCCATTTATGTTACTCCCAACAGCCCGCATCAGCTGGCGATGATGCCCAACGTCAATCTCCAGGTGGAGCTGGCCAGCGGCGTGGATGCCCTCTACGTGACGCGCGCCCAGAAGGAAAGGTTCACCGCCGGAGAGGGACTGGCGAACCGGTACCCGGTGGTGGACAAGAAACTGCTCCAGGGCAAGGAGTTTAAAAAGACCCTTGTGATGCACCCCCTCCCCCGCGTCGATGAGCTGGCTTACGAGCTGGACGCCGACCCCCGCGCCCGCTACTTCGAGCAGGCAGCGCGCGGCGTGCCGGTACGCATGGCGCTGCTCGCACAATCGCTGGGCGCCAAGGAAATGCCCGTCAAAGACGAGGAGGCGCTGCCCAGGCCGGACTATCCGTTGCATCGCCAGACTTTCGGCATCAAATGCGCGAACCCGAAGTGTGTCTCGATCCAGCCCACCGAGCAGAAATACATCAAGCCGCTGTTCCGCATCGTCGACCATGACCCGCTGACAATGCGCTGCGTCTACTGTGAGCACGGCTTCGAGCCGAGGTTCATCGCCAGCACCGAATGGCACGAGGGCAAGGTGGAGTTCAAGAAGTACCACCGCGCCGATAGCTATCTGGTAAAGAAAATCCGCCCGGAGCACCTGCTGGTCTTCAACTCGGAAGAAGAAGCGGAGGCGCTCGGTTTCAAGCCGAGCCATTATTCCCATGAGTAAAGCTATTCCAAAGTCAATCTTAATCCAGGGCGGCAGAATTATCGACCCTGCCTCCCATACCGACGCCATCGGCGATTTGCTCGTCACCGGCGGCAGGATTGCGGGGCGGGGCTTGAATGTCACGCCGCCCGCCGATTGCCCGGTCATCCACGCCGAAAGTCTTATAATTTGCCCCGGCTTCATCGACCTGCACTGCCACCTGAGACAGCCGGGCTTCGAGGAAAAGGAGACTATCGCCACCGGCACGCGGGCGGCGGCGAAGGGCGGTTTTACCACCGTCTGCGCCATGCCCAACACCAACCCGCCGCTGGACAACGAGGAGACGATTACCTTTGTCCGAACGTTGGCGGGGAAAGAGGGGGCGGTGCGCGTCCTGCCCATCGCCTGCGTGACCAGAGGCAGACAGGGGATTGAACTGGCTAATCTGGAAAACCTGGCGAAAGAGGGTGCGGTCGCCTTCAGCGATGACGGCGCGCCGGTCGCCACGACGCCGCTGATGCAGCGGGCGCTGGAACTCAGCAAGACGCTGGGGCTGCCGATTATCGACCACTGCGAAGACCTTACACTGTCCGCGGGGGGACAGATGAACGACGGCATACTCTCTAAAAAATTGGGGCTCAAGGGAATGCCGGCGGTCGCCGAGGACATTATCATCTCCCGCGACCTGCTGCTGGCGCACCTGACCGGCGGGCACGTGCACATCGCCCACGTCAGCACGGCGAGCGCGGTGGAGCTTATCCGCCGCGCGAAAGACAAGGGCACCAGCGTCACCGCCGAGGTCACCCCCCACCACCTCACCCTGACCGAGGAGTGCGCGATTGGCTTAAATACCAATGCCAAAGTGAATCCGCCGCTCCGCACCGAGGCGGACATCAGGGCGCTGGCGTCGGCATTGAAAGACGGCATAATCGACGCCATCGCCACGGACCACGCCCCCCACACCCCCGCCGAAAAAGCCCTTGAATTCATAAGAGCACCCACCGGCATCAGCGGGTTCGAGACGGCGCTGGGCAGCCTCATGGCGCTGGTGCGCTCCGGCACGCTCCCGATGATGAAACTCATCGCCGCGCTCACCACCAAACCGGCCAAAATCATCAACCGCCCGGATTTAGGCACTTTAAAAGTCGGCTCTCCGGCGGATGTCACTATCTTCGACCCCGAAAGAGAATGGGTGGTCGACCTGCAGAAATTCGTCTCGAAGGGCAAAAATACGCCGCTGGCAGGCAAGACCCTCAGGGGCAGGGTTATCGCCACCATCTACGGCGGCAGAATCGTCTACCAGGAATAGATTTATGAATAAGAAAGCGCTGCTCGTGTTAGCCGATGGTTCCACCTACGAAGGCTGGTCCTTCGGCGCGGAAACGGACGCCAT
>JAQTQH010000072.1 GCA_028712355.1 Dehalococcoidales bacterium
TGGCCAGTTCCTGTAATGTCAGCGGTACGCTAATCCTCTGTTGCTTGAGGATACGTCCCAGGTTACTTTCGTTATTCGTCACCGTCGGTAATTAGCTCTATTGTAATTCGCCATTTGGCAAGTGTCAATCCCTTTTCAGGATAAATTATTGCCTTATTGTCCACTTGATTCACATCTTAGAGTGCGGGTGGCATGATAACGATGAGGTTAACCCTCAAAGTATTTGGGGGATAGCCCTTAAAGCATTTGGGAGATAACCCTTATATTGGGGAAGCCCTGGCAAAATAAATGGTTTGCTTTATTGACGGCTGATTCTCTCTTTTATAAAATGTGATGTGCAATGGCGGCCGCAAATTCGTAGCGGGGTTGGGGCAGGAAGGGAGTATTGCTTATGGATAAAAATTATTATGATGTCATTATCGTCGGCGGGGGACCGGCGGGTATCTTCACCGCTCTGGAATTGGCGGGGCAGACCGGCTGGCGTGTTCTTCTTGTTGAAAAAGGCAAGGATATTGACCAGCGCCGGTGCCTGGCGCGGGATGACAGCGGCGCCTGCGCGAAATGCGCGCCCTGCAACCTGGTCTGCGGTCTGGGCGGAGCGGGTGCTTTCAGCGATGGTAAACTCGTCCTCTCTACCTGTACCGGCGGCCAGCTGACCGATTATATCGGCGAGACCGCTACCGATACCCTTATAAAATATGTAGATTCCGTTTACCTCAATTTCGGCGCGCCGGACCATCTCTACCAGGACGGTGAATATATTGAGGAATTGCGCCATCGGGCGGCGCTCGCGGAGCTGCGGCTCGTCCCCGCCGTTATCCGCCATTTAGGCACGGAGCACTGCTATTCCGTCCTCAAGGCGATGCGTGATTATCTTGCTTCCCGCGTGGAGTTTAAACTAGGCGTCCCGGCGTGTACCGTCGTCGCGGAGAACGGCGTGGTCAAAGGCATCGAGACGAAGTCCGGCGAGAAGCTCTTATGCAAATACCTGGTGCTGGCGCCGGGGCGGGAAGGGGCGGACTGGCTCTCCCGTGAAGCGGGTCGCCTGCATCTCACGATGCACAATAATCCCGTCGATGTCGGCGTAAGGGTAGAGGTGCCGGCGGCGGTGCTGAAGAAAATGACTGATGTCCTGTACGAAGTAAAGCTGGAGTACCAGTCGCCCACCTTCGACGACCGCATCCGCACCTTCTGCATGTGCCCCGGCGGCGAGGTTATCATGGAAGCGACCGGCGGCGCCGACCAGGTCATCACGGTGAACGGGCACAGCTATGCCGATAGCAAGACCGATTATACCAACTTCGCGGTGCTGGTCAGCACCAATTTCACCGAACCCTTCCGCGAGCCGATTGCCTACGGCAAATACATCGCCCGGCTGGCCAACCTGCTCAGCGGCGGCGTGCTCGTGCAGAGGTTAGGCGACCTGATGAAGGGGCAGCGTTCCACACCGGAGCGCATCGCCCGCGGCATGGTCCAGCCCACCCTCAAGACGGCCACCCCCGGCGACCTCTCGTTCGTGCTGCCTTATCGCCAGCTTACCGGCATTGTGGAGATGCTGCAGGCGATGGACAAGCTGATTCCGGGCATCGCGTCTTGCCACACGCTGCTCTACGGCGTGGAAGTAAAGTTTTACTCCTGCCGCCCCCAGCTTTCCCCTGCCCTCGAGACCGAGGTGCGCAACCTGTTCGCCATCGGCGACGGCACCGGCGTCAGTCGCGGGCTGGTGCAGGCTTCGGCTTCCGGCGTGGTGGCGGCGCGGGAGATTTTACAGAGGGGGAAATAAGGGGGAAGTGTCCAATAAGAAATTGTGAGCCTTACCAATTAAAATTCACACCATCCGGCGTGATGGGATTCAATACGTCTTTCGTAGTCTTTAAGAAAGGGTAAACCATTCTTTTTACGCGTAGACTGCTTTCCCTTTACTTTAGCCACTCGACGGGAACTTAATCTCTTTATAGTACGTTTCTTAGCGTTTGCCATACTCTTACGTAAGTTTAAAAAACGTTAGCTTAATACTCTCACACTTGTCAAGTCAAATTATCTTCCCCACCTCCCCTATTTGCCTTGACACCTTGCCGGCTTAAAGATAAAATAAGGTAGTTTGTTTTCCCGGTAGTTTTATTCGGCACGTAAGTAGAAGGGGGATGATACCAGTTGGCAGAAGTAACCGCCGGTCAGGAAGAAAGTTTTGACAGCCTGTTGAGACGGTTCAACAAGAAAGTGCAGCAGGACGGCATTCTATCGGAGCTGCGGCGCCACGAGTTCTATGAGAAGCCCAGCGTCCAGCGCAAGCGTAAGGCTGCCGCCAAGCGCCGTGGTACTGCGAAGTCCACCAGGGCCAGAGTCACGCGAAAGTAGGCATCTCCCTCCTGCGCGGAAGCGCAGGCAAGGTCACTGATATATGGAACAAGCGGCAACACTCAAGCAGAAGCTGTCTGACGACCTCAAGCAGGCGTTACGGTCCGGGGACACGGTCAAGCGTGATACTCTCCGTATGCTTATTTCGGCGGTCAATAATACCGAAATTGCCCGCCAGACCGCTCTGAGCGACCCCGATGTCCTTGGGGTGATTGCCCGGGAAATCAAGCAGCGTCAGGAGAGCATCCTCGCCTTTCAGCAAGGCAACCGCCCGGATCTCGTTGCCAAGGAAGAGGCGGAGATGGCAGTCCTGAAATCATATATGCCGGCGCAGCTTTCCCGTGAAGAAGTGGTCGCGGCGGTAAAGCGGGTCATCGCTGAGGTGGGCGCGAAAAGCCCCGCCGACAAGGGCAAAGTGATGCCGAAGATCATCGGGCAGCTCAAAGGCAAAGCCGATGGCCGCTTGATTAATGACATCGTGACCGATCTCTTAAAATCGTAAGCAAAAGCTTGAATCCGGTGATAAAAAATTAGTTTACCTGAGCATCTCGGGTATTTTTTGTCCTTCCTTATGTAACTGAACTTATGTATCGCGTTGAAGTCAGCCTCAAGAGTCATCTGCCGGACGCCCGTGGTCAGGGATTGGTCAAAGATATCGCCGATCTGGGCATCACTACCGTTACCGGCGCCCGTGTAATTGATGTCTACTGGGTGGATTCCGACCTTCCCGCCGACCAGATTGACCTCCTTGCCCGCGAGCTTTTTACCGACCCCGTGACCCAGGAATATGCTGTCGTCTCCGGGGCGCAGGCGGCTGGCGAGACCACCTCCGGGATTCATGCTGTTGAAGTTGCCTATAATGCCGGTGTGACCGACCCGGTCGAGGACAGCATCTGGAAAGCTATCCGTGATTTGGGACTTGTCGGCATCAAGGCGGTGCGCACCGCTAAAAAATACCTTATCGAAGGGCAGCTTGATGATGCCCAGCTGGCCAACATCTCCAATCGCCTGCTGGTCAATCCCATCATCCAGCACGCTGTCGACCAGGAGCACTTCGCCTTTCCGGAGAACCCGCAGTACTTTTTCGCTCTGGGTTATGTCGATATCAGCAACCTGGATGTCGCCGGGCAGTTCGGCTTCACCCGTGATGAATTCCTCGCCATCCAGAGTTACTACCGCCGGCTGGGGCGCAGCCCCACCGATGTTGAGCTGGAAACATTGGCGCAGACGTGGTCCGAGCACTGCGTCCACAAGACCTTCCGCGGCAAAATAAATTTCAACGGGCAGGTGATTGATAATCTGCTCAAGAGTACCATTGCTAAAGCCACCCTCGAGCTGAACAAACCCTGGTGTTTTTCCGTTTTTGCGGATAATGCCGGAGTCATTGACTTCGACGGGCGCTGGGCGCTTTGCTTTAAAGTGGAGACGCACAACCATCCTTCAGCGGTGGAGCCGTACGGCGGCGCTTCCACGGGCATCGGCGGCGTCGTGCGCGACCCGCTCGGCACGGGATTGGGCGCCAGGCCGATTTTCAATACCGATGTTTTCTGCTTCGGTCCGCCGGATTTGCCTTATGATAAGCTGCCCTCCGGCGTCCTCCACCCGCGACGCATGTTTAAAGGGGTGCGGGCGGGAGTGGCCGATTACGGCAACCGTCTGGGCATCCCGACGGGGAACGGCGCCATTTGCTTCGACGAACGCTACACCGCGAACCCGCTGGTCTATTGCGGCACGTTGGGCATCATGCCGGTCAACATGGCGCAGCGTGGGCAGCAAAAGCCCGGCGATAAGGTGGTGGTGGTGGGGGGACGGACGGGACGCGACGGCATCCACGGCGTGACCTTCGCCTCCGAACGGCTCACCGGTACTTCCAGCGAGGTTTCCTGGACTTCGGTGCAGATTGGCAATGCCATCGTGGAAAAGAAGGTCATCGACGTCCTGATGCAGGCGCGGGAGAAACGATTATACGTGCGGATTACCGATTGCGGCGGCGGCGGACTTTCCTCCGCGGTGGGGGAGATGGGCGCCGATACGGGCGTGCGCGTCGACCTGGAGAAAGTGCCGCTGAAATACGCCGGTCTTTCTTATACCGAAATCTGGATTTCCGAATCGCAGGAGCGCATGGTGCTGGCGGTGCCGCCGGAGCATGTCGAGGAACTGC
>JAQTQH010000073.1 GCA_028712355.1 Dehalococcoidales bacterium
GTGCTTTACACCGAGAAACGATGCCACATTATCTTCAAAGCGGCGGACATGCTCACGGAGGATAAAATTACCGCCGGACATTATCCCGGTAAATGCCGCATCGAGTTCCTGCTTCAAATTCTGGTACTGGCAGGGATAATCAACGAAAGGTACTTTATAAGGCATTATTTCGGCTCCTTATGCAACCATGCTTTAATTTCCGAAGCTATCCGGTTCGCATCCGGATAATAGGTTTTTTCCAGGGTGCGGCTGGCGGGGGCGGGGGTATCCGGCAAGGCGATGCGCAGTACCGGCGCTTTCAGATGATTGAATGCTTCTTCAGCCGCCAGCGCCGCCAGTTCGGCGCTCACACCGAAGCTCTTCCAGCCGCCATCGGCAATCACCAGCCGTCCGGTCTTTTTAATCGATTTGAGCAACATAGTCTCATCCAGCGGCTTGATGGAACGCAGGTCAATGACCTCTACCGAAATGCCATCTTGAGCCAGTGCTTTTGCCGCTTCAATCGCTTTCAGAGCCATATAGGAATTAGCCGCCAGTGTTACGTCACTGCCTTTTTCCCGGACAACCCCTTTACCGATGGGAACGGTATATGGTTCTTCCGGAACATCATCCTCGTTCTGATAGAGCCAGCGCTCGTCAATGTAAATAACGGGATTACCGTCCTGGTGGCTGGCATGGAGCAGTCCCTTGGCATCATAGGCAGTACCGGGCATGACAACCTTGAGACCGGGAATATGGGCGAAGAGCGCCTGGAGCGCCTGGGAGTGCTGCGCCGCCTGCTCGCCGCCGCGATTGATGATAGTCCAGACAACCAGCGGAACGCCGAGCTGCCGGCCGAACATATAATGCCAGTTGGCGGCGTGGTTGGCGAGCTGGTCCAAAGCGTAATACATGAAGTCCATGCGGGGAAAGACAAAAATGGGGTGCATGCCGGCCAGCGCCGCGCCGACGGCGGCACCCATCGTACAGTTTTCGGAGACCGGAGTATCGATGACCCGCTCCGGGCCGAACTTTTGAATGAGTCCTAACGTGCTGGCGCCGACGTACCACGGACTGGTGACCCCCTGCCCGATGAGCAGCGCCTTCGGGTCGGATTCCAGAATCTGATGGAGAGCCTCATTGATGGCACGGACGTAAGTAATTTTACGCGTCATCGGAATACTCCGCGGGTAATCTCAGCACTATCGGGGTAAGGACTGGCGCGGGCGAACGCAATCGCTTCCGCCACCTCAACATCGACTTCGCGGGACACTGCTTCTTTTTCGGCAGTTGAAATAAGTCCCTGCGCCGCCAAAAACTCCTCGAAATTCTTTATCGGGCAGCGTGTCATCCAAGAATCCAGCTCTTCTTTGCTCCGCAGCCCCTTGTCCAGGTCGTAGTTGGGACCAACATGGCCCCGCCAGCGGTAGGTCAGGCATTCAATCAGTGCGGGGCCTTCCCCAAGACGCGCTGCCGCAATTGCCCTGCCGGCCTCCCGGAATACTTTCAGAACGTTGTTGCCATCAATCCTGACTCCCGGCATACAGAAGGACTCCGCCTTGCGGTAAATCTCGGTGCTGGCGAGGCAGGAAGCAACGGGCATATGGGTGGAATACAGGTTATTTTCGCAGATGAAGATCACCGGCAATTTCCGCAGAGCCGCCAGGTTCAGCGATTCGTAGAATACGCCCTCATTGGCAGCACCGTCTCCGAAAAACGCTACGGCGACATTATCTTCTTTGCGGACAGAAAAAGCGAGCGCCGCTCCCACCGCCAGGGGTATCGTCCCCGCCACGATGGCGGAGCTTCCCGGCAGCCCATACTCAGGCGCAGCAAGGTGCATCGAGCCGCCCCTACCGTGCGAACAGCCGGTAGTTTTGCCATAAAGCTCGGCGGCAAGAGATTTCATATCACCGCCCTTGGCGAGATAATGTCCATGAGAGCGGTGGGTACTGAACACAAAATCTTCTTTCCGCAGATTGGCGCACACGCCCACCGCCACCGCTTCCTCGCCGGTATAGAGATGGACGGGACAGACAATCTCCGAAGGTGTCTTGAGCCTTTCGGCGATGGCTTCCTCAAACTTACGCAGGCGCAGCATGGACCGGTACATGCCCAGTAAGACATCCGGAGCAACATCGCTGCGGCCGGTCCGGCGGGGTTTGGCTGCTTGTTTCATTCTATCTTGATCCTCTCTTCGAAGCCGTAGTTGCGGTACCACTGGACGAATTCCCGCAGTCCCTTATCAAGTTTATACTTCGGCTGCCAGCCCAGTAATTGCCTGGCGCGGGAAGCATCGGCAATCAGCCGTTTGACTTCTCCCTGACGGGATGCCACATGCACCGGCTTGACATCGCCGGTCTTGCCGCAGTAATCGATAATTTTGTCCGCCAGGTCAATGATAGAGACCTCTTTGCCACTGCCGAAGTTCACCGGCTCGGTTATCGGCTCATCGTGCTTCAGGATGAGGTCATAAGCTTTGACCGCATCGTCAATATAGGTATAGTCGCGGGTTTGCTTGCCGTCGCCGTAAATCATCGGGGGCATGCCGCTGAGGACACGGCGGGTAAAGATGGAAATGACGCCGCCGTAGCCGATATCACGCTGGCGCGGCCCGAAGACGTTGAAGAGCCGGGCAATGGCGATGTTCATCCCGTAGGTCTGGATATAGGCATAGCACATCCGGTCGGCGGCTATCTTGCTCGCGCCGTAGGGGTGTGGGGCGTTGAGGGGGTGCTTTTCATCCATGGGGTAATAAAGGCTGGAGCCATAGACTTCACTGGTGGAAGCATGAATAACCTTCCGGACATCATGCAGGCGGGCAACCTCCAGGATATTCTGCGTGCCCATCACATTGATATCATAGGTGAGGCGCGGTTCAACACTGGAGCGATCGACGTGGATTTGCGCCGCCAAGTTGAAGACAACCTCGACATCACGCATGAGGCGTTCCAGCAAATCAAAGTCACGGATGTCTCCCTTGATTAGCTTGAAGTTACGGTAATCGAGCAGGTGCCGCACGTTGACCAGGTTGCCGCTCATGAAATTATCCAGGCAAATCACGCTATGCCCTTCCTGCGTGTACTTATCACACAGGTGGCTACCGATGAATCCCGCTCCGCCGGTTATCAGGAGTTTCATTTTTTACTCACCTCCAGCAGTTCTTTATAAATCTCATCTACCTTTGCCATCTGCCGATGATAGCTGTTTTTTTCTTCGATAATCTGACGGCTCTTGATACCGAACTGTTTACCAATCTCCGGGTTGCGCAGCAGGTAAACAATCTTTTCCGCCAGTATCGCAGGGCTTTTCAACGGGATAACCAGACCGTTAACTCCATCCTGTACCCACTTGCCATTATCTCCGAAATCAGTAATGATGACAGGGAGAGCGCAAGCCATGGCTTCCGCCGTGCTGGCGGCAAGCCCGGCATCGGAGAGCGCTGTGGATACATAGATATCCGCCGAGGCCAGGTATCCAGGAAGTTCACTATTGGGAATATCCCCGATGAACCGGATGCTACCTGAAACCCCCAGCGACTTCGCCAGTCCTTTTATCTTCGCTTCTGAAGGCCCGGCACCGGCAACCACGAATTTTGCGGTGGGAACTTCCTTCAGTACCAACGGTATGGCGTTTATCAGCGATTCTACATTATACAGCGGCTCCAGTTTGCGGACGCTGATTACCACCGGAGACCCGGTAACACCTAACGTTTGCAAAATTTTATCGTCCTTCCGTTCCGGGCTGAATTGCTGTGTGTTAGTGCCGAAATAAATGAGTTTTATCTTTTGCGGGTCGGCACCGAGACTGACCAGCCGCTCCTTTACATGCTCGCCATCACAGGTGATAGCATCAATTCTTTTTACGGTGAATCGTACCATTTTCCGAACCAGTGTTGATTCTCTAGGTTCATCCAGAATATCAGAACCCCAGGCAGTGGCAACGAGAGGATGAAAGCCGCTGAACACTCCGAGTGTGCCGTAACTGCTGATATAATGACTGTGGAGAACATCCGGATGTATTTTGGCTATTCTCTTTTTAATCTGCGTAGACCATATCAAAAAATTCAAGATACGGCTCTTATTTACACCGACTTTTTTACTTGTGGTGTATGTTTTCAATAAATGGACCTGCAGGGTCTTATACTCATAAGGGACATCGGTAACCAGGTGAACATCGTATCCTTTATCTACAAAATAGTTAATCCATCTTTGAGTGTGAATACTCGTACCTAAGGCAAGATAACAGAGTCTCATGGATGCCTCTTCCCCTCACTCGCTGTTATTTGCTGAAAAACCTTGATCCACAAGAGTACCGAGGCAAAATTCCATGATTTTAACGCCTGTACGTAGGTTCTGGGCGGATAGAACCCGCTGACATGGCAAAGTTCACTCTTGCCAAAAGAGTGCCTAAAGGCATATACTACCTGCAAAGAGATAAGGCGGGTAGGTGAAATATGTTCAAATCGGTTAGAGAATTTTTCAATTCTTTATCAGACGCCCAGCAA
>JAQTQH010000032.1 GCA_028712355.1 Dehalococcoidales bacterium
CTGCGGCACCCAGAAGCGACTATTTACCGCTGCTTCCTTTCGGACCTGACGGGGTTCATAGGGTTCTGCCGCGCAGGACCCGGCCTTCAACACTACTTAATCCGGGCAGTCCTACCGGACAGGAGCCTCAAGCGGGAATTCGACCCTGCTGTAGCGGATTGCAGGTACAGGGCACCGCTGGCTCCCCATCTAGCACGACCTCATGAAAACTCTAATCGGTAAGAGAGGGTCTTGTCAAGCTGGAGCTACGTCCCGTGGCTCAATCGGTTGACCAGCTTCATGGGGAGCCCCGCGTGCATCATCTTGTTCTGCGTCGCCTCAATATCGTAAGGGACGCGGTAGAGGCGCGCCATTTTTGCCTCGCTGTCGTAGATGGCGTAGCTCGCCCGCGGGTCGCCGTCGCGCGGCTGCCCCACCGCCCCCGGATTGATAATAAGCCGGCTCCTACCGATGACCAGCCCGATAGTCGGCTGGAACAGGCTGGTGGCGGCGGCGCTGCCCACCTGCTTGAAGACTATCGGCTGATGCGAATGCCCCACCAGACAGTAGGGCGTGGTGAAATGGTTAAAATTTTCTGCGGCGGTGGGCGGGAAAAGGATGTATTCCCAGATAGGCTCGCGCGGGCTGCCGTGCGCCAGTGTGAAGTCTCCTTTTTGCAGTGTGGCAGGCAGGTGAGAAAGATACTCCTTATCTTCGGGAGTCAGCTTTTGCCCGGTCCACTCGCAGGCGGCGGCGGCGTCTGTATTGAAGTTCTGCATGGTTATCTTGCCGATGGCAGCCCAGTCATGATTGCCGGCGACGCAGAGATGGTTGGCGGCGCGTAAAATCTGGATGCAGGCATGCGGGTCGGGACCGTAGCCCACGATGTCGCCGAGGCACCAGATTTCCTCCACATCTCCCCGCTTTTCGACATCCGTGAGCACGGCACCGAAAGCTTCCATATTCGCATGAATATCTGCTAAAATCGCACAACGCATTTGCTAAAGAATATAGCAGAATTTGGGGAAGAGGGAAAGGGGGGGGGGTAATTAGTTCTTCTCCTTGTTATGTGCTTCAGGGTGGTTTATAATTGCAGCCAACAGGCATGAAGGAGGTTGTTATGCAAAGCGGATGGAAGAATCTGTTCATCGTCGTAAGTGTATTGCTGCTAGTAGCTTTAGGTTTTGTATTTAATCTCTGGAATATATCAGAAATGTTGAAAGGAGAGCTCGTTCTTACGGAAACTCAACTGGTGAGTACTCAGAATGAATTGACCAGCACTCAGGATGAACTTGTTGGTACGAAATTACAGCTAAACGATGCCAATGCACAGTTGACTGACACCAAAACAAAGCTAGTTACTACCGAAACAAAATTGACTAACACCGAATCCCAGTTGACTACAACTAAGACACGGCTGGCTAATGCGGAAGGACAGCTTGTCAGCACCAAGGCACAGCTTAGCAACACCGCAGCTCAATTAGAAACGGCCAAGAACGAGCAAACCCGGATATTTAATCAATATAATAGCGTCAGAAAACAAATATACGTTCGCTTTGGCACTGGGCTCGATTGCCAGACTTTTATTACTCCCAATGCTGCAGAATTATCTACAAAAGTTCAGGAGATAACTGGTGGTTACGTTGCAACAGATGTCGTCAAGTTTTGGCGAGATTATGAGCTAATGCATCGCTGGGTAGTCAACAATATTAGATACTCCTATGATAGTTACCTCCCTATTATTCCAGATATTTCTGGTGGTAATTTGATATGGCAAGAGGGATTTTGGCGTAGCCCAGGAGAGACTCTGCAGGATAAGACTGGTGATTGTGAAGATATGGCAGTATTATTGGCAAGCATGATGCTCAACTATAATAGAGGTGAATATGCAGTTTGGGCAGTAACCATTAGGAGTACCACGCCGGGTGTTGCTGGTCATGTTGCCGTCTTTATCCCGGTTAAAGGTAACAACCTCGCTATCTTTGACCCCGCAGGAAATTATTACACTGGCTACCAGAGTGGCTATTTGCGTTCCGATGCTACTTCTGTGGCAGTCACTCACTGGCTGAATTACTGGACAACTGAGATCCCCGGCGTTTATATCGATACGATTTTCTCAAATACATTCTATAAAAAATTTGCTGACACAGCGGAGTTTATCAAGTGGATGAGCGAAAGATAGGTTGTGAATTGCGTCTTCCTCTGCTTTTCCTCTATACTTGAAATTGCGGATTGTAGAGGAGATGTATGAGCAAACTTATCGAGCAAATGGAGAACATGGTCAAGGGCACCCCCTCGCCCATCGGCTTTCGCGCCGCCCCTGCAGGAAAGAGTAAAGCCCGGCCGCTGCTGGTCGCTGATGTTACGGTGGATATTAAGAAAATGAAAGACTATCTGGCGGGTGCGGATGCGGTATTGCTGCCCGCCGGAGCGAAAACATCGAACCTGCCCGATATTCCCCGGGGCAGCCGTTTGGCGGATACTGATACAAAAACAATTGAAGCCGCCGTGAAAAGCGGCGCCGACTTTGTGGTCTTTACCGCGGACAGCGCGGTCTTTACGCCGGGAAAAGACAGCAAGCTGGGCAGAATCATCCAGATTGATAACTCGATTACCGATAGCCTGCTCCGTACCGTCGGCGAACTCCCCGTCGATGCTATCCTCGTCGATAGCAGTAAAAAGGACTCTCTCACCTGGAATGACCTCATGGCACTCCAGCGCTTTGCGGCAGCGGGCAAGCCGCTCATGTTAGCCGTTTCGGGGGACCTCACCTCCGATGAACTTAAGACAATCTGGAACGCCGGCGCCGATGGCATCGTGGTCGGTATCGGCACGGAAGCGCCGGTAGCTGTGCTGGCAGATCTGCGCAAGGAAATGGATAAGCTGGAGCCGCGCGCCAAAAAGTCCGGAAAGACAGAAGCGTTGTTGCCCTTAGGCAGGACAAGGCCAGAAGCTGAACCAGAACCCGAAGAAGAAGAGGAGGAAGAAGAATAATTTTCTCAAACGCTGCTATTGCGGAGAGCCATGGCGATGAAACAATCTCTTTGTCTTATGAGGGATTGCTTCGCCCCCTTCTGTGGAAGGATAGTCTCGCAATGACAAGCGATAATGAGAAGAAGTTGACCCTCATTTTTCTTGACTTCACCCCCGTTTCTTTGTCATAATGTATATTTAAAAAGAGGTGAAAAATGACCGCACCGCAGTTCAAGCAACTGAGACGCGCTTATGGTTTTGAAGAAGTCGCCATCGTCCCCGGAGATGTTACCGTCAACCCGGAGCAAACCAACATTGAACTCAAAATAGGCAAATTCACTTTCGCCATTCCCGTTCTCGCCGCCGCCATGGACGGCGTTACCGATGTCACTTTTGCTATCGAAATGAACCGGCTGGGCGGTCTCGCCGTGCTCAACCTGGACGGGCTCCAGGTACGCTATGACAACCCCAAGGAAATCCTCGCCGAGATAGTGCGAACGGCACCGGACAAGGTACTTCCTTTGCTCCAGAAAATCTATACTCAGCCCATTAAAGAGAACCTCGTCGCGGAGCGGGTGCGTGAAATAAAAGCCGCCGGAGCGGTCTGCGCGGTCTCCTTGATTCCCGCCAACACCAAGAAACTGGCGCCGATTATCGAAGAAGCCGGCGCCGATATATTATTCGTCCAGTCTACCGTCACCAGCGCCAGGCATGTTTCCAAGAGCTACCGAGGGCTCGTCTTCTCCGAACTGTGCAAATCGGTGAAGATGCCGGTCGTGGTGGGCAACTGCGTCAGCTACAGCGCCTGTCTTGAACTGATGCGCACCGGCATCTCCGGTATTCTCGTCGGAGTTGGACCCGGCGCCGCCTGCACCAGCCGTGAAGTTCTCGGCGTGGGCGTACCGCAGATAACCGCTACCATCGACTGCGCCGCCGCGCGCGACGCCTATCTGAAGGAATCCGGCAGATATGTGCCCATCATTACCGACGGCGGTTTCAAGAAGGGCGGCGACGTTTGCAAAGCCTTCGTAGCCGGCACTGACGGCGTGATGATTGGCTCGGTTTTCGCTCAGGCGAAAGAAGCCCCCGGTATGGGCTATCACTGGGGGATGTCCTCACCTCACCCGGCGCTGCCCCGGGGTACTCGCATTAAAGTCGGCACGACGGGCACGCTGGAACAAATCCTTTTCGGTCCTACTTCCGTAACGGACGGCAGCCAGAACCTGGTGGGTGCGCTGCGCACGGCGATGGGCATCTGCGGCGCGGCTACCATCGAAGAAATGCATAAAGTGGAGATGGTGATTGCCCCTGCCATCGTCACCGAGGGCAAGTCCTGGCAGTTCGCCCAGTCCGGCAAGTAAGAGATTTCAATTTTCGTTGCCCGGTCATCCTTCCAAATGGAGGAGGCGAACCAACCCCTTTAAACTATCATTCTCTGAAAGGCGGGAATCCGGTAGAGGAAAAGAGACATCTGTGTCCTCGGATCAAGTCCGGGAATGACAGCGGATTGGAATTGCTTCACCTTTCCCCAGGGACGGTATCGTGATGACAGGCAGAAGCGCTACCGCGCCAGCCCGGGCAACCCGGCGACCTCCCGCATGGTATCCAGCCAGCAGAGGAAGTTCTCCCACGGCACGTCCGGCGGCACCAGGTGGTCGAGGGAGGGGAAGTAGCCGTCGTCCTTGAGCAGGAAAGGGCAGCTTCGCCATCACCTCGGCGCGGACGGCTTCTTTGCCTTCCATCAGCTTGCGCTTATCGATGTTTCCGGCGAGGATGAGGTCTTTGCCGTATTTCTTGCGGACGGCGACCGCGTCCATGCCGGCGGCGCATTCGAGGGGCCAGATGGCGTTGACGCCGCCCTCCATCCAGAGGGGAATGAGCGATTCGACATTGCCGTCGCTGTCCACGAAGATAACATCGACGCCCTTACTCCGCAGCAGGTCGGTTACCCGCTTGTAGCGCGGCAGCATGAATTTACGGAACATCGCCGGCGAAATGAGCAGGCCCGTCTTGAACGCCATATCCTCCCAGAAGTAAGCGAAATCGACGCGCAGCTCCGGCAGGATGCGCTTGATGACATCGGTCACCATGTAGCACATCTGCTCCATCATTTCCTCGACGAGGGCGGGGTCGTCATAGAACATGTAGAGCAGCTTCTCCACCCCCACCCACTCCCGCAGGAAGCCGAAGAAGCTGCCGGTGAAGAGCATCGTCGGCTCGGGGCGGGAATTCATCCTCTGCGCGTAGCCTTGCCAGTCGGCGGGGAGCCGGTCGGCGGCGTCCGGGTCGAGCCTTTTCTGAAACTCCTTCCAGGTTGCGCGGTCTTTGACCGGATAACCGATGAACGTGGGCATCTTGGTGGGATTGTCTTTGAAGAAGCGGGTGGTCTGTCCGCCGTAGTTAATCATGGTGTAGGTGCGCTCGTCCTCGCTGATAATCTGCGGTTGGTAGGGCGGCACGATAGGAGTCGCCCAGTTGAGGTTGACGATTTTACCGCCGAAGTCATAGCGGCTGTCCGGGTAGAAGCCGGTGCGGATTTCCGGCAGCGAGCGGATGTGGAACATCTGCAAATATTCCTGGCGGAAGCGCCCGTTGAGGATTTGCTCCGGCGCGCCCTGTTTTATCCATGTTTCCAGCGTACCCGCCCAGAAGTCATTGAAGACGGGCGTCATCAGGCATAAATCATTGGGGCGCTGGAACCGGGCGATTTCCAGGAAGCGGTCTCTGGGCTAGATAGGCATAAGATACCTCCTGTTTAAGTGGAGTAAGCGATGTGCTTTGGTCTTTGACCAATAGTTTCGAAACTGCCCTTCATTTTATCAAACCCGAGCTTTACGTACAATATCATGTTCAGGTAACCGTTCTCACAGAAAAAGTCCTGTAAAAAAATTTGGGCAATGTATTGACAAAATCAATATATATCATTATAATATATTAAGAAAATTAAGTTAAAGATTAAATAAATTAATGGTGGTGAAAATGACTCAGGAATGGCACGAACTGACTAAAATGACCCGGGGCAAGCCGGTCAACATCGAGCGCGTCCGCCTGGTGGACAGCGGCATCGCCATCGAGGGCAGCTTTACCCTGCCGCCGCTCGCCGGTCTTTCGGCGGAAGACCAGGTCTTCATCATGGCGTTCGTCCGCTGCCACGGCTCCATCAAGGAAATGGAGGAGATGTTCGGCATCAGCTATCCCACCGTGAAGAGCCGGATTAGCCGCATCGCCCGGCAGCTTGAGTTCGTCGAGATAGTTAAGCCCTCTCCCGAAGAAGAAGTAATCGGCGAGCTCGAGCGCGGCGATATCTCCGCCGAGGAAGCGATAAGGAGGCTATCGAAATGAGCTGGCCGCCCATGTTGATGCACGTGAAAGTCCGGGGGGAGGATACGAACTTCGGTCTGTGGCTGCCGCTGTTTCTCCTCTGGCCGATTGTGCTGGCGGTTCTGATAATTCTTTCGCCGCTGGTGCTGGCCGCCGTTCTGGTACTCTGGCCGGGCGGCTGGGGCAGATGGTCGCTACGCGTTTTGCGGGACTCGCTACGGGTGCTTTGCGCGATGCGCGGACTCAGGGTTGACGTCCGGGAGCGTCGCCAATGCGTATATATTTCCGTAGTTTAAATTATTAAAAGGAGGATATGACAATGTCGGAAAATCGGAAGAAAATCCTGGATATGTTGGCGAACAAGAAAATAAGCGTCGATGAGGCGAACCGCCTGCTTAATGCGCTGGAAGCGGAACGGAGCGACTCAGAAGATACTCCGAAGGCGGAGGCAGGCAGGAAGACCAGCGCCAAGTACCTACGCGTTACCGTCCTGCCCGACCCGGCAAGCGAGAACAGCCAGAATGTCGACCGCGTCAATATCCGTGTGCCGATGTCGCTGATACGGGCGGGCATGAAGTTGACTTCCCTCATCCCTCCAGCCGCCAGAGACAAGGTAAACGGGGCGTTGCAGGAAAAGGGCATCGATTTCGACGTGAACAGCGTCAAGCCCGACGATATCGAGGGACTCATCGGGGCTTTGAGCGACCTGGAAGTGGATGTGGTGAGCAGCAAGGGGGAGAAGGTAAAAGTCTTTGTCGAATAGCGGAAAAGGCTGGAGCCAGCGAGAGGACTCGAACCCCCGACCCGCGCTTTACGAAAGCGCTGCTCTACCAACTGAGCTACGCTGGCACTTGAACCAACTAGAATTATACCGCAGAACGGCATAAGCGGACAACGGTAATAGAAACGCGAGAGATTTGGAGAGGGGCGCCGCCCCTCTCTTCTTTTACCCCTTCCCTTTATAAATCCTCAAGGGAAGGGGCAGGGGATAGGTTACACAAATCTGGTATTGACAGCGACACACGCAACAGGGTAAGTTTTATCATCATGTTTGAAGGGAGACAAAGCTATGGCAAAAGAAGTCATCGTGCCGCCGGGCGTCCTCAAAGCCAGGGGATTTTCCCACGCCATCAGGGCGGGCAACACCATCTATGTCGCCGGGCAGACCGCCACCGATGAAGAGGGCAATATCATGTTCAAGGGCGACGTGGTCGCCCAGACCGGGCGCGCCTACGAGAACATCAAGCGGGTGCTGGAAGCCGCCGGCGCGAAAATGACGGATATCGTCATGCTCAAGGTCTACTGCCGCGACCTGGAAGGATTTGTGAAGACCGGCGAAGCGCGCAAGCAGTACTTCGGGAAGCATTTCCCGGCGGCGACGGTCGTCAAGATTGAGCGCCTGCTCCTGCCCGATGCCCTCATCGAGGTCGAGGCAATCGCCGTCGTGGACTAAGTTGTCATCGTTTTGGAGAATATCTCGGTGTTGACGCCGGTGGTCACGGCGGCGTTGTCCTGGTTGACGAGCGTCCAGCGCCAGGTCACCACGATATGCCCCTTGGAGGTCGTCCGCTTGGTAAGCAGCTCACCTTCGAGATGCAGGCGGTCGCCGCAGTAACCCGGGGCGAGGAACTTGACTTCATTCATGCCCACCATCGCGGCATCGAAGGCGTAGCCGGCATTGGGCAGCATATCCAGCTTGCCCAGCATCACGCCGACGAGGAACAGCCCCGCGACAATCTTGCCTTTGAAGTTCATGTCCTGCGCTTTGGCGAACTCATCGCTGGTGAAGAGGGTTTCCGTATCGCCCCAGAGCTTATAAAATGCATCGAGCTCAGACTGGATGATGGCGCGCTCCTCAGTCCGGAACTTAAAGCCGACTTCTTTTTCCAGAAAGGTCTCTCTTTTCACGGCAATCTCCTTATCCTTGACGGAATATGAATCGGCAGTAGGCGTCTCCGTTGCTGATGCGGAACGGGCGCTCGATTTTAATGTCCCTGCCGAACTCGGCGGCGAAAGCGGTCATGTTCGTGCCGCAGATTACTTCACACACCCTCGGCGAAATGCTGGCGCGGCCGGACTTGACCCGTAAATCGTGCCAGGGACATTTCGTGATGAAGATTTCAAAGCCGGACTCATCCTGCCGGCTGATTTCAACAGAAGTGCCATCCAGCGTAAATTTGGTTGCAATGCATTCTGCGAGAGACTGCAATCCCTCTCCCAACCCTGCCATCGACTTAAGCAGGCGCGCCTGGATTTTGGACATTATTTTCCATACCTCGTTATCAGCGGCAAGAGCAACTTCGAAATCGTACTTTTCTTCCGTCTTGACGAACCACAGCCCGTCGACGGTCAAGTAGCTGCGCTTGAGGTATTCCTGCACCTGCTGATCGGTCAAATTTAGCATGGCTGTAGCCAACATCTTAGCATAGTTTCAGAGGCGGGACAAAAAAGACAGGAATTATTAATGCCATCGCGTGGAGTCAAAAGACGAAGCTGTCCCTTTATCTTGTGAGGAATTGCTTCGCCTCCCGAATTTGTCGGGATGGTCTCGAAATGACGCTATTTTGTCATTCTCGGGCTAGACCTGAAAATGCAGAATACCCTCTCCCGCCGGATTCCCGTTTTCGTGGGAATGCCAGAATTACCCCTTCGCCACCAATTCCTTAATCTTGATTAACGCTTCTTCCAGAGACATCAGGCTCGCTTGCTTTTCCCGCCGCAGTTTGACTTCCACGCTGTTCTTTTCCAGCGTGCGCGGGCTCACCGTGATGCGGACGGGAATGCCCAGCAGGTCGGCGTCATTAAACTTGACCCCCGGCGATTCCTGCCTATCGTCAAAGAGGACTTCTAGCCCGGCAGCCGTCAGGTCGGCGTAGAGTTTTTCAGCGGTCTCCGCCACTTTCGTGCCCTCGCGGTAGAGCGGGCAGAGGTAAATCTGGTAAGGGGCAATTGGCATCGGCCAGATGATGCCTTTATCGTCGTGGTTCTGCTCGATGGCTGCCGCCAGCAGCCGCCCGATGCCGATGCCGTAGCATCCCATGATAATCGGTTTGGAAACGCCCTGTTCATCGATATAGTTCGCGCCCAGCACCTTGCTGAACGCAGTGCCCAGTTTGAAGATGTGCCCCACCTCGATGCCCCGTATGGCAGCCAGTGCTGTCGAGCACTGCGGACAGCCTTCCCCGGCTTTCGATTTGGCGATGTTTCCCATTATGTCCGCCTTAAAATCGCGCGGGTAGTTCACATTCTTGAGATGCATTTCCGGCTTGTTGCCTCCGGCGATGAAGTTGGTGCCGGAGGTAATGGAATCATCGGCAATGATTTTAACGCCTTTCAGCCCCACCGCCGAAGCTGCTCCCTTGACCAGCCCTGCCTCCTTTACCTCGGCGTCGGTCGCCAGGCGCAGTTCGGTAGCGTGCAACAGGTTCTTGAGCTTGATTTCATTCACCTCGATATCGCCTCGGATGACGGCAAAAATGAGACCGCCATCGGCGACATAGAGAACGGCTTTGAGCGTCTGGCTCGGCGCGACTTTGAAGAATTTCGCCACTTCTTCAATGGTGGCGGCGCCGGGCGTGGCAACCTCCTCTATCGGGAGCGGCGCGCCGCTCTCCGCCTTCGGCTTGACGCTCTCGGCTTTCTCGACGTTAGCGGCGTATTTACAGGACGGGCAGTAGATAATCTCGTCTTCGCCGCTTTCGGCAAGCACCATGAACTCGTGCGAGTCCTTCCCGCCGATGGCGCCGCTGTCCGCCTGCACCATCATCGCGGTCAGCCCGCAGCGCGCGTAGATATTCTCATAAGCGCGGAGCATCTTCTGGTAGCTCACATCCAGCGCGGCGTCGTCGGCATCGAAGCTGTATAAATCTTTCATGATGAACTCGCGCACGCGGATAAGCCCGCCCCGGGAGCGCGGCTCGTCGCGGAACTTGGTCTGTAACTGGTAGAGCATCAGCGGCAGGTCGCGGTAGCTTTGCACGTTGCGGCTCGCTAAATATGTGATGACTTCCTCGTGGGTGGGACCGAGCACCAGCCTGCGGTCGCGGCGGTCGGTCAGCACGAACAGCCCCTCCCCGAAAGCCTGGTCGCGCCCCGTCTGCTGCCACATCTCCAGAGGCTGGAGCACCGGCATACAGAGCTCCTGCCCGCCCGCTTGATTCATTTCATCGCGGACGATGCTTTCAATCTTGTTGATGACTCGCCAGCCCAGCGGCAGGTAGGAATAGACGCCGGCAGCCAGCTGGTCGACCATGCCCGCCCGCAGCAGGAGCTTGTGGCTGATGGTATCCGCTTCCGCCGGTACTTCTCTTAACGTCTTGCCGAATAGTCTTGTAACGCGCACGGTTTACTCCTGTTCAATTTTCATTTCGTACTCGGACTTGCCGTTTTCCACCCACACGGTATATTTTATCTTTTTCCCCGCGACGAGGTGCGGCTCGGACTCCGCCCGCAATTTGTTGAAGTTCCACGTTTCTAAAAACAGCCTCAGAATTTCAACTTTGTCCACGACGACGCCATACTCACCACCGAGGATACGTTCGCTGTACTCTTTATAAAGCCGCTTCGCCTGCGTTTCGATACAGGCATCAAGCTGCGGGTAGATTTCTATAAAGACTGACATCGATATTCTTATACCCTCTCCACTTCATTCATGAGGGATTCGAGGAAGTCGGCTTCCGCCACCACGGCAACCTGCGCGCCCTTGCGGAAGATGACGCCCCGCCCCTTCCCGCAGGCAATGCCCACATCGGCGTCCTTCGCTTCGCCGGGACCGTTGACCACGCAGCCCATCACGGCGACTTTGATGGGTCTATCAATCTTCGCCATTCGCGCTTCCACCTGCCCGGCGAGCGTTACGATATCCACCTCGGTGCGCCCGCAGGTGGGACAGCTTACCAGTACCGGACCGCGCTGCCGCAGGTTAAGACTTTTCAAAACCTCGTAGGCGGCAGCCACCTCTTCACAGGGGTTGGCGGTCAGCGAGACGCGGATGGTATCGCCGATGCCCAGGTATAATAATGTGCCGATGCCTACCGCGCTGCGGATGACGCCGGTGCGCGGCGTACCCGCCTCGGTGATGCCGATGTGCAGAGGATAAGGCACTTTCCTCGCAATTTTTTTATAGGCTTCAATCGTGGTGGGTACATCGAAGGCTTTGAGCGATATTTTAATCAAATCGAAGTCGAGGCTTTCCAGCAGGTCGACCTGCTCCATCGCGGCGGCGACCATGCGGTCGGGAACGCTCAGCTTCTTGTCCGCCTTTTTGGGCAGGCTGCCGGCGTTCACGCCGATGCGGATGGGTACGCCCCGTTCTTTCGCGGCGAGCGCCAGCTTCCTGACCCTTTCCGGTTCGCCGATGTTGCCGGGATTGATACGCAGTCCGTCCATGCCCGCCTTGATGGCTGCCAGCGCCAGCCGGTAGTCGAAGTGAATATCGGCGACCAGCGGTACCTTGACGCGCTTTTTGATTTGCGGGAGGGCATCTGCGGCTTCCGCGTCCGGCACTGCCAACCGCACGATTTCGCAGCCGCAGTCCGCCAGTTGTTTAATCTGGGCGATGGTGGCTTTAATATCGCAGGTGTCCGTCTTGGTCATGGACTGCACCACGACGGGCGCGCCGCCGCCCACGGTCACACTGCCGATTTGAATCGCCTTGCTGATGCGGCGCTTGGGTAATGACATACTATTTTCTTTCCGGTTGAATCACGATTTCTTCCTTTTTAAGGCGGGGACGGGGAGCAGGCGTTTTTGCCTCCGGATAACCTACCGGCAGCACGATAATCGGCAGCAGGCTCGGTTTCAGCCCGAAAAGACGATTGATTTCGCTGGCATCATCAAAGCCGCCGACCCAGCAGGTACCCAGCCCCAGCGCGGTTGCCGTCAGCACCATGTGCTCGATAGCGATATAGGTATTGGCGATGGCGCCAACTCTTGCTGTTTCCGCGGGCACCGGCATGGTGTCAAGCTGCTCCCGGTAGGCGGGGTCGGCAAAGCGCCCTGAAAGCGTCTCGTTGACTCCGGCTTCCTGGAACTCCACGCGTCTTTTTCTCTTTTCCTCTAAGGAGTAGCGCTCCAGATTGGCGAAGCACACAATCAACACCGGCGCTTGCTCTATAAAATGCTGACCCAAGCAGATGCGGCGCAACTCTTTTTTAGTGGAGGGGTCCCGCACCACGATGAAATTCCACGGCTGCCGGTTGCTCCCCGAAGGTGCCAGCCGGGCGGCTTCCAGCATCTGCGCGACGAACTCATCGGGGACTTCCTTAGAAGAAAATCCCCGGATGCTGCGTCTCTGTTTGATGGCTTCCTGCACGGTCAACATATCTTTCTCCATTTATGGTATCAGGCTCTCGCCCATAATAATTCTTAAAATATCCTGGAAGGTAATTGCCAGCATCAGCGCAAACAGGATAGCAAAGCCGATGGCATGTATCTTGCCTTCCAGCTTCGGCGAAACGCGTTTTCCGCCCCGCACCACTTCCAGCAGGATGAAAAGAATGCGCCCGCCATCGAGAGCCGGGAACGGCAGCAGCTGCGTGATGGCGATGGCGATGCTGATAAATGCCGCCAGCTCCAGCACCGGTCCCGCGCCGGACTGCGCCACCTCGCCGGTGACCTGCACGATGCCCACAGGCCCCATCATCACCACGGGCGTCGTGCCGACAATCATACCGATAATGCCGTTCTTATACAATACGAGCGTCTCCCAGAGAGAGGTAACGCCTATCGGGACGGCATGCCAGAAGGGCAGGCTCTGCCGGATGACATTGGTATTCTCGGTGCGGGACAGCGTACCAATGGGTCCCTGTCCCTCCGGAGGACGCCAGCGCGGCACCATCGAAACTTCTCTGGCCACCGAACTGCGCTTTAATGTAATGGTTATCTTCTCCCCGAGGTGCTGCTGCACAAAGCGGGAGAGGTCATTGCCGTTGTTCAGTGCTTTGCCGTTCACCGCGGTAAGCACATCGCCCGGCTGGATACCTGCCCGCTCCGCCGGTGAGCCCGGCGCCACCTGCTGCACGATAATATCGCCGCGCACGATATCATGCGGCACCATAAACGCCAGCGAAAGCAGCACGACCGGGAGCAGCAGGTTCATAAGGATACCGCCGCCGATCACTATGATTCGTACCATGGCACTCTTGCTGGCGAGGCTGCGCGGAGCGGAGGGGTCGACCTCTCCGGAAATCTTGTTAAACCCGCCGAAGGGAATGGCGTTCAGCGAGTAGACAGTCTCGCCGCGGCGGATGCCGAACACCCGCGGCGGAAAGCCGATGCCAAACTCCTCGACCCACACGCCGGTCGCCTTGGCAAAGAGAAAATGCCCCAGCTCATGCGCGATGATGAGCACGGATAACACAAGAAGCCCCACGACAATAGTCAACAGCATTGGTGCAGTCCCTCCACAATCCCCAGCGTGTCCCGCCTCGCCCGGGCATCCGCTGTCTGGATTTCTTCGATATTCGGATTGGCGATACCATCGTGCCTTTCCAGTACCTTTTCAATCAGGCGGGGAATATCGGTAAATTTGATAAGCCCGGCGATGAACAGTTCCACCGCTATTTCATCGGCGGCACAGAGTGCGGCAGGGTAGGTGCCTCCTTTTTTCCCGGCTTCAATGCCCAGCCGCAGGCAGGGGAACTTATCCGTATCCGGCTTCTCAAAGTCCAACTTTTTCGTAACATTCCAATCCAGCCGCGGCAGCTTATCACTGGCGGCGCGCTCCGGATAGGTCAGGGCATATTGAATGGGCAGCCGCATGTCCGGATAGCTGAGATGTGCTTTGACAACGCCGTCGGCGAACTCCACCATCGAATGTATCACGCTCTGCGGATGTATCAGCACGCTGACCTTGGCGATAGGCATATCAAACAGCCAGTGCGCCTCGATGACCTCCAGTCCCTTGTTCATCAGTGTAGCAGAATCGATAGTCACCTTCTGCCCCATCTGCCAGGACGGGTGCTTGAGCGCCTGTGCCGCGGTAACTCTGTCCAGCTTTTCCGCCGGATAATTACGGAAGGGGCCACCGGAAGCCGTCAGGATGAGCCGCGCCGGAGGCTGGTTTTCGCCAGTGAGGCACTGCCAGATGGCGGAGTGTTCGCTGTCCACGGGCAAAATTTGGGCGCCGCTCTTTTTCGCTTCACTTGTAATGATTGCTCCTGCCGCGACGAGTGACTCTTTATTGGCGAGGGCAATCCTTTTTCCCGCTTTGACCGCCGCCAGTGTCGGCATTAGCCCCGCTTTGCCCGCAGCCGCCATCACCGCCATGTCCACGTCAGGGTGCTGGACAATATCTTCAAGCGGCAGGAATTCACTATTGTTTAAGGCCAGCCTGTTCTCCGACTGATAATAAATAAAGCGCGGCTTGAATTCGGCAATTTGCTCGGCCAGCAAGCCGGTATTGCCGCCGGCCGCCAGCGCCACCACCTTAAAGCGGCCCGGCAGGGCACGCACCACGTCCAGCGTCTGCCTGCCGATGGAGCCGGTCGAGCCGATGATTGCCAGCCGTTTCATAATACTATTATGATACACCAAATAAGTGGTTGAAGCTATCAAAAGTGGTGAAAGATAGCGTCATGGCGCGGAGCACATTTACTGTGCTCAGTGTAATACTCCGCGATAAAGTAAATTCTTCTGTCCTTTGTATAGAATTGTTTTACCTTCTCTCCGGGAACGGTCCTGTAATGACAGCAGGGACTCGGCTTGAAGCTAGACACGTGCGCAGTCCTAAGTTATAATGAAATGTTAACTTATTTTTTGTGTCATAGCTGAGGAAGTATTTATTGCCATCGCTTTACATTGTCGCCACGCCCATCGGCAACCTGGAGGATATTACTCTGCGGGCATTACGCGTGCTCCGCGAGGTAAAACTCATTGCCGCCGAAGATACCCGCAAGACAAAACGGCTGTTGAATCACTATAATATCAGTACCCCGATGACCAGTTTTTACGAATACAGCAAACCCGCCAAGATGGAGTACGTGCTGGATTTTCTTCAAGAGGGCGATGTTGCTCTTGTTTCCGAGGCGGGGACGCCGGGCGTGTCCGACCCCGGCTACGAGCTGATTGTGGCGGCGCAGCAGAGAGGTATCAGTATTGTGCCGGTTCCCGGTCCTTCGGCGGTTATCACTGCCCTCGTCGTCTCCGGTCTGCCCACCGACCGGTTCAATTATATCGGCTTCCTGCCCAATAAAGCGGCGGCGCGCCGCAAGCTGCTGGAGAGTATGGCGGAAGAGCCGGGGACCATCATCGCGCTGGAAGCGCCGCATCGGTTTACGGCAGCAATGCGGGATATTATGACAGTCCTCGGTGATAGGCAGGTCGCCATCTGCCGTGAGATGACCAAGCTTCATGAAGAGGTCTTCCGCGGCACGGTCAGCGAGTCTCTTGCGCATTTTACTGCGCCGCGCGGCGAATTCACCATCGCCATCGAAGGCAGGAAAGAAAAAGCGAAGCCGGAATTGACCGGGGATATTGAAAAAAGATTAGCTAAATTACAGCGTGCCGGCACTCCGGCGAAAGCGGCGATTGCCGCCGTCGCGGAACAGTCCGGCTTATCGAAGAAAGAATTATACAAGACCTGGCTGCGGCTGGATAAAAGCTGGGAACACGCCCGCTGCGCCAGCCCGGGCCTGGAGAGGAGCTAACCATGCGACGCGGTTGTATTTCATTAGGGGAAGTCCAGTGTGACGCTTGCAAGAGTATTATTCCGTATCCTGACCGCTACCTTGCCGTTGATGAAAAGGACGGCAAAGAGGACGATGAGGGCGAGACCTATCGCTACTGTGTTCCCTGCTGCCTGAAGAAAGGCTATGCCCACCACAAGGTAGAAAAGGGCGAGCAGATACTCACCTTCTTCGAGGAATAGCGGGTAGATGAAAGAGAAAATTTTCATCGGGGTAGCCTGGCCCTACGCCAGCGGGCCCCTGCATCTGGGACATGTCGCCGGCGCCTACCTGCCGGCGGATATTTTTGCCCGCTATCACCGTACCAAGGGAAACGAGGTGTTGATGGTCTCCGGATCTGACCAGCACGGCACGCCTATCATGCTGGCTGCCGAGCAGCAGGGCATGGCGCCTGCCGCGCTCGCCGACCGGAACCACCAGATATTCCTGAAATCGTGGGAGAAGCTGGGCATCTCCTTCGACCTGTTTACCAGTACCGAGACCGCTAATCATGCTGCGGTGTCCCAGGATATCTTTCTCACCCTGCGCAAGAAGGGCTATATTTATGAAGACTCCGTGCTGCAGGCTTATTGTGATAAATGCCAGCGTTTCCTGCCCGACCGCTACATCGAAGGGGTCTGCCCCCTTTGCAAGTCCCCGGGAGCGCGCGGCGACCAGTGCGAAGCCTGCGGCAAGCCGCTCAACGCCAATGAACTGTTGCAGGCGCGCTGCCGCATCTGCGGCAATACCCCCGTTTTCAAGGAATCGAAACACTACTTTCTCAAGCTGAGCGCCTTCCAGGAGCGGCTCGCCGGCTGGGCGCAAAAGCAGGCGCACTGGCGGCCTAACGTCGCCAATACCACACAGCGCTACCTGCACGAAGGATTGCGCGACCGCGCCATTACCCGCGATCTCGAATGGGGCATCCCGGTGCCGGTGGCAGGCTATGAAAACAAGCGCCTTTACGTCTGGTTCGAGGCGGTCATCGGCTACCTCTCCGCCGCCCGGGAATGGGCCAAGAACAAAGGCGAAGCCGACGCCTGGCGGACGTTCTGGGAGAGGGGCGGGGGGGCGAAGAGCTATTACTTCATCGGCAAGGACAATATCCCCTTCCATACCCTAGTCTGGCCTGCGATGCTCATGGGATACGACGAAAACCTCAATTTGCCCTTTGACGTGCCCGCTAACGAATTTCTCACTATTGAAGCAAAAAAGGTCTCGACCAGCCGGCACTGGGCAATCTGGCTGCCCGACTATCTCTCCCGCTACGACGCCGACCCGCTGCGCTATTTCCTCTCTATCAATATGCCGGAGTCCGGCGATACGGACTTTTCCTGGAGGGAGTTCTTCCGCCGCAACAACGATGAACTGGTGGCGACTTACGGCAACCTGGTGAACCGCGTGCTCACCTTTGTCTATAAGAATTTCAACGGTGTGGTGCCGGAGCCGGCCGCTATCGATGCCCGCGGCAGAGAACTGGAGCACATGGCTTCGGTCATGCTTAATGATGTCGATAAGCTGCTGGCGGAGTGCCACTTCAAGCAGGCGGCGCTCAATATCATGTCGCTGGCTCATGCCGCCAACCGTTATCTTGATGAAAAATCACCATGGAAGGCAATCAAGGAAGACCGGCAGGGTGCGGCGGACTCCCTGTATGTTGCCATGTCAGTCATCACCCAGCTTAAAACTCTGCTTTATCCCTTCCTGCCTTTCAGCTCGCAGAAGGTACATGAGTACCTGGGCTTCAAGGGCAAAGTAGAAGACTCCGGCTGGCAGCGGCAGCTTCTCCCGCCGGGACAACCGCTGGTTAAGCCACTGGCTCTTTTCACCAAGTTGGACGAAAAACTGGTCGAGGAAGAGACTGCCAGATTGGGTGAGGAATATAAACCCGCGTGAGGCAAAATTGGAACTGAGCGAGATTTACCAGCCGGTCCAGGAAGATTTGGGCCGGGTCAAGGAAACACTGAAGTCCATCAGCCGGGTTGACTTTCCCTGGTTGTCCGAGCAGCTCAGCTATGTCGTCGCCGCCAGCGGCAAGAGCATCCGCCCGGCGCTGACCCTGCTTGCCGGTAAGTTCTATAACTATAACCTCGACCTGCTGGTACCGATGGCGGTCTCTGTAGAGCTGATGCACACGGCGACGCTGGTACACGATGATGCCATTGACAAGTCCGAGGTGCGCCGGGGTCAGTCCACCATCAACAGTCTCTGGGGTGATGAGGTTGCTATCCTGCTCGGCGATTTTTTGTTCGCCAAGGCGGGCATGTTTGTTGCGGATACGAAAAATCCGTACGTCATAAAACTGTTTTCCCAGACCCTGGCGACTATCTCCAGCGGGGAAATCAACCAGTTCCGCAGCGCCTACCAGACGGCGCAGACCCGCGAGCAGTATCTTAAGAGAATCGCCGCCAAGACAGCGTCCCTGTTTTGCCTGTCCACCGAGTCCGGGGCTGTGCTAAGTGGTGCTCCTGATTTTGCTGTTAAGGCAATGCGGAACTATTCTTTGAATATGGGCATCGCCTTTCAGGTTGTGGACGATTTGCTGGATTTCGTCGGCACCGAGGAAATGCTGGGCAAGCCGGTCGGTTCTGACCTGGAGCAGGGCACGCTGACACTGCCGGCCATGCTGCTGCTGGAACGCTATCCGGAGAACAATCCGGTCAAGGATATTTTTGAAAAGAAAGACATGGCGAGTATCCCGAGGGCGATTGAGATGGTGCGCGGCTCGACGATTATCGAGGAATGTTACCGGCTGGCGGAAGATTATTCTACCCGGGCGAAAGACAGCCTGAAAGTACTTCCGGAGAATGGCAGCCGTGTCTCTTTGACCGAACTGGCTGATTACGTCATTCGCCGGAAGGTGTAGATTAGCGGCCAGCAATCAGCTTGGTAGAAGTGGTGGGGACTGCTTGCGGACGGCTATAAGTTGAGAGCTAACTTTGCGGCGCCGGGCGCTGCTCGGGCACGAGCTTGGGTACTGCCGGAGCCTTCTTGGGGATATCTGCCGGCTCAGTTTGCACCTTCGGCTCTACGGGTGCCGGGGTAGTCGTCGGCTTGACTGGCGGTGGGGCTTTGGGGGCGCCGACCTCGCCGAAGGCCGCTTCGAGTTCAGGTCCTTCGAGGGTC
>JAQTQH010000033.1 GCA_028712355.1 Dehalococcoidales bacterium
ATTCCGCTAATCACGCATCCGGAGACGGGAATAAAGGGGGTATGTCATGTTTTTAAAAATGCGCCGTTCCAAGGAGAAAGAAGTCCCGCCGGTCGCCACGGTGGAGGACAGCGCGGAACTGAAAGCCAAAAAGATTGAAAACCTGGAAGAACTGGTGACCCAGCGGACCATGGGATTAAAGGAAGCACAGCAGCAACTGAACCAGCTTACGGTAGAGCCGGCCCCGGCGGAAACGAAGGAAGAAACCAGGGCAGAAGCGCTCTTTACCCAACCCAATACGCCTCCTCCCGAGTTGAAAGCGGAGGAAGCCGCCGTAAAGTCGGTTGACCTCAATGCTCTGCTCAAGCCCGAGGCGGCCGCGCCTTCTAAAGAAGCCGTCAGCACTCCGCCGGCGGCGCCGGACGCCGGGAAACCGCCTGAGATAAAAGCGAAAGATGACTCTCTCGCCGACCTTTTCAACCAGGACGATGAAAAAGAAAATCCTCTCTCGGGGCTTATCCGGTCTTTGCCGAATGTCTCCGCCAGCGAGCTGCTTAACGAAGCAAAAGAGGTGAGCAATATCATTAAAGATTGGCGGCATTGATGATGCGAAGAATGGATATAAGGGTATCCCCCCAGCAAAATAGGGGGTTCTATGGTTGTCGCCAGGAACGGTCAGGAGTAATTTGAAGCTATGGGCATAGTTTGGGGTGATTCTCGTAACTTCGGCCGTTTCCCGGTATTTAAGACAAACCGTTTCCGCATCAAGGGGGTGACGGAAGTGGCTAACGGAGCGAAGCGTATTAAAATCAGTCCTTATTTCTGGCACATCACGGCGGTAACGCTGGTGTGCGCCATCCTGTACTACTTACCGGTCGTGGCAGGTATGGCGGGCTGGGATACCGCCCGGAACGACCTCGGTATTTTCCATGACTTCTACGGTATCGATTTCTATGCGCTCATCTTCTTCGCGCCGGTGGTCTACACCGCCTACACGCTCAGCGTGCAGTGGTCGATCGTGGTAGCGCTAATCTGCACTATCCTGATTATTCCCTATGCCATCGCCTTCGACCCGTATCCCAACGTCCTGTTCAAACCGGCGGCATTTGCCCTCATTCTCAGCGCGGTGGGCGCGGTGGTTGCGATGCTGCAGCGGAGTGACGAGCAGCGCCGCCAGAACCTCAAAGAATTGAAATGCCTTTACGACATCGGGCGGGCTGCCGAAGAAAACGGCTCCGTAGAGAACTTCCTGATGTCTGCGGTAACAATTATTCCGCAGGCGACCTATTACCCCGGTGAAACCAGGGCACGCATTACCTTGCGCGGCAAGATATTGCAGAGCCCGGGCTTTGATGAGAAAGCAGGCAAGATGCTCAAAGAAGACCTCCTTCTCAGCGGCGAAGCCCTGGGCAGCATCGAGCTTTGTGCCACCCACGGTTATTCTTACCTGGTAAAACAGCAGCCCCTGATGAAAACGCTGGCCGACAGAATCGTGAGCGCAGTTCATGAGATAGAACTGGAGCAGTCTCTGCAGGGTTATTACGAACAATTGGAAGACATGGTAGAAAAGCGCACCAGAGACCTGGCAGAAGCACGGGAAAAACTCATCCGCTCGGAGCGGCTGGCCGCCGTCGGGGAGCTGGCTTCCGGCGTAGGGCATGAGCTGCGCAATCCGCTCAACGTCATCCGGAACTGCGTCTACCTGCTCAAGATGACGATGTCGGAAAAATCTGACGAGGAGACCCTCAATACCCTCAATCTGCTCGACCGCCAGATTGATATCTCCAACCGCATCGTCTCCGATCTGCTGGACTTCACCCGCATCCGCCCGCCCAGCCTGACGAAAGTCGACCTGAACAATCTGGTCCGGGAAAGCCTGTCCTGGGTAGCCGTGCCGGATAAAACGAAATCAATTACGGATTTCAAGGAAAAATCCCCGCAGGTAAAGATAGACGCCGAGCAGGTTGGCCGCGCTTTCGCCAATATTATTTCTAATGCCTATCAGGCAATGAACGGCAAAGGCGGCGAACTGAAGGTCAGCATCGATACGGAGGACGATTATGCCCTGGTGAAATTCACAGACAACGGCTGCGGTATCCCCCAGGATAACCTGACCAGGATATTCGAGCCTTTGTTCACGACCAAGCCTAAAGGCATCGGGCTGGGACTGGCCATCACCAAGCGAATGGTGGAACAAAATCAAGGTACTATTGCCGTCGCCAGCCGGGTGGGCGAGGGAACAACCTTCACAGTTAAATTGCCGCTTAATGAAAGGAGATAACCATGGCGGAGCCGATTAATGTGCTTGTGGTTGATGATAATGAAGACCTGCTGGAGACCCTGGCATTGATCTTGAAGAGGCGCGGGTTCAATGTGGATACAGCTACTGATGGGGAGGCGGCCGTTGCCAAATACGCGGCGCGCAGCTTTGATGTCGCCCTGATGGACATCGTCATGCCCCATATGAACGGCGTGGAAGCCTTCCAAAAAATCAGGGAGATGGACCCGGGCGCCGCGGTTATCCTGATGACGGCATATTCCGAGGAAGATCTCATCCGCACCGCCCTCGATGGTGGCGCCCACCGGATAGTACACAAGCCCATCAGCATTGACCAGATGATTGCGCTACTCAAAGAGGCCGCGCAGGGACAGGCGATTCTCCTCGTGGATGATGATGAAGATATCCTCGGCACGCTGAGCAAGGCGTTTGAGATAGAGGGATACCGGGTGATGGCAGCCGGCAGCGGCGAAGAAGCCGTCAAACTCGCTCAAGAACGGCAATGCCAGATAGCTTTTGTGGATGTCAAGCTGCCGTTGATGGACGGGCTGGAAACCTATCTCCGACTCAAGGAGATTAATCCCAATATCACGACGGTGATGATGACCGGTTTCCGTGACGAAGTCAAGGATGCCCTGGAAAAGGCGCAGGAGGCGCAGGCAATTGATTGCCTCTTCAAGCCATTTAGTCCGGTAAAGGCGCTGGAAATGGTCAGCCAGCTCCGCGGCAACAAAGCGTGTACTCATGATGGAAGACAAAAAGAGCATCCTGGTTGTTGACGATGAGCTTGATTTCCTCGCGGTTATCCGGCGTATTTTAAAGGTCAAGGGTTACGAAGTAACCACTGCGTCCTCCGCCGGAGACGCCATCGCGTGCGCCCAGGAGCATTTTTACAGCGTCGCGATACTGGACATCAGTCTGCCGGATATGGCAGGTACTGAGCTTCTTAGTATCCTCCTCAAGATTCACCCGGATACTGTCGCGGTAATGCTCACCGGGCATTCTTCAGTACAGAATGCCGTCACCTCGCTCAACCGGGGCGCCTTTGCTTACCTGGAAAAGCCGATGGACCCGGAGCACTTGCTTTCGGTACTGGAACAGGGTTTGGATAAGCAGCGCCTGGCGCGGGAAAACCAGAAGCTGCTGGCGGAACTGGAAGAGCGCAACCGCATTACCAGCATCCTGCTGGAAGTATCACAGTCCGCCGCAAAGTCACTGGACTTGCGGCAAATCATTGAGGCATCTCTGGCGAAAGTGGCCGGTTCCATCGCGGTAGAGTCGGCTTTTCTTTTGCTGTTCGAGGAGCGTCTTGCTTTAAAAGGGCAACACGGGCTTGCCGCGCCGGCCGCGGCAAAAATGGCGGAGGCGGTGCCTGCTATCTTCAGCAAGGTTTACCAGGAGGGCGAACCTGTTCTGGTAGATGATATTGCCGACGAACCAGACCTCGCTTTTCTGGACCGGGAAGGCTACCGCTCGGCAGCATGTGTCCCGCTCATGATTCTGGGAGAAAGCATCGGGGTACTGGGGGTAGCCGGCTCTTCCCTTCGGCACTTCTCCACCGGTGATATCGGACTGCTGACGGCTATCGGCAGGGAGATTGCCATTGCCGTCCAGAACTCGCGGCTCTACGAGCAGGCATCGAGCGCGCGGGCGCTGCGGGAGCTGGATAGCATGCGTACGGAGTTCCTGGCGAACATCAGTCATGAGTTGCGAACGCCGCTGGCCGTCATCAAGGGCTCCGCCAGCAGTCTGCTTCAGCCGGACGTCGAATTTGATGAAATGACCCGCCGCGAATTTTTGCAGTCCATCGATAAAGATGCCGACCGGCTCAGCCGGCTGGTGAATGACCTTCTGATGATGTCACGCCTGGAAGCCGGGACCCTCACCGTAGTGAAAAAACCGCACCGGCTGGCGGATATCATCTCCGGAGTAAAAGACCGGCTGGACAGTATTGCCCTGCGGCACCATCTGCGGGTTGATATTCCCGAGGAGCTTCCGCCAGTGGTAGCCGACGACGGACGCATCGGCGAGGTGCTGACCAACCTGGTGGAAAACGCCACCAAACACGCGGAAACGGGCACCGTCATCACCATCAGTGCCTGTGTTAATGAAGGACGGAAAATAGAAATCAGCGTCAGCGACGAAGGTATCGGCATTCCGGAGGAACTACAACAGAAGATATTCCAGCGCTTTTACCAGGTGGAGAACAGCAAGCGGGGCAACCGTAAAGGCACCGGGCTGGGACTGGCCATCTGCCGCGGCATTATCGAGGCACACGGCGGGCGAATCTGGGTGGCAAGCGCCAGCGGCAAGGGGGCGAAGTTCAGCTTCACCCTGCCGGTATCGGAAGCTGCTGACAAAGACAAACCCGATTTAGCGCAGGCTAATACGATGTAGCTACAGGGGGACAGATTGCCACTGAAAACAAGGGGGAAACATGGACAAGACACATATTCTGGTAGTTGATGACGACCCGGCGATACTGAGGTTATTGTGTACGAACCTGAAAGCCCGCGGCTATCAGGTAAGCACCGCCGCCGACGGGGAAGAATGCCTGAAATTAGCCGAAAGCAACTTCGTTGACCTTATTATACTTGATATCATGATGCCCAGGCTCGACGGTGTAGAGGTATGCCGGCGAATCAGGACGTGGTCTAACGTACCCATCGTCGTGCTCAGCGCCCGCGGTGATGAAAAAGATAAGGTGAAGTGCCTGGAGCTGGGCGCCGACGATTATTTGACCAAGCCTTTCGGCATCGCCGAGCTGATGGCGCGGGTCAACACGGCGCTGCGCCATTCCGGCAGCGCCCGTACCGCACCGGCCAAATCCGGCTTTACTTCGGGCGAACTGGAAATCAACTTCGCCATGCGGAAGGTAAGCGTAGGCGGTAAAGAAGTAACGCTAACACCCACGGAATTCTCCCTGCTCCAGCACCTTGCGGTAAACACGGATAAAGTCCTGACGCACAACATGATACTGCAAAGCGTATGGGGAAGCGAATATTCTACGGAAAAGGAATATCTGCGCGTCTTCGTGGGGCGGCTGCGCAAGAAGATTGAACCCGACCCCAAAAATCCCCGGTACATCCAGACTGTCCCCGGGGTCGGCTATAATCTCGCTACCGTATCATGACGCGGGGCTGGCACGGTTTCTCTTTTTTAAAGAGCGCTTCTGCCACCCCAGTATCTTTAAAAAATCGCCCACGACGACGTCCTGATGGGTGTGGTGCCGCAACGGCAGGTCCGGGTTAACGCTGTAACGGATATACCTGCCTTCTTTTTTCTTGGTAATATAGCCGGCTTCATCCAGGTCGGCGATTATCTTACGCACGGTACGTTCGGTGACGCCGATGGCATTAGCCAGTTCCCGCGCCGTAATCTTGAGCGTTTTCGCCAGGAAACTCAACACAACGGCGTGATTGGTGAGAAAGGTCCAATCCGACATTTTTACTTACCCCCGATAGATACGGTTCAGATAGAAATTTGCCTTGACAGACTGCCAATACCCATGTATTATTAGGATGTAAATTAATGATGATTGATGATACATGTATAATTATTCATCATTCTATTAAGCTTATCATAAAATCATCAATAATTGCAAGATACGGTTATCCTGCGGGTGGTCCGGACAGCAGGTTGCCGCGGGCGGAATGAATGACCAAAATGTGGCGCAAAGTTAACCTGGCATCAGAGCAAAGCCGGTGGAACCGTCGGTTAATCAACGGCGCTTGCGCCGCCCTGCTAATCATCGCAGTCTTCTTACTGTTCAGCACCGCTCTGAACAGCCATGTCCGGGGTTTATCCCGTGCCTCCAGCTATCCTGATGCTCCCCGCTATGATTCGGTACCCGTCGCATTCACGGTTAGCTTCGATCCGCAAAGAGTTAAGCGGATGACCGGCGAGTCCTACCGGGTGATTTTACCCGTAAAATATGCAGTTGTGCCCCAGCAAAACAACTATACCGGCGCGGAAAGAACTGCGCCATGTTCCATCGGCTTACCACTGCTGGTGGCATCTCCCAAGAGCTACCGCCAGTCCTGCCTGCTTGTAGACATACCACCGCCCTCCTTCTAATTCTTTTGATGCGCACCTATCTGTAATCAGACTACTTATCTATTATTAACCAATGGTGTTTTCGAGCAAGAAGGTATGCCCGCAAAGGGCTGAAGGAGATTTATCAATGGGATTCTTTGGTAAAGGTGGCGAAAAGAAGGCGTCCCCGCGCGAAGAGCTGAGGTTAAAAATTGAGGCACTGGCTAGCGACGGAGCAATCAGCTATGCGCTGCCGGACACGTTTGGCGGTGGCCTTGCGGTAGTCCATCTCAACCCGGATTACCCCAACAAGGGCAAGAAATTCGTTATGTCTCTGGAGTCACTGGAAAACGGCAAACCGAGCGGCAAGAGACGCTACCTGTGGGACTCCAATAAAGCCAAGGACCTGGCGGACTGGGTGATGGACCGCCTGGGCAAGCCATTCGAAGGCTAAACCAAAACACTTGCTTTTTCAGATTGCCCCTTCTAAAATAGAGGGGCAATCTTTTTATGCCCCAATTTCTTACAGGATATTTATCTTAGCATTGTTAACGTTTATGCCTTGTTTATACCGCCAATGTTAGTCTTACCATGAAAGACGAAAATGACTGTTCGAGAGGAGACTAACATGATGTCAAGAGTGAAAATACTTACCGTCAGCCGTGACCCGGTGCTGGTAAAGCTAATGCAGCAACTTAACGGCGATGAGTACCAGGTAACCAGTACCCGCCAGACCGGTGAGGAATTGAAGGACCAGCTTACCCGGGAAACACCGGATATCGTCATCCTTGATATCATGATGCCCAATTTAGAAGGCATCGAGGTGTGCCTGCGCATCCGCCAGTGGTCGCTTATGCCGATTCTCATGCTCAGCACGTGGGGCGTGGAGCCCGGCAAAGTCCGGCGGCTTAACCTGAGCAACGAAAGCTATCTGACCGAGCCGTTTGACCTGGATGAAGTGAAAACCCGGATTCAGGAGACCCTTCAACGCAGCGTCGCCGCAATGAAAAACGTCCCGGCGGTCTACCCGCGCGTTCCGGTGGAAAAATAACCCGGCGCTTCCCGGGCTTTCCCCGGCCCGGTAACCGTCTAATAAGAAAGAGACCGGCAGCTTCAGGGCTGTTCGGTCTCTTCATTTTTTTCAAGACGCATCAGGCAATCCACCATGAGCCACCGCACGTTTATGCAATATTTACAGCCGACACCCAGCTTTTTATGCCTTGTTTCCCATCGCAGCGATAAGCTGAAAGCAAGAAACAAAGAGGAACTTGAGCCTCCATTAGACTGCGATGAGAAGAAATTTAGTATTTGCCCTGCTGGCGCTATTACTGCTGGCGCCATGGCCCGTAGCTTATGCTTATGAAAACGGCATGGCGGGGGCAGCGACGATGCCGGTGGAAGTCACCGCAGCAGCAGATTTTGCCGCGCCGCAGTGTAATGTCTACGGCCGGGCTTTAGGCAGTGTCACCCCGGGCGATATTTTTTACATTAAAGCCAATGAAAGAAGCATCGATAACCTGGTGACGCTGTATATCACCAATACCGATGAGCTGAGCCTCTGCTACCGCTACCTGACCTTGGAAGTGGGGATCTATGTTGATACCGGCGAAGACCAGTGGCGCAGGCTTGACGAAGCGGACGGACTGCCAGCGACCTTCATTACACTGAGAAACGGACTGGTAAGCTTCTATCTCCCCGGTCTGGCAGAGTACAAGATTATGATTGACGGCGGTTGTTTTTACTGCCTTACCACCAGCGGTAGCACAGGCGGCAGCCTTGCCCCTGAATTTTACCTGACTGTGGAATGAGAGGTATCATATGATAATTTTTTGGATGCGCAAGAATGAAAAAGACCAGCCACCCCAGACGGGAGAAATTATGGCGGAATCTTTCCGGAAACATGACGAGTTCATGAAAAAATTCCGCGGGGGGCATGTCAAGCGGGAGGGGGGTAATCCCGAAGATTTCAAGTGGACGGAAAGCATGTACTTGGTCCGTTTTCCGCCGGTAAGGCTTACCTGCAACTCGCAAAACTGAAAAGAAGAGAGGGTGATATTTGAGAGAGAGGGGAAATGCCCCTCTCTTTTCATTGGAGGCACCCGTACTTGTCAGCAATCACGCCATAATGTTAGAATTGAATTTGGTGTTGCGGGCCGCTAGCTCAACTGGTAGAGCAGCTGACTCTTAATCAGCAGGTTCAGAGTTCGAGCCTCTGGCGGCTCACTGATTCACCCACGGACATACGAACACTAAAGCCGGCGTCAACCAGCGCCGGTTTTTTGTTTGAGGAATTTATTAAGTCCCGAAGGCAGGGGATTTCTCCGCAGTCGATCCGCTTCTATAAGACATGCCTGCTCCCGTTCCTGCGCGCTTACCCGCTCACCAATCAAGGGATTAACGCATTCTTAGCCAGTAGAAAGTGCGTCAATGGCAAACACGCCTATTATCGAGCTATCCGTGCGCTTTGCAATTGGGCGGTCAAAGACGGCCAACTGACGGAGAATCCGCTGGTCAAGGTAAATGTGCCGCAGGTAAAGAAAAGGATATTGCCCAGCCTGACGAATGAGCAGGTGGAGTATGTTATCACACAGGCTAAGGATTTTAAATCTAGGCGAGACAACTGTCATTGAGAATAAACCAAGCGCCACCACCTTGACAACCAATAATTAGAAGTGCATACTTAGACGAGGGGTGCCTATTGAACGTAAACACAATGAGGTAGGAATGCAAGCATACTGTGTGAGATGCCATGCCAAGAAGGAAATGAAAGCCGCCAAAAACATCACTATGCAATCGGCATTCTTGCCATTCTACTAAAATTAAGTTTCCCCAATATTTCGCTAATAAAATCTAATCTAATACGTAATCATCAGGAGGTAAAAAATTGAGAGCAGTAAAAAACAAGCTTCCCCTAATCATTATTGGCAGTCTACTGATTATAGCCTTATTATTGCCTGGATGCTCTCCTAAACCAGTACCAACGTCTGCCCCTACATCACCCGCACCGGTAACTACATCCACACCTGGTCCCACTACAACTGCACCGATAACTACGGCAACAGCTACTCCCAATCCTACCGCTACGCCGTCCGCGGCGCCTACCCCTACTCCAACCACCACACCGACGCCATCTTTCGCGCCGGCACCAGCCTCGGTATCCGTATCACCCGTGGAAGCAACCAACCCTGTGAAGACCCAACATACTTTCACTGCAGAGGTCAAAGAAGCAGGAGGGTTACCATCGGTAGGTGCTGAAGTCCAGTGGATACTCAACCGCTTCCCGACGGCTGTCGGTGATATTGTTGAAGGCAGTAACCTGAATAAAGTTGACAACCTGTACGGGATATCCAAGACTGATGCTAACGGAAAAGCCACGCTGACTATAACCGCGACCCGTGAGGGTGATACCGATGTAACCGTTTTCGTTCCCGGTATTACTGACGCGAGTAAACACAAGGTTTTTGCGGTCAAACACTGGGTGGATATGGTAGTGGATTGGCCGCTTGATGCAGTCAATAAGGTTGGCACTGACCATGTACTCTCGGTGAAGGTTTATAAAGCCACCACCGGAGCAGCATTGGCAGGGGTTAAGGTCAACTGGACCATCACTGATGATGACCCGAACCTCAGATTTAGAGGTTACACTGACACGCTCAACACATTGTCATCTAACACCGATGCCGGCGGTATTGCCACTACCACAATACAACAGGTAGCCCCGGTAGCCGGTGAAAATACCGTTCGAATTGATGTCTTAAGCGCCGATGGCACCGTGATATACAGCCATAACTTTACCAAGAAGTGGCTCGCTCCGTCTCTGAATATCCTCAAAGAAGGTCCTGCTACTGTCGAGCTGGATGGGTCTATTGAATATACCATCACGGTAAGAAATGATGGTGCAGAGACGGCGACCGGCGTTTCTGTAACTGATACGTTACCTGAAGGTCTAACTTATGTAAGTTCGACTCCGAATGGTGTTGTGAGCGGCACCACGGTTACATGGAACGTGGGCACCCTGGCACCTAACGCGAGCAGCACAATAACCGCCAAATTTACCGCGGCTAAAGTAGGAAGCTGGACTAACACGGTTAAGGCAACCAGCACTGAAGGAGTATCAGCGCAGGCCAGTGCCCCGTTAACTGTAACTGCTCAGGCTATCCTGCAACTCACTAAAGTCGGGCCAGCCACAGTGTATCAGGGACAAAATGCAGAATTTACCATCACGGTAAAGAATGCAGGTAAAATCGCCGCAAACAATACTGTCGTCACCGATACGATTCCTGCTGGTCTGACGTATATCAGCTCTGCTCCGTCAGCTTCTGTATCTGGCAGCATCGCCACCTGGAACCTTGGCACTTTGGCAGCAGGAGCTACTTCTACTATCAAGCTCACCTGCGCCGCCGCGACGGTAGGACAATGGACTAACAAAGTTGAAGCCGTTGCTACGGATACTGCTAAAGCAACCGCGTCCTGGGCTATCCAAATCGAACCGCCCAAAGTACCTGATGTATCGGTTACCAAGACCGGTCCGGCCAGTATCTACTACGATAAGACTGGCCAGTTTACCATCACCGTTAAGAACATCGGTGACGTTAATCTGACCAATGTGAAGGTAACTGACACACTGCCATCCAACTTATCCTACGTTTCATCTACCCCGATGGGTGTGGTTAGCGGAAGTACCATCACCTGGAACTACACCTCCCTGGCTATTGGCGCATCGGAAACGATAACCATACAATGCAAAGCTACCAATACCGGGGCTTTTGAGAATCCTGTTACTGTGACAACCACCGAGGGTGCGAGCGCCACAGCCAAAGCAGCAGGTGAAGTAATCGCGGAAGCTGGTGTCACCATGCAGCTAACCGATACGGTAGACCCGGTCGCCGTTGGTGGCCAGACAACCTACGAAGCAACCGTAACTAACCAGAGTGTCATCGCTATCCACGATCTTAAGATAGCGTTCCAGTTACCCACCCAGGTTAGCTTCGTATCCGCTACGGGCATAACCACTCACTCTGTGTCCGGGCAGACCGTCACGTTCGCCAATGTTGGCACGCTGAACGCTGGGCAGACAACCAAATTTACGGTAACCGTAAAAGCGAACAGCGCCGGTAATATTGTCTGTTCAGTAACACGGTCTTACGCAGAATTCACCACGCCGTTAACATCTCAGGAGGGTACGACAATCTACGCTCCGTAATCCTCAGTGTTTTCCTAATACCCAAAGGGGGTGGAGAAATTTCTCCACCCCCTTTTTTCCTTAAACTTACCTATCGATTAATTCATAACCTGAAAATGCAAACCTTTTTGCAAACCAACTTTGATGGAATGTGGTTTATTGTGAATTACATTTAGATACACACGGAGATTAGTCAAATACTAAGTGATACCCAAATCAACGTCTAGGTATCACATTTTTGTATCTCTTAATCAGCAGGTTCAGAGTTCGAGCCTCTGGCGGCTCATTTCCAGGTTTTCCCGAGGCCTCCTGTTTATTGCCGGTGATAAACCGCATCGCTATCATCAAAGAGGCACCCCTGGTGGCATCAAGGAGCAGGCTCATCCCCGGCAATCTATCAGCTATCTAAGACTGTATTGAGTATCCGAGTTGGGGTAGACCGCTACCCTGGCGCCGGCGGCGTGAGATTTTTGAAGGAGTTTCACAACTTCATCCCAGCTGTTTGGATACACGTTCTTCTCTGATTTGCCAAACCAGTCCCTGCCTGCCAGATCAGGATATTCCGTGAAGACGATGAAGTGCCCCACGTGCTCGGGAACGGGCACCGGCGAAGGTATGTTCGCCCAGGTAGACCTGCCGAATGACCCGCTCAGATAATGGGTCACCTGCCCCCCCGGCGTGTTGGCGATTTGAACCACATCCCCGCCGCGTCTCACGGCCGGGAAGGCGATTATCGTGCCAAGCTGCGCTTCGTTAGCCTTGGCAAAGGCATTCGCAATCACGATGTCTTTGCCTTCCGCCACCGGCGTCAGGTAATGAGCCTTGGCATCTTTGACAGCGGCTTCGTAAGCGTCTTTCAGCGAACCGGCATAAACCGCCACGGTCTCTCCCCAGGAATTAACGATGGCGTTGATTATCACATCCAGGCCAGCCAAAGTTGCCGCCTCTTCCAGTTCAAAGCGCATGGGATTCTCATCGTAAAGCCCCATGCCGGCAATCGGTTTGACCGGCTTGCTTTTATCCACCAGCATCGGATTGAATGATAGACTATGCGAAGAGCGTATCGTCTCGAACGAGGATACGCCCGGCAGTATCATCTTGCCGCCGCCGCCGAAGCCTCTCATGGCATGCGGAACAACCGAGCCAATGCCGATTTTAAGGTCGCACTTCATGACCTCTTCATTGACCGAAACCCTGGTCTTGAAGGTCTTGGTGGTGCCGACGTAGGTGCACTTGCCGAAGGGGTTATGATTATAGACCGGGAACCGGTTGAGCACATCCTCGCCGAGCTTCTTGATGAAATCTTCCCGGTCCATCGCCCCGTGACAACCGATGGCACAGATGAACTGGATTTTATCGTCAGGTACGCCCGCCTCCGCCAGCTCTTCCAGGACGGCAGGGACCATCCCCGCCACCCTGGTCACGCGGGTAAGATCATCGAAGATAATGACGACGTTCTTCTTGCCCCTGGCCAGTTCCCGGATGCGCGGCGAGTCGATGGGATGGGTGATGGCATCCTTTATCTGCGCCGGCTTCAATGCCGGGCGATCATAGCCCGCCATATTGCATACTTCGATCTGCCAGCTATCGGGAAAAGACAGTTTCAGTTCCTTGGTTTTATACCATGCCAGTTGCGGTACCGCGATTACTTTCATGCTCCCCTTCCTCTTCTCAGAGTCAGCCGCGATTAGCCGCGCAGCATTTTACTGGTTTATCAGTGCCATGCCCCTATCGAAAGCCTTCAGATTTAGCGCAAGGGCTTTGGGGAACCGGTCTTCCAGCACCGGCTCCATTGATTTTCGATCCAGAGGTATCGTGCCGGAACCAACCAGAGCACCAACGAGGATGGTATTGGCGACGATGGGGCTGCCCATTTTTTCCGCTTCTTCGGTAGCGTTGACAATCCATGTCTTTGCCGATAGCCCGCGGATGGCCTCGAGGAGCTTATCGAAATCGGGGTATTCCGCCTCGCCGCCGGCGACATCGACGGAGTAAATGGGGCGGGGGTTCACGATGGTCTTGACCGCCGGGTTGCCGAACCTGCCCAGCATACGCAGGGTCTCCGAGGGCTCCATGCCGAGGATGATATCGGCAGTACCTTCTTCAATGAGCGGGCTATAGACTATTTCTTTAGAGATTCTCATGTGGCTCATCACGGGACCGCCGCGCTGGGAAGCGCCATAGGTCTCGCCGATGGTCACCAGGTAGCCTTCGTTTACCAGGGCGTTTCCGATAAGCTGGGACAGCACTACGTTACCCTGTCCCCCTACACCGGCGATAATTATGTTAAACGGGTCTTTGGTCAATGTCTTCACAGTTACGCTTCCTCCTTTATGATGGCGCCCTGAGGGCAGATATCAGCGCAGACGCCGCATCCGGCGCAGAGGACGGTATCTATCTTGGATTTGCCGGCTTTCTTATCCCATGTCAGTCCGGGACAGCGGAACAGGCGGGTGCACAACCTATCACAGCCGCAGGACTCTCCGACGCATTTCTCCGTGTCGACATGCATCTTGTACTTGGCCTTCTCCTTGCGGGCTTTAACGAGCTGACACTCACGGCGGCTTATCAATACCTTGCCGCCCTTATTATCCGCCATCATGCCGAGGAGGGCATCGGTGGTCTGTTTAAGGTCGAAGGGGTCGCAAATCTCGACTCGCGCCCCTACTGCGCGGCACAAATCCTCCGGTTTGATGACCTGAGTCGCCTCCTCCATGGCAACCATGCCGGTGCCGGGGTGCGGCTGGAAGCCGGTCATGGAGGTAGCGTTATTGTCCAGGATGAGCAGCGTATAGTTCGACTTATTCCAGATGCCGTTGATGAACGCCGGGATGTTGGCGTGGAAGAAGGAGGAATCGCCGCACAGCGCCACGACCGGCTGGTTGAAGTCGTACTGCCCCAGTCTGCCCAGCCCGGTGGCGATACCGCAGCTGGCGCCCATGCAGTGGCCTTCTCTGACCTGGAAGAAGCCCGTGGCTCCGGTACCCATGCTGTAGCAACCGGCATCGCCGGTGGTCACACCATTGCGCCCGTCCATCTTGAGAGCGGTCTTGACCGCCCACAGGGTGGCGCGGTGGGGACAGCCGGGGCAGAGGGCCAGGCTCCGCTTTGGGACCAGGTTTTTCGCCAGCTCTTCCGCCTTCTTGGCATAATCAGCGTCACGGCCCTGGTAGGGTATGCCCAGTATGCCTGTGATAGCTTTGATTATGATATCCGGGGTCAGCTCGCCATATTCATTGAGATGCCCCGAGCGTTTCCCATAAAAGGTGGGCCTCGGGATATCGGGCGAACTGGCCACCAGCTCCATAACATTCCGTTCAATAAATGGGTCAACTTCCTCGACGAAGAGTATCTTTGATGATTTATTCAGATGTTGCCGCACCAGTTTTTCGGGCATCGGCCAGAGGGTACCCAGCTTCAGGATACCCACGCGGTTTTCCAGTTTCAATTTTTTGACCACTTCCTGGGTGTGGAGCCAGCCGCTGCCGGCGGTGATAATCAGCAGGTCGGCTTTCTCCGGTCCCCTGTACCAGTTGAAGGGTGACGATTCGAAGATTGCCTGCGCCTTCACCAATCGGCGGTGCTGGGCAGCATGCAACGGAGGAGGCGGGTTCTGCACGAATTTGCTCTGCTTAGGGTTCCGGGTATCGTGCGCTTCCTCGAAGTAGGCTTTATATTTACGCCTGGGTAGCTCGCCCAGCTTTACATTGCCCCGTGAGTGCGAGACGCGTGTCACGCTGCGCAGCAGACAGATGCTGTCCAGCTGCTCGGAAAGGTCGAACAGGTACTTGGTCATGTCCTTGGCTTCCTGGTAGTTGCCCGGCTCCAGCATGGGAATATCAAACCATTTCGCCATGGTACGGGTGTCATCTTCGTTGCCGCTGGAGTGCGCCTGGGGGTCGTCGCAGACGACCATCACCATACCGCCTTTACCGAGGCCGGTCAAGACAATGGTCGAAACGAAGTCGGCGACCACGCTGCGGCCGTTCTGCTTCATCGAGGTTATGGCGCGGACGCCGGCAAAAGAGGCGCCCGCGGCGGCCTCAATGGCGACGGCTTCATTGACCGACCATTCGGCATAGAAGCCCATCTTCTTAGCCACCGGTGCGAGGCTCCCCATTATCTCTGATGACGGAGTACCGGGATAGGCAGACGCAAATCCGATTCCCGCTTCCAGAGCCCCGCGGGCAATCGCTTCGTTGCCCATAAGGAGCTGGCTGGTTCCGGGAGCATCTATTTCAAAACCTGGCATGTTACTTACCTCCTTGCCCATTCAGGAATTTATCTACCAGGCGCGGCGATAAGCCCAGATACAGCAGTTTGTTCTTGCTGCCGCTGCGCTTGATAATCTCGGTTAAAGCCCGCTTCTTCTTGAGTAATGACGCCTCTTTGAGATGAGCAAGGTTCTGAGCGGGCAGCTTGTCAATCTCCAGCTTCTTCTTTTTCTTCGCCGTTTCCATCAGCTCGGCTCCGGTCCTGGTGCGTACGATGACCGTGTTCCAGCCTTCCAGGCCTTCTACCGAGCCCACCGAGATATCGGCAAACTCGGCGGTCATATCCAGGCAGTAGGCGCAGGTAGGCATGGTATGTTGCCGGATTTGTTCCAGCGGGAAGGATTTCCGCTCGGTGCCGATGTAAGCGTCAAACCGCTTGGCGGGCGGCGGCGGAATATCGAACCGGGTCACCTTCGGCAAGTCGACGTTTTCTTTCAGGAATTTATAAAATCCGTCGGGGGAAAGCGCCCAGGTACAGAAGAGCCCCACCACCAGCTTGACGTCCCCGATGTCAGGGCGGTTCTCCGGCGGCTTCTGTTTCATCTTGCTCAGGGCAATCACCTGGCACGGTACGCCGACAATGCCCAGCTTGCGATGACTGTCTTTAGGCGTGCGGTTATAGGTCTCCAGTACCGGGCAGGCCAGGTAATTGGAACCGGCGCCCTGCAGCACCTCGGCCGCACTGTTGGCCAGGTAAGCACTCGCCGCTTTATCCTTGCCCGTCCGGGTCAAGATGGCACCATCGATGAGCCCTTCCGCCAGTGCCAGGGACATCAAGGCGGTAACGGTGCCGCCGTACTGCCCCTTCTCTTTAATCCTTTTGCCGGTTGACCGCGCAATCATCACTTCTTTGACGGTGCCCAGTTCGTCTTCGCCATAGGGCACCCCGAAGACCTGCTGGCTGATGGCGCTCATGTCCAAAAATGTCCGCGGACAGTAGCCGTAGCACTGTCCTTCGTCCCGGGTGCAGTTATCCAGGAGCGCAATCTTGCCTTTGTAAGGCACGAGGTAAGGACAGCCGCCGGAACAGGCACCGCAGTAGGTGCACAGCCCCGCCTCGATGACCTCCTTGAACAGTTCCCGGGAGCCTTTTGCTTCTACAGCCATAACTTCTCCTTTTGTCCGACTTTGTATCTTGGCTGCCGCTATTGCAGCAGTTCCATAATGTGCATTACTTTCACCGGCATTTTATGCCGGATGGTGTTATCCATGAGTTGAATCTCGCAACCGGGGCAGCCGGTCACCACTATGTCCGCGCCGGTTGCCTTGATGCCTTCTATTTTTTTATCGGCGATATTCTTGGAAAGGTCATAATAGTATATACTGAAGGTGCCCGCCATGCCGCAGCAGCGGTCGGCGTTGGGCATTTCGATATATTCGACACCGGGGATGGACTTGATAATCTGCCGCGGTTGGCTTTTCACCCCCAGGTAGCGGTTGAGATGGCAGGGGTCGTGCCAGGTCACCTTCTTGCCCTTAATGTCCGCCGCGGGCTGATAGGCTGATGCCGGCAGCTTCAGGACATCAACGAGAAACTCGGAGATATCCTTGACCCGGTCGCCGAACTTGCCGTAGGCTTCTTCCCGCTGTGGATTATCGGCGAGGAATTTCTTATAGTCTTTAATGGCGGAGGCGCAGCTGGCGCAATCGGTAATCACGTAGTCGAAGTCGGCGAACGACTTTGTATTGGTGTCTGCCAGTTTTCGGCCGTTATTGAAGTCACCCGCGCCCAGATAGACCGGGGCTCCGCAGCAGCCCTGCGCTTCGGGCACAACTACCTCTACACCGTTCCGGGTCAGGAAGTCGATAATATGTTTGCCCAGTTCCGGGAAAACGTACTCGGTCATGCAGCCGGTAAAGTAACCGATTCTCATTCTGGTCGGGGTACCCTCCGGCGGTTTGTTGACCACGGGTACCATCTGTCTTAAAAACTTGGGTGCAATCTGAGGTATCTGTCTGCCCTTACCCAGTGCGGAGAGGAAGTTGGGCAGGTGGCGGATGCTGCCCTCGGTCTTGGGCAGGAAAATCCCCTGGAACCACGACGCAAAGCGGAGCAGGTTGCCCATAAAGGTACGGTGCGGCAGCAGCCACCCGTAGACGATGCTATAAGGAAAATTAACTCCTTTAGCATTCACCTTGTCCGCCCGCGCGGCAACGACCGCCGCAGGAATATTCGCCCGTGCGGAACAGTTCATGGTGCAGGTCTTGCACAGGGTGCACTTGTTCAGCCGGTCGATGACCTTATCGGTTAAGTCCAGGTCGCCGGAAAGCAATCCCCGGATGATGACATTCTTACCCCGTGCCAGCGAATACTCCGTGCGTTCCTCCTGATATACCGGGCACCAGAAGGAGCACATGCCACACTTGACACACTGGGCAAGGTCGGTTTCGAACTTTTTGATTTCGCGGGGTTCTATTTTCTTAGCCATCAGTTCTCCCAGATTTTGTCCGGATTGAGGATGTTATTCGGGTCGAGGACTGCCTTAATCTTCTTCATTATCTCGATTGCCACTGGGTCCATCGCCTTCTTGAGGTAGCGCTGCTTGGACAGCCCGATGCCGTGCTCGCCGGAAATCACTCCGCCCAGGGTGAGCGCCATATCGATGATTTCATCCATCGCTTTATGAGCGCGGGCGAAGTGCGCGGCGTCTCTATCGTCGGTAAGTACCGTGGGGTGGATGTTGCCGTCGCCGGCATGGCCGGCCAGCGTTATAGTCAAATCGTATTTCTTGGCGATGTCTCGAATTCCCTTGATGTAATCGGTAATCTTGTCCCGCGGCACAGTGACGTCATCGGAAATCGTAGTATGAGCGGCGGAGTTGCCTGATCCGGTAGCCCCGCTCCGTGCCGCCCAGTAGCTAGCCGATTCGGCGTCGTCTTTCGCCAGCCGGGCGTCCCGGGCGCCGC
>JAQTQH010000034.1 GCA_028712355.1 Dehalococcoidales bacterium
TGCTCGTGTATTTCCTTGAGCATAAAATGTTCGTAGCCGCCCCGTTGGGCGTCTTTCACCGTCCACAGGACTTTGTGCTCTTTCCGGAACACCTCCGCACCGTTGCCTCTAACCTTCACCTTGTCCTGCGTAATAACGGCGATATCGCCCTCCTCCAGATAAATCACCCGGTTGGTATAGTCCAGAATCGCCGGCACGTCCGAGGCAATGAAATTCTCCCGGTCGCCGATGCCGATAATCAGCGGGCTGTCTTTGCGCGCTACCACCAGTTCCGGCACGCCTTCCCTGGTGACGGCGATGGCGTAGGAACCTTCGATTTCCTGTAAAGCCGCTTCAACCGCACCTGCCAGGTTGCCTTCATAGTATTTCTCAATGAGATGCGGAATCACTTCGCTGTCAGTCTCCGAGACAAAGAGATGACCTTCGCTGATGAGCTGCTTCTTGAGCTTCTGGTAGTTATTAATGACGCCGTTGTGAACGACGGCAATCCGCCCGGTGCAGTCACAGTGGGGATGGGCATTAATCAGCGAAGGCTCCCCGTGCGTCGCCCAGCGGGTATGCCCGATGCCGGTATTCCCCTCGATGCGGGGCAGGGTCTCGGTCAGTACTTTTACCCGCACCACGTCCTTGTACACCGTATTATGTTCCGCGGCAATGGCGATACCGCAGGAATCATAACCGCGGTACTCCAGTTTACTCAAACTGTTCAGCAAAATAGGCTGGGCCTGCCGGCTGCCGATATAGCCAACAATACCACACATTGCGTACTCCCTAGAAAATCAGACTTTTTTCCGGAATCCGTCCGTTGATAGATTTCTGCGCCTTAATCTGGCAGTAGTTCCCCACGATGACGCCCGGCTGCGCGAAGACATTACTGCCTACCGTACAACCTTCGCCCAGCATCGCCCCGACTTCGGTCTGATGGTATTCCCCGTTGACCTTGATTTCAACCTGGCTGCTGCCTGCCGTAAAATGCTCTTTGATAAAGCAGCCATTATCAATGACGGAGTTCTGAATGATACTGCCGGCGGCGAGATTGACATCATCGCCTATCACGCTGTTCTTGACCTCGATGAACGAGGCAAGCACCACGTTATCCCCGATACTGGTCGCCGGGCGGATAGTTACGTTCGGCCCGATATCGCAACCGCTGCCGATGACCACGGGCCCCAGGATGTATGAACCCGAACGTATCACGGTGTCCTTCCCCACCGACACCTGACCCCTCAAAAACGCCCCATTCTCAATAGTTCCGGCGATGCTGCCTCTTTTCCAGCCGAGCACGGCGCTGTTCAGACTCAGAATATCCCAGGGATAGATGATGTCCAGCCAGGTGTCTGCCGTCTCCATGGCATTGATGGTAACCCCCTGTGCAATCATCTTATTCAGGACATCGGGAATACCCGCCTCGGTTTCAATGTAATCAAAGACCTTTTTCGAAAAAAAGTAAATACCCGCGCTTACGGTGTTACTGCCCGCTTCCCGGGGCTTTTCTTCGATTTTCTTCAGAACCATATTGCTCAGAGACACCACGCCATAGCGCAAAGGAGCATTAGTTCTCTTGACCAGTATCGCTTCCGGCTTTATCTTCACAAACCGGGCGATAGTGCCGGCTGTGATTAAGTTATCGCCATGCAAAACGAGGAACTCTTCCCCTGTCATGTCCTTCGCCTGCATTAAAGCATGCGCCGTGCCCAGCTGCTTGTCCTGGGTAACATATGTAATCTTTACGCCGAAGTTTTCCCCGGAACCGAAGTAGCTGAAGGTCTGCTCCTTGCGATAGCCTACCACGAGTAAAATATCCCGGATACCATTCTGCGCCAGGGCTTCGATGACATACTGCAAGACCGGTTTCGCCGCAATATTGAGCATCGTCTTGGGACGGTTCACCGTGAAAGGCCGGAGACGCTGCCCCTCGCCTGCCGACAGGACTACCGCCTGCTTCATAAGTCACCTCCCGTAAAGGGTCTTGACCCGCTCTTTAAAAAATCTTCGCTTCCGGTGCAACGTTGCCGCTGACCAAGGCTCCGGGTCCGATATGCACGTTGTTACCGATGACACAGCCTACGTTAATAGAAGAATTGATGCCGGTTTCCACTCCGTCCCCGATAATCACGCCCAGCTTGCGCCGACCCGTATCAATACCGCCCACCGTCACGTTTTTCTTGTCCAGCCGCAGATTGGCGACCTTGGTGCCGGCACCGAAATTGCAGTCCGCCCCGATTACGCTGTCACCCACGTAATTGTGGTGAGGCAGCTTGCTGCCCCGCATGATGATACTGTTCTTGATACCAACGGCGAAACCAATTTTACAGCCATCGCCGATAGTGGTACAGGGGCGGATATGGCAACCCGGGCCAATTTCACAATCTTCCCCGATGATAACGGGACCTTCAATATATGAGCCTGACCGCACCAGGCTGTTTTTGCCGATTGATACAGAACCCTTGATGACCACGTAATCTTCCAGTTCGCCCATGACCTGCGGTTCCATGCCGGTCATGAGTCGTTCGTTGGCTTCCAGCAAGTCCCAGGGATAGCTCAGATCGAGCCACTGCCTGATTTGATTGGATTGAATTTCCTGCCCCGCTTGCATCAGAAGACGCAGGGAATCGGTGATTTCATATTCCCCGCGCGGTGATTTGGGCGTTTTCTGGATAGCGGCGAAGATATCCGGAGTAAACAGGTACAGCCCGGCATTCGCCATGCGTGAGGGAGGATTTTCCACCTTCTCGTATATCTCGATAACCTTACCTTCCTCCATCTGGACGATACCCAGCCCGCGCGTGTCCGCCACCTCAATGATACTAACGGTGTTCCGGTGGTGCGCCGCCAGACGGCGGATATCTTCCTGCTTCACGATAATATCGCCGTTCAGCACCAGAAAATTCCCCTCGACCAATCCCTCCAGGCTTCTTACGGCATCGGCGCTGCCCATCTGTTTCCTCTGGTTGCAGTAACCAATACTGACGCCCCATTTACTGCCGTCGCCGAAGTATTGCCGCACCTGCTCGTCGCAGTAGCCGACGACAAAAATGAATTCTTCGATGCCGGCGGCGCTCACTTCCGTAAGTAAATGCTCCAGGATAGGCTTATTGGCGATGGGCAGCATCACCTTGGGTCGGGTATAGGTAAGCGGACGCATGCGGTTACCCTCGCCGGCGGCTAAAACAACTGCTTTCAACTTCCCCCCTTGATGGCGCTTTTCACTATTTTCTCACCGGTCTCGTAAAGCCGGCTCGCCCAAGCTTCGGTCTTCGCCTCCGCCGTCAGGCGGATTTTCGGTTCGGTGCCTGAAGCACGGACAAGCAGCCAGCCGTCTTTGAAATTTAATTTTACACCATCGGTATTGCTTACGGAAAGCGGTGACATCGCCATTAAACATGTTGCCAGATCGGCAGGCGCTTTCCCGGCGACATTACCGCGCTTAATCGGATAAATCGGAATGCTATCGACAAGCTCCGAAACTTTACACTGACTTGCTATTGCCGCCGCTCGCGCCGCCGCATAAATACCATCGGGACAGAGCGAGATTTCAGGAAAGACCCAGGCGCCCGATGGCTCCCCGCCGAAGCCGCCGCCGCCCCTGCGCAGTTCTTCCGAGACCGCGGTATCACCCACCACCGTACGGCGCACCGCAAAGCCCGCTTCGTCAACCGCCATCGAGGCATCTATGGTAGTTACAACATCTCTTGCTTTCAGAGCGCGGGCAAGCATAACCAGCAGACGGTCTCCGGAGACGAACCTGCCCTTATCATCCACCAGCATCATACGATCGGCATCGCCGTCATGAGCAATACCCATCACCGCGCCCGATTCACGAACAGCTTTCATCAGGCCGGTCAGATTGGCTTCGACAGGTTCGATATCATGAGGGAAAAATCCGGAAGGTTGACTATTGAGGGCTATCACATTACAGCCCATCCTCTCTAACAGACAAGGCGTGATTACCGAGGCAGCGCCGCAGCCACAATCCACCACCACTTTTATCTTTCTCTTTTCGGGAAAGTCCTGCAAAATCCGCGTCATGTGCTCTTCAACAGCACCTTCGTAGCAAGCGCTGCTTTTCAGTTCCGTCCATGACGCCGCTTTCAGCGAATCATCAAGAATCAGGGCTTCCAGCTTTTCCTGCTGTTCTAACGTATATGACGAACCATCGGGATTGAGCAGCTTGAGACCGTTATATTCCGGGGGATTGTGCGAGGCGGTAAGCATGATGCCCGCATCAAAGTTGCAGGTGGCGAATGCCAGAGTAGGCGTGGGCAGGACTCCGGCATCATAACACCCGACACCTGCCGCCAGCAGACCGGAAAGGACCGCCTGTTTCAAGGCGGCGCCGGAGGTACGGGTATCGGTGCCCACTACGACCTTCCGGCAATTCGCGCCCACCGCCAGCCCCACCCGCAAAGCTATTTCGACAAGTTCACGGTCGAAAAGGCGCCGAATACCCGAAGTACCAAAAAGTCGCATACTGGTAATAATCCTACTATATTCGGTATAGTTGTCAACCGGGACAACACCCAGCCGTCAGCATCTTGCCGACGGATGCACGCCGAGGTATTCTTCAACAAGCTTCATGGCGCAGAAAGCCCCGCACATGCTGCAGGCTTCGCCGGCGGTCGACCGCCTGCTGCGCACTTTTTTGGCCCGTTCCGGATCGATAGAGAGCCGCGCCTGTTCCTGCCAGTCAAGGCGCTTCCGCGCCAGTGACATCTGCCGGTCCCAATCGGCGGCGCCCTTGACGCCCTTGACGATGTCCGCGGCATGCCCCGCGATGCGCGAAGCAATCACGCCCTGCCGCACGTCCTCGGCATCGGGTAGACCGAGGTGTTCCGCCGGCGTCACGTAACACAGGAAGTCGGTGCCCGCCGCCGCGGCAATCGCCCCGCCGATGGCGCCGGTGATATGGTCATAGCCTGCCGCCACATCAGTCACCAGCGGCCCCAGCACATAGAAGGGCGCTCCCTTGCAGAGCGATTTCTGTAATTGCACGTTGGTCTCAATCTGGTTGAGCGGCACGTGCCCGGGCCCTTCCACCATCACCTGCACGCCCGCCTGCCAGGCGCGTTCCACCAGCTCGCCCAGGGTAATCAGTTCCTCAATCTGGGCGCGGTCGGTGGCATCAGAGAGACTGCCGGGACGCATCCCATCACCGAGGCTCAGCGTTACGTCATATTCCCGCGCCAGCTCCAGCAGGCGGTCATAGTATTCATAAAGCGGATTTTCCCGTTCATTATGGAGTATCCAGCCGATGAGGAAAGCCCCGCCCCGCGAGACGACATCCGCCACCCTGCCCTGCCGCTTGAGCCGCTCGATTGCCGAGCGTGTCACGCCGCAATGCACGGTGACAAAATCGACGCCGTCACGGACATGGGCTTCGATGCCGGCAAACAAATCATCAACCGTCATCTTGACGATGGCGCTGTGTCTTTCAATGGCGCCGATGCCCGCCTGGTAAATCGGCACAGTGCCTACCGGAATCGGACTGGCGGCAATCACCCTCTGCCGCATCGCCGCAATGTCCCCGCCGGTGCTCAGGTCCATGACTGCGTCCGCCCCGGCAGCAATCGCCACGCGCAGCTTCTCCAGCTCGACAGACATATCGTTAAAATCGGAAGAAGTTCCGATATTGGCATTCACCTTGGTGGACAGCCCTTTGCCGATGCCGCGCGGCTCCAGATTGGCATGCTTGACATTAGCCGGAATGACAATGTTGCCCTGTGCTATGCCTTGCAGAATAAACTCCGCCTCTACTTTCTCCGCACGCGCGACTGCCTCCATCTCCGGAGTGATAATGCCCCGCCTCGCCGATTCCAGTTGTGTCATTCAAGCCCCCCTGAAAATAATAAAACCAAGGGCTGCGGCATCGAGCAGTAGACCCCTGGTCTGACTGCCGCTTCCCTACGCTCGCACTACCGAGAGCAGGTTCAAAGGGTTGTCCTCCCGGGAAGGACTCTCAGCCCTGAGCACCCCTAGCGGTTATGCTTAATTCTAACTCAGAGTCAACCGTTAATGCAAGGCTTACCGGAAGCCTCTATTACTCAATCCTGGCCGGTGCTGTTATTGCAAGGAGTCATCGCGGCTCATCAATCCCATTCAATGCATACGAGATTGCCGCACCTCCTTACTCAACAGGATGGCCTCGCAATGACACCAGGCATGATAATAACTCGAGCTCTTTTATATTTGACATTTTGACAAGGAGACAGATAAAATACCCCTATTGCCCCTCGGAGGGCTATTATATGAATACTATCTGGCACCCCAAACCCGGGGACACCATCTTCCGACCTTCCCGCAGCCGGCGTTTCCACCTGAGGCGAGTCCTCGGTGTTGCTGCGGTATTCAGTGCCGGCTATGGGAATGTCGGCTCTTCAATCTACTACGCCCTGGGCATCGTCGCACTGGTCGCCCTGGGCGCTACGCCCATCGCCCTGGGTGCTGCCGGCGTCCTTTTTATCTTTACCGCCCTCACCTACGCCGAAGGCACCGCCGCGCTGCCGGAAGCGGGCGGCTCCGCCAGTTTCGCCCGCCATGCTTTCAATGACATGGCAGGGTTCTCCGCCGGCTGGGCGCTGATGTTGAGCTACATCGTCACCATTTCTATTTCGGCGTTCACCATTCCGCCTTACCTGGCTTATTTCTGGGAACCATTCAAAAGCTCTCCCGCCGCCAGCACGATAACCTCTATCGGCATTGTGGCTTTTCTAATGCTGATAAACATTATCGGCATCAAAGAGACCTCTATTGTTAATGTCGGCGCAGCGGTATTGGATATCGCCACCCAGGTATCCCTGATTATCATCGGCTTCATCCTGCTCTTTGACCCCGTGGTGCTGGTGCACCGCATCTTCGATAACTGGCCTTCCACGGAAAACCTGGTACTGGGCATTGCGCTCGCCAGCATCGCCTATACCGGCGTGGAGACTGCTTCGCAGATGTCGGAGGAGACGAGACAACCGGAGAAAAGGATCCCCCGCGCCCTCTTTTTGATGATTATCACCGTGCTGGTTCTTTTCGCCGGTATCTCGCTAATCTCGCTCTCCGCGATGCCGCCCCAGGAGCTGGCTTCGGAATGGGCCCGCGACCCGGTCGCCGGTATCGCCGCCCATCTCCCGATAGCCCACATCCGCGATATCCTCAAGCCGATGATTGCCGTCCTCGCCGGCACCATCCTGCTCATCGCCACCAACTCCGGGCTCATCGGCATCTCACGGCTGGCTTTTTCATTGGGCAGCTACAAGCTGGTGCCGCCGGCATTCAGCCGCATCCATCATCGCTTCAAGACCCCATACATCTCGATATTGCTGTTCAGCAGTGTCGCAATTGCCCTCCTTATCCCTGGCTTCTTCGAATCAACTGTTTTCGAGGACATGGGGGCGCTTTACACTTTCGGTTCGCTGCTGTCTTTCATGTTCGCCCACATTGCCATCATCATGTTACGCATCAAAAAGCCGGAGATGCCGCGCCCCTTCAAGCTTAGAGGCAACATTAAAATCAAGGGGCGCGAACTACCCGTAACAGCACTCATCGGATTCGCCGCAACCGCTACTATCTGGTGCATCATTCTGGCAACTCAGCCCTATAGCCGATGGGTAGGTCTGGCATGGATGCTACTGGGGCTGGCGATTTATTACACCTATCTGCGCCGGCTGAAATCAGAATCACCGAGAAAACGGTACCTGCGCACGATTGATACTGCGAAGCTAAAACAATAGCACCTATTGTAGATTCTCATTAACAAGGTTATAATATCAAGGCAATAAATTAGAGGAAGCTATGGATTTTAAACGCATCCTGGTTCCCGCCGGGGGCGGGGGAGCTGATGAAGGTGCCATGGAACTGGCCTGCCGCCTGGCGAAGAAAGACAAGGGGCAAATCTGGGCGGTCTACGTCATCACAGTAAAACGCGCCCTGCCGATCGACGCCGAAATCGAACCGGAAATCGCCACCGCGGAAAAAATCCTGGACCACATCGAGGAAATCGCCGAGAACCAGGACTGTGAAATCGAGACCGACGTGCTGCAAGCCCGCGAGGCCGGCCCGGCAATTATTGATGAGGCAGTAGAAAAGCAGGCAGATGTCATTATCATGGGAGTCTCCCAGAAAAAGCGCTTCGGGCAGTTCAGCATCGGCAATATCGTGCCCTACATTCTCAAGAGTGCTCCATGCCCGGTCATCCTTCTACAGCAATGATAACCGTTGAGGAAAGCATATGAACATATTGATTATGGGTTGCGGACGGGTCGGCGCTCAGCTCGCCAGTCTGCTGGATGCCGACGGACATAAGATCACCGTGCTGGATAATGACTCCTACAGCTTCCGCAGACTGCCTTCCGATTTCGGCGGGACGGCGCTGCTGGGCAACGGCTTGCAGCAGGATGTCCTGCAAAAAGCGGGTATCGAATCCGCCGAAATGTTCGTGGCGACGACCCAGGGAGACAACCGCAATATCATGGCGTGCCAGGTTGCCAAGCACATTTTCAACGTGCCCCGCGTGCTCTGCCGCATTTATGACCCCCTGCGGCAGGAACTTTTTGAAGGACTCGGCATAGAGGCAATCAGCCCCACCAAGATTTTTGCCCAGTTACTGCGGGACAAAATAATCGCATAAGGTTTGAAACATGTATATTATCGTAGTCGGCGGCGGCAGATTAGGTTATTACCTGACCAAGGGATTATTAGCCGAAGGGCACGAAGTACTCCTTCTGGAAAAAGAGTCGGAGGTCTGTGAAACCATTACCGAGGAACTCGGTTCGGTGTGCTTCCGCGGCGACGGCTGCGAAACGACCACCCTGAACGAGGTCGGTACCAGCCGCGCCGACATGTTCATCGCCGTCACCGGCGACGATGAAGACAACATGGTCTCCTGCCAGGTCGCCAAGCACAAATTCAACGTGCCCACCACCATCGCCCGCCTGCGCAACCCGGACAACGAGGACCTTTTCAAAAAACTGGGTATCAATATCACCATCAGCGCCACCAACCTTATCCTGGAGGCTATCGAGCGCGAGGTGACGACCCATCCGCTGACCCACATCCTGACCATGCAGGACAAAGGCTGGGAGATGGTGGATATCCGCATCCTTCCGGAATCCACCTCGGCAGGCAAGCTCGTAAGGGAACTGGCGCTGCCGGCGGAGAGCAAGCTCACGCTGGTCATCCCCCGCGAAAACAAGCCTTATGTCCCGACCGCTAACTCGGTATTGAAGGAAGGCGACCGCGTGATTGCGCTCACCACACCGCAAACCGAAGAGGCTTTACGCGCCGCCCTCAGTGGCGCTTAGCGCCGGCTTATCATGACCGAGAGCAAGCTCAGGTACCTCCGGGCGCTGCTGGTCATTCTCCTCATCGCAGTAATCATCACCGGCAGCATCGCAGCATGGTTGCGGTATGCCCAGGCGGCGCCGCTGGAGATAATCCTGAAACCCTCCCCTCAAATCGCCGGGGAGGTCTACGTGGACGGCGGAGTCAACAACCCGGGAATTTACCCGGTATACGCAGGAGACAGCCTCGATGATATTATTAATGCTGCCGGGGGACTCGCTGCTGACGCCGCGCCTGACCGGCTTCGACTATCTGTTCCCCGGACAATTGAGGAACAAGTCCAGAAAATTGACCTCAACCGTGCGGAAGCATGGTTACTGCAGGCTTTACCCGGCATCGGGGAGACTCGTGCGCAGGCAATCATCGCCTACCGCGCAAAACACGGCGGGTTCCGCAATACCGCGGATTTACTGAACGTGGAAGGCATCGGCACAGCGACTTACGATAATATTAAGCACCTGATTACCGTGGCAGAATAATTCCCGGAAAGGAGACCAGTGCCGCTTATCTTTCTTAGTTGCTGCTGGGTAATCGGTATCTTCCTGGGGGTGAGCTTTCCGCTTCCATCTACCGCCATTTTAAGCGGACTTGCCCCGTTGCCCATGCTTTTCTTCATGCGTCATAACCGAAAGAGAATCATCCTCGCCAGTCTCATGCTGTTTGCTATTGCTGGAGGAGCCATCCACTCCTACACCAGCCAGAATACCATTAATGAACAGCAATTACGCTATTACAATGATCGTGGTGTTACTGAAATCATAGGCACCGTTGCCGCCGACCCCGAAGTCAGGGATAAAGTGACGCACCTGCGCCTGTCCGCCCGCGAAATCAAGATAAAAGGGAGCTGGCAGCCAGTGCTGGGAACGGTACTGGTGTTCGTGCCCAATTACCCGGCTTACCGCTACGGCGACCTGCTGGAAATAAACGGCAAGCTGGCGACGCCTACCGCGCTTGATGATTTTGATTACCGCGGCTACCTTGCGCACCAAGGCATTTACAGCACCATTACTTACCCTGAAACCAGTCTCGTGGCAGGAAACGAGGGTAATAAACCGCTGGACTGGCTGTACTCGCTGCGCCGGCAGATGGCGCTGACCTTGTCACGGGTATTGCCGGAGCCGCAGGCATCGCTGGCGCAGGCGATTGTCCTCGGCACCCGCGAGACCATGCCGCAGTCCCTGAAGGACAACTTCGCCCGCACCGGCACGACGCACCTGCTGGCAATATCCGGCTTGAATCTGACCATCATCGCAGGGATGCTGGTGGGCATCGGCATACGGATCTTCGGCAAGAGGCATTACCTTTACGTATGGCTGGCGCTGGGTGTCATCTGGCTCTATGCCCTGCTCACCGCGCTGAACCCGCCCGTCGTCCGCGGCGCCATCATGGCAAGCCTTTTTCTCATCGCTGAAGCGTTGGGGCGGCAGCGTAACGTCCTGCCCGCCCTGTGCTTAGCCGCCGCTCTAATGACCATCCCCAGTCCCCATATCCTCGGCGATGCGTCTTTTCAATTGAGCTTCCTCGCCATGGCAGGACTCGTCCTTATCGCCCCGGCTCTGCAAAATTGGGGGCGCAGCGCCGTCAAGTCGATAATCGGCGAAGAAGGCGCGCTGGACTCCTTCGCTGTCCTGACCACCGATAGTCTGAGTATCAGTCTTGCCGCTATCATCGCGGTATGGCCGGTAGTAGCCTATTACTTCGGCATTTTCTCACCGGCGGGGCCGCTGGCGACACTGCTCGCCCTGCCGGTCATGCCCGCCATTATCACCGCCGGGGCGCTGACCGCCCTGACTGGCCTGTTGATGCCCCTTGCCCAGTTACTGGGCTGGCTTACCTGGCTGTTCCTGTCCTATCTGCTGTTGGTCGTCAACCTGCTGGCGGAACTGCCCTTTGCCGCTACCAGCGCTGATTTTGCCAGTCCCGTTTTCATCGCGGGCTACTACACCGTCCTCGCCGGGCTGCTATGGGCCGGAAGCAACTGGCGGAGGTTCAAGGCGGATATCAAGTCGGTCCAATCAGGAATCGGAGCATCCGCCGACTTCCTGTCGCATCTATCTGTAAAATGGGTGCTCATGCCTCTGGTGATTATCGCTATTCTGGTGACCGCTACCGCCGCCACCATGCCTGACGATAAACTGCGCGTCAGCTTCCTCAACGTCGGCGAGGGCGACGCCATCTTCATCCAGAAGGGTTCAAGTCAAATTCTAATTGACGGCGGGTCCGGGTCGCAGGCGCTCAACCTGGCACTGGGCGATAAGATGCCCTTCTGGGACCGCACGCTGGACTTGCTCATCCTGACCCATCCCCACACCGACCATCTTGCGGGACTGGTGGCGGCGCTGCACCGCTTTTCTGTAAATCAGTTACTTTACCCCGATCTGATTTACGAGTCGCCGGTGTATGCCGAATGGCGGCAGCTTATTGCGGACAAGGCAATAAAAAGCACCGGGGCGCAAGCGGGACAGCAAATCGACCTGAGCGGCGGAGCAACGCTTGAAGTGCTGCACCCGGTAAAACCACTGCTGGCCGGTACGGAGTCGGACATCGATAATAACAGCATGGTGCTGCGGCTGAGTTATGGAGAGGTTAGCTTCCTGCTCGCCGCCGATATTATGTCAGATGCGGAACGGGAGCTTATTTTGCGGCGCGCGCCGCTCGCCAGCACAGTCTTAAAAGTACCCCACCACGGCTCCGCCACTTCCAGCACTGCGGAATTCCTTGCCGTGGTCGACCCGCAGATTGCCATCATTTCGGTAGGAGAAGACAACAAGTTCGGACACCCCGACGACGAAGTACTGCAGCGACTGGAAACGATTGTTGGAGCGCAGAATGTCTACCGCACCGATTCACGTGGCACGGTTGAGTTCATCACCGATGGCGCAAGGTTGTGGGTTAAGTAATGGGAAAATCTCCCTTAGTCCCTCTTTTTCAAAGAGGGAAACTTGCAAGCTTCTCCCTTTGTAAAAGAGAGACAGGAAAGGGATTTCTGTTTACACTTCCTTGAGCATCCCATCCACCAGACTGTACTCGTCCATCACCTCAATCAGCACGCCGTGGGCGTATTTAGGATGTATCCAGACGATTTGCAGCTTCGGGTTGCTGCCATCTTTGATAAAATAATCGCCGTGCAGGCGCACGCCCTGCTCCTTGAGTTCGCGGAAGGTGTCCGCAAGATGCCCCGTGGTAAAGGCAATGTGGTGGACGCCCTCGCCTAACCTGGCGAGCCGCTGCGCGACGGTAGAATCGGCGTTCACCGGCTGGAGCAGCTGGATATCGCAGGCTTCGCCGATGGCTGGGAAAAAGGCGGTCAGGTAGTGGTCGTTGTCCATGCGGCCTTCCTGCTTGGCGATTTTCCCCTTGAGCATCTGCGGCGCGACGGCGCTCAGAATATGGGTGTAATGCTCGATGGCGGCATCGATGTCTTTGACCAGGATACACACATGCGCGAACCGGTGCCTGACTGTTCTGGGCATATTAGAGACCTCCGTTAAGACGTATTAAGTATCCAGAATTATACCCGAGATAGCTCGTCAAGTAAACCATTCTACTGGCGTCATATAATCAAATGTTCTATAATTATAATCGGTAGCTGAGGAATCGTACGGATGAAGTCTTTTTTTAAAGAAATCCTGATTACGCTGGCGATGGCCGTCATCATCTGCGTGGGCTTCCGCGTCTCGCTGCAGACCTTCGGCATTTTCATGACCAGTATGGAGCCCAACTTCCACGAGGGACAGCGCCTGCTGGTCAACAAGATTGCCTACGTTTTCGGCGAACCCCAGCGCGGTGATGTCGTCATCTTCCACGCCCCCAACAACGGCGGCGACTACATCAAGCGGGTCATCGGGCTCCCCGGCGATACCGTAGAAATCAGGAGTCGCGCGGTCTACGTCAACGGCAAGCGGCTCGACGAGCCTTACATTATGGACCCGCCCACCTACACACTGGATAAAATGACCGTGCCCCCGGACGAGTACTTCGTCCTCGGCGACAACCGCAATAACAGCAACGATTCCCACCGCGGCTGGACCGTGCCGCGCGAGGACATCGTCGGCAAGGCCTGGCTTTCCACCTGGCCACCCGATACCTGGGGCGTCGTGCCCACCTATCCCCTTAACGAGCAGTTGACCGCTTCAATGGTAAAGTAAACTAATCCCGCGGACAGGAGGCTGAGCGTGACCGAAAATGTTGAGGCAATCTTCGAGAAAGCCGGCGCCGTACTGAAAGGTCATTTCCTGCTCACTTCGGGGCTGCATTCCCCGGTCTACTGGGAAAAGTTCCGCGTGCTCCAGTTCCCCCGCTTCACCGAGCAGCTCTGCACTATGATTGCACAGCGCTTCGCGAAAGACAACGTGCAGGTGGTCGCCGGGCCGACGACCGGCGGCGTCATCCTGGCGCATGAGGTCGCCCGGCAACTCGGCGTGCAGAGCATCTACGCCGAGAAAGAAGGCAGCGAGCGGCTCTTCCGGCGCGGCTTCAGCATCGAATCCAACGCCCGCGTGCTCGTCGTCGACGACGTCCTGACCACCGGCGGCTCCGTACGCGAAGTCCTCGGCGCGGTGAATAAAATCAGCGGAAAGGTCATCGGCGTAGCGGTGCTCATCGACCGCACCAACCAGCCCCCTGACTTCGGCGCGCCGTTCTTCGCCTGTCACCACGCCGCGACCATCACCTATACGCCGGAGAAATGCCCCCTTTGCGCCGCCGGGTTACCCCTGGTCAAGCCGGGCAGCAGCCAGCAGCCGGTGAAATAGACTATTCCCGATACAGTACAATCCCTCACTCGATGGGCTTGTATCAAATGTCATTCTGAGGAGCGACCTGACCGCCGAACAAGGCTTTAACGGGCGGGCGTGACGAAGAATCCAGGATCGGGGCTGTGGCAAACTGTTGGTCACACCACCCCGAGACCCTTCGCTACGCTCAGGGTGACAAAGAAACTCATTTGTAATACAAAGCCCCATCGATGGGAGAGGAAAGGTTACGGGGGAGGTTGATCATGCCGACCGCCGCAGTGGTTGCCATCGCTGTTGTCAGCACCATCATGGGCATACTGCTCACCTACTACATCGCACGATTCATCTTTGAGCAACGCTTCCGCCAGTGGCAGCAGGACAGCGAACAGAAATGGGCGGAGGAACGAGCTAAAGCCACCCGCGATGCCATTAACCAGAGTCGCGCCGTGCTGGGCGGAAAGTTCACCGAGCAGATGGCGCCCTTTCTGCCCGACTTCCGCTACGACCCCACCGAAGCCCGCTTTATCGGTAATCCCATCGACTTCATCGTGTTTCCCGGGCTGGCGCAGGGCGATCCGCGGGAAATCGTCATCATGGAAATCAAGAGCGGGAAAAACAACCAGTTGACCGCCTCGGAACGTAAAATCCGCCAGCTCATTGAAGAAGGTATGGTGCGCTGGGAGCTGATTCAAAGGTCGGGGCAGGACGCCGCTTCAGGTACGCCCAAACTCCCGCTCTAGCTGAGCGTTACCCAGGTATATCAGGGTGGGGCGACCGTGGGGACAGGTGTGCGGATTGGCGGTCTTTTCCAGCTGGCGCACCAGCGCCCGCATCTCCTCGTCACTCAGGGCTTTACCCGCCCGCACCGCAGCGTGACAGGCGATAGTAGCGATAATAGCTTCCTCGCCGCTATTTGCCGAACCGCCGTCGAGCAACTCGCGCAGCATCGTCGGCCAGTCGTGCTCTTGCAACACCGCCGGCACCGCCCGCACCAGATAGGTCCGCTCGCCGAAAGCCTCCAGCGTAAAGCCGAACTCAACAAGCTCGCCCAGTCGCGCCCGCAGCGCTTCCAATTGTCGCGGGCTCACCTCGAAGGTCGCCGGCTCAAGTAGTCCCTGCACTTCCACCTGCTGCCGCGAACGCTGCTCCCGAAGCTGGTCGAAGATAATTCGCTCGTGCGCGGCATGCTGGTCGATGACATAAATCCCGTCCGGTCCCTCGGCGACGATGTAGCTTTTCTGTACCTGCCCCAGCACCCGCAGTACCGGCAGCGCGGCAAGCAACGGCATCAACCCGGCCACCAACTCGGGACTGCTTTTCGGGATTGCAGATTGGCGCATAATCGGCTGATGCGGCGGCGCGGCATAAGGAGCGATAACTTCCTCGATGTGCGGCACCGGTGCCTCGGCGACCAGTGTCCTTCTCACCGCCCGCTGTACCGCTGCGAAAACGGCATGCTCGTCGCGGAACTTCACCTCGCTCTTGGCGGGATGGATGTTAACGTCCACGTCCGCCGTCGGCAGCGCGATATTGAGCACCGCGACCGGATGCCGGCCCGTCATCAGCAGTCCGTGATAAGCCTCTTCCACCGCAAATGCGAGAATCCGGCTGCTCACCCAGCGCCGGTTGACGAAGAAGCTCAGGTAGTGGCGGCCCGTCCGGCTCACCTGCGGCGCGCCGACCATCCCCATGACTTTAATTGGGTTGGCGTTGCTCTGCCAGTCGGCACTCTCTTCACCTACCGTCAGCATGTTGCGCGCGATTTCCAGTCCGTACACCTCGATAATACAATCAATGAGGTTACCATTCCCCGGCGTGTGCAGTTCCTGCCGACCGTCCACCGCCAGCGTGAAAGCGACCCCCGGGGAGCAGAGGGCGTACTGGGTAACCACATTGGCGATGTGACTGTTTTCCGTGTCGTTGGACTTGAGGAATTTGAGCCGGGCCGGGATTTTGCGGAACAGGTTACGCACTGTAATTGTCGTGCCGCGGGAACGACCCTCGCTGCGGCGACCCACCACCGCGCCATTTTCCAGCGCCAGCACCGTGCCCGCTGCTTCACTTTCTACCCGCGTGGTAATTTCCACGTCCGCCACCGCCGCGATGCTGGGTAGCGCCTCGCCGCGGAAACCCAGCGTGGCAATCGACTGCAAATCATCCAGACTGCTTATCTTGCCGGTGGCATGTCGTTCAAAGGCCGTGGCGACTTCAGCCGCCGGTATGCCGCTGCCGTCGTCGGTGACCCGTATGAGCTTTACCCCGCCCCCCATCACCTCCACCACGATGCGCCGGGCGCTGGCATCAAGGGCGTTCTCCACCAGTTCCTTCACCACCGAGGCGGGCCGCTCGACGACCTCTCCGGCGGCAATCCGGGCGATGACCTTTTCGGACAGCAGTTGGATGGGCATAAAATTTATCTGATTTTACACGTTTTCGTGTAAGTTGTCAATACCATGAATTACATCTTCTCTATCTTCGCCAGGCTGAGCAGCAGCTTCCTGACGCCCATGCCGGTGAAGGCGATGCTCACTTCCACGTCGTCTTTGACGGGGCGGGTGCTCACCACCACTCCCTCCCCGAACTGCCCGTGCCGCACATGGTCGCCGGCTTTGACCTCGGGCAGAGGCACCGCCGTCTTCGGCGCGGCACTCACAGGAGAAGGCCGGTTCCACGCGGTCAGCGCCGCCGCCACCTGCCGCTCGCTCTCCTCGCGCGGCGCGCCGCCCGTAACGAGCTGCGGCGGGATGTCATGCAAAAACCGCGAGGGCTTGGTCACATTGCTCGCCCCCATCAGGCTGCGCCGGAACGCGCGTAAAAGGTAGAGTCGCTGCCGCGCCCGCGTAATACCCACGTAAAAGAGCCGCCGCTCCTCCTCGAGTTGGTCGGGGTCGTCAATCGACCGCATATGTGGCAGGATGCCGTCTTCGACGCCCACGATGAACACCACCGGGAACTCGAGTCCCTTCGCCTGGTGCAGCGTGATGAGCGTGACCGCATCGATGCCGCCGTTCAGGGCATCGACGTCCGAGACGAGCGCCACGCCTTCCAGGAAAGATGCCAGCCCCTGCGGCGGCGTTTGCTCGCGGTACTCCTGCGCCACCGTGCGCAGTTCCAGGATATTCTCCCAGCGCTCCTCGCCGTCGAGCTGCGCCATAATATAGGTTTTATACCCCGAGCTTTCCACCAGCAGGTCGAACAGGTCGACGGTGTTCAGCTCGCGGCTCTTAATCATCAGGTTTTCCATCATTTCGGTAAAGGAGACCAGCGACCGCAAGGTGCGCTGGCTGAAAGGATGTTCGCCTTCCGGCTGGGTTAATAACTGCTGCAGCGCCCGGTATTCGGGCATGTTCAGCGACCGCGCCCAGCGTGTCAATTCCAGTAGACTCTGCTGTCCGAGTCCCCGCTGCGGCACATTGATGACCCGCAGCAGGCTGACCGTATCGTAGGGATTTTGCATCAGGCGCAGGTAAGCGATAATATCCTTGACCTCGCGCCGTTCGTAAAAGCGTGTCCCGGCGACGAGTCGATACGGCATGCCGTAGCGGATGAAGGCTTCTTCCAGAGCGCGCGACTGTGCGTTGGTGCGGTACATCACGGCGCAATCGCCCGCCGCCGCCTCGCCGCGCCGCATCATGCCATCAATCTCGTTGACGACATACTGCGTCTCCTCCTGCTCGGTGTAGGTCTCCACGAGTGTGGGCGGCACGCCCGGCTCGTTCTCCGTCCACAGGTCTTTCTGCTTGCGCTTCCGGTTCGCCGAAATGACATGGGAAGCCACTTCCAGTATCTTTTTCGTCGAGCGGTAGTTCTGTTCCAGCAGGATGACCTTCACATCAGGATAGTCCTTCTCGAAATTCAGGATATTGCGCAGGTCGGCGGAGCGCCACGAATAGATAGACTGGTCGGGGTCGCCGACGGCGCAGATGTTGCGGTGCTGCGCCGCCAGCAACTTCATCAACTCGTACTGGACAAGGTTGGTGTCCTGGAACTCGTCCACCAGGACATGCTGGAAGCGCGACTGGTACCGCGCGAGGACTTCCGGCTTATCACGGAAAAGCTGCACCGCCTTCATCAGCAGGTCGTCGAAATCGAGGGCGGAGCTGGCGGTGAGCAGCTGCTGGTAGCGCTCGTAGACGCGCTGCACTATCTCGTCGAAATAGCTGCGGTGCTTCGGCAGGTAATCGGCGGGGGAGAGCAGCTTGCTCTTGGCGGCGGAAATCGCCGTCTGGATAGCGCGCGGGGCGTACTGTTTAGGGTCGAGGTTGACATCGGTGAGCGCCCGCTTGAGCAGGCTAATCTGGTCGTCGTCGTCATAAATCACGAACTCCGGAGCGATGCCGATAGCCTTGCCCTCGATGCGCAGGATGCGGGCGAAGATGGCGTGGAAGGTGCCC
>JAQTQH010000002.1 GCA_028712355.1 Dehalococcoidales bacterium
GGCGCTGCCTATGAACTCATCAAGCACGGCGGCGCCGAGGTAATGATTGCCGGCGGCAGCGAAGCCATCATCAATCCCATCGGTATTGCCTCTTTCAATGCCCTGAAAGCACTCTCGACGAGGAATGACGCTCCCCAGAAAGCCTCCCGTCCCTTCGATGCCGAACGCGATGGTTTTATCATCAGTGAAGGCGCCTGTATCCTTATCCTGGAAAATCTGGAACACGCCCACCGGCGCAACGCCGCTATCATGGCAGAAATCATCGGCTACGGGGCTACCGCCGATTCTCACCATGTTACCCAACCTCTGGAGACCGGTGAAGGCGCCGCCCGCGCCATGCAAGTGGCGATGAAAAAGGCAGGAGTCTCCCCGAATGAGGTGGATTATATCAATGCTCACGGTACTTCGACACAACTAAACGACGTTATGGAGACCAAGGCAATCAAGACGGCGATGGGGGAACGTGCCTACAAGATACCCGTCAGCTCGACAAAATCGATGGTCGGGCACCTCATTGGCTGCGCCGGGGCAATTGAAGAGGCATTCTGCATCCTCGCCATTCAGAATGGTATTATCCCGCCGACCATCAACCTAGAGCACCCCGACCCGCAATGCGACCTGGATTATGTGCCTAATGTCGCCCGGCAGGCTCATTTAAATGTTACCGTGTCCAACGCCTTCGGCTTTGGAGGTCATAACTCGGTCCTCATCACGCGAAAGTATGCTGAGGCATGAACCATAATCGCTGGAACCTGTTACCGCCGGCTCCCGAAGGCATTATCGGGACGGCAGAACTTCCCCTCTTGGTATTACAGGTTCTCTACCACCGCGGCATTACTGATGCAACGCAGATTAAGCCTTTCCTTGCCGGCGATCGGCGGCTCGCCACTGACCCATTTTGCCTGCCGGATATTCAGCCAGCAATGAGCCGGATCTACCGGGCTCTCCTCTCTGGCGAGAACATCGCAGTCTATGGTGACTTTGATGCCGATGGCGTTACGGCCACGGCTCTGCTGGTGCAGGGGCTGAGCGCGCTCGGCGGTAAAATCGTCCCCTATATTCCACACCGTCAGTCCGAGGGACACGGCTTGACCACCTTCGTCCTCGAAGAACTGCGCCAGAAAGGCATCAGCCTGGTCATCACGGTAGATTGCGGCATCACCAGCAACCTGGAAGTCAGCAAAGCCCGCCGCAAGGGGCTGGATATCATCATTACCGATCATCACACACCACTTTTCGAGCTGCCGCCCGCCGTCGCCATAGTTGACCCCAAATTAAATAACCATTCCGTTTCCGGAAGTGAGTTAGCCGGCGTCGGTGTTGCCTTCAAGTTGCTGCAGGCATTGTACCAATCACTGGGTAAGGAAGAGCAACTGGAACCGTTGACCGACCTGGTGGCTATCGGGACTATTGCGGACATGTCACCGCTCACCGGGGAAAACCGCTACCTGGTGAAAGAAGGAATCAAGCTCATCAATACCAGTCCGCGGCTCGGTTTGAGCGAGATGATGGCACAGGCGAACATCGAACCCGGCCGTCTTGATGCCGATAAAATTGCTTGGGTCATCGCGCCCTGCCTCAACTCCATCGGCAGGCTGGCGCACGCTTCCGCAGGATATGAGCTGCTGCTTACCGAATTACCCCAGGAAGCCTGCCGCCTCGCAAAGTGGGCGCTGGAAAAGAACGCGGAACGGCAACAGTTGACCGCGGAAACTTACGCCCGGGCACGCGAACAGGTACTGGCGCAGGGCGTTACCGAATTGCTGGTCGCCAGCGATGCCGAATATCCCATCGGAGTCGCCGGGCTGGTCGCCAGCCGGCTCGCTGAAGAATTTTACCGCCCGGCAATTGTTGTCCGAAAGGGCGACAAAGTCAGCAACGCCAGCTGCCGCAGCATCCCCGAGTTCAACATCATTGAAGCCTTAAAGCAAAATAGCGCGTTACTGGAGCAATTCGGCGGGCACTCACAGGCTGCCGGTTTCACCGTGTCTACCGGGAATTTATCCGCTTTACTGGAGCACCTTACCCGTCTTGCCGACAGCCAATTTAAAGGGCTGGACCTGCGCCCCCATCTGGATATTGATGTCCAGGTAAACCTGCCGGATCTGGGCGGCGGCGTCTTCAATATTCTGCAAATGTTGGCACCGTTCGGGCGAGGCAACCCTTCGCCCGTGTTTCTCAGCCGCCGGGTAGAGGTGATTGATTGCCACACCATGGGTAAGGCCGGCGATCACCTGAAAATGAAGCTGAAACAGGGCGGTACGGTCTGGGACGGAGTGGCGTTCCGTGCCGGTGAATGCCGAAACGAGGTAAGTTCACACATGGACATCGTCTATAACCTGGAAGCCGACGATTGGAACGGCAGCCGCCGGCTGAGGCTCAACATCCTGGATTTTACCCCGAGCGGGAATTAATCCAATTAAATACTTCTCCCCGAATGAAAGAGGTAAGATAATGGTGAAATCACTGCGTAAGCCAAGAGCCCCATCAAGCGAACTTTCTCCCACAACGAAAGCGAGGACTTGTTCGGATATTAGCTCTGGACTTCGCTATTGTTGCTGCTGTCAGGAGGCGGCAGTGGAGGAGTCTCTTCCTCTTCTTCGAAAGTTTTACTAATCCAGCGTGATTTGAACGCTATCCAGTAAATCGCGATAGCCGCCACTATCAGGGCCACTACCTGTGCCTGCTGCATGTCAAAGAAAAATACCTTGCCTTCTCTCAGGAAGCCGATACCGAAACGCCACACCGAATACAGGCCCAGGTAGATAATAAATAACGAGCCGTCCGGCTGGAAACGACCTCTCAGTAACATTACGATGACAAAGGCAACCAGTAAAAAGATGATCTCGTAAATCTGTGTGGGATGCACCGGGATACCGATGGGGCCAAAGCTGTTAGCATTACCGTAAACAATCGCCCACGGGAGTTTGCATTCTACGCCATAGCAGCAGCCGTTGAAAAGGCAGCCCACCCGTCCAATTACCTGCCCCAGCAAAATTCCCGGCGCCATGATATCCGCCAGGTAGCCGAAGGGGACCTTACTAAAGCGGCTGTATATGAAGATGCCCAGTGCCGCGCCGAGTACGGCACCATAGATTGTGAGCCCATCGCCGCCGATGATAAGACCGGGATACTGGCGATAATATTCCCACTCGTCAATGACATGGAGCAGGCGGGAAAATATTATCCCGGAAGGGATGCCCACAAGAGCGGCATTAAGCACCGTCTCATAGGTAACACGGGAACTTTTCCGGACGTGCCACAAAGTCCAGAGCAGTACTTCGATAACACCCAGCGCCAGGAAAATACCGTACCACCTGATACCGTATCCCGCGATGGTAAAAGCGATCGGGTCAATATTAATCGTAATCATCTTTCCTCCGTGCAATCAAGAGCATAACGCCTCGACAAACTCCTCCGCATTGAAGAGCGCCATATCCTCTAAAGATTCGCCAATGCCGATATACCGGATGGGTATACGCAGCTCATCGCAAATCGCCAGCACGATGCCGCCTTTTGCCGTACCGTCCAGCTTGGCCAAAAAAATACCGGTCACGCCGACTGCCTCGGCAAAGTACTTCGCTTGCATTAATCCATTCTGACCGGTAGTCGCATCCAGCACCAGAATTACCTCATGCGGAGCGGTAACATCCAGCTTGGCGGCGACCCTGCGTACTTTTTTCAGTTCTTCCATCAGGTTAAACTTGGTATGCAGCCGCCCGGCAGTGTCTATGATAACATATCCGACGCCGCGGCTGCGTGCTGCCTGAATAGCATCGAAAACGACCGCCCCGGGATCGGCACCCGGTTGGTGCGCCACCACATCCACCCCCACCCTTTCCCCCTGCATCTTGAGCTGGTCGATGGCCGCGGCGCGGAAGGTATCCGCCGCCGCTAAAAGCAGGCTTTTACCATTTCTTTTCAAGTTACAGGCAAGTTTAGCAATCGAGGTTGTCTTGCCGCTGCCGTTCACACCGACAATCAGCCAGACCTCTGGTGGTGTAACATTATTCATGGCGGGTTTCGCAGGCAGATTGAGAATGTTGACCATCTCTCTTTTCAAAGCGTCCCGTACCTGCTCGCCGTCGGTAAGTTTCGCTTCGGCAATCTGCTGCTTCACCGTTGCAATGAGTTTTTCGGTAGTATTGACGCCCACGTCGGCAGAGATGAGCAATTCTTCCAGTTCCGTCCAGACTGCTTCATCTATCGCATTACGCTCGAACAGGCGCATGGCCTTGCCAAACCAGCTATCATGGCTGCGCTGCAGCGCTCTTTTAAACAAATTAAGAATTTAGACCACCGCCCTTATCGGAAATAATTAAAGTAAGATACCCCTCCACCAACCCCTGATACCAGTATAGCTAATCCGCGTGAAAATGGAAAATTGCGGTTATACTTCCAGCAGTCCTTCCAGTAAAATCGCCGCAGCTTCCTTGTCCAGCGGCTCGTTGTTGTTGCCGCACTTGGGCGACTGGATACAGCTGGGGCAGCCGTCCTGACAGGGACATTCGGCAATTACTTTGAGCGTCGCCTGCCACAGTTCGTTTATCATTTCATAGCCCTTCTCGGCGATGCCGATGCCGCCGGGGTAGGCATCGTGGATAAAGACCTGCGCCCTGCCGGTATCGGGATGGAGAGGAGTGGACAGACCGCCGATGTCATTGCGATCGCACAGGGCAAATAGCGGCAAAATACCGATGGCGGCGTGCTCGGTGGCGTGCAGTCCCCCGGCATAATCAAGCTGCTGCGCGGTCAGTTTAGTTACCGCCTCCGGCGGCAGGTCGAACCAGAGCGCTATGGTGGGAAAAACAATGGGCGGCAGATCGAGCGGTTCCTGTCCGATGACCTCGTTAGTTAACTGGCGCATCTTCTTGAACCCGACGACGTTGTTGGTTACCTCGACCTCGCCCAGATAGACGTTCACCTTGCCCACCGTCTTGCTCTGCAGGACTTTTAAAATGTGCAAATCGAGAATTTCTTTGGTCTCCGTATAATAGTTGACTTTGGTGGGCGCGGCATAGGCAGTATGCGTCTTCAAATCGAGTCGGTTGATGATGTAGGCTTCGCCCTGGTGCAGGTAGATTGCGCCGGGATGTATTTGAAAAAAGGCGACGCTGCTTTCTACCGTCTCCAGCATCGAGCCGGTCGAGGTGTCAATGACAACGTAATTTTCCCCACTAGAAGAGCGGATATTGATATTCTGGGCCGGATAAGAGATGGACGGAGCGAGGTACCACTTTTGACGCCGCTCGCGCAAAATTCCCTGTTCTTCCAGCACTTTCCGTTGCTCAACCCACGCTGAGCTGAAGAAACGCTCGTCGAAATTAGTGAGCGGCAGTTCCCATGCCGCGCACATCAGATGCGCCCTCAAAATATACCGGTTTTCCGGGTTGACCAGCGCATTTTCAAAATTCCTTCCGAAAAATGATTCCGGGTGCCGCATGAAATACTGGTCGAGCGGATTGTCCAGCGCGACGAGGAAGCTCAGCGACTCGCTTTCCCGCCGTCCGCTCCGTCCCGCCTGCTGCCAGGTGCTGGCGATACTGCCCGGGTAGCCGGTGAGCACGGTGGCTTCCAGCCCGCCGCTGTCTATGCCCAGTTCCAGAGCGTTGGTCGCCACCACCCCCAGCAGCCTCCCCCCAAAAAGCTCCCGCTCGATTTTCCGTCTTTCTTCCGGCAGATAGCCACCGCGGTAAGGTCTTATCAACTTCGCCAGCTCGGGATTGGTCTTTTCCAGTTCCCGCTTGGCAAAAATATAAATGAATTCGGTCAGCCGCCGCGTGCGCACGAAGGTCAGCGAGCGTATTCCTTTATTAACCAGCTCGGTGAAGAGGAAGGTAGTCTCGCTGTTGGCGCTGCGCCGCAGGCTTTTCGCCGCATCGATGACAGGGGGGTTCCAAAAGACAAAGTCCTTGCCACCGTGCGGAGAGCCGTCTCCGGTCACCACTTCAAACGGTAAACCTACCAGCCTTTCGGCAAGCTCATGTGGATTGGCAATCGTTGCCGAAGCGAGGATAAACTGCGGTTTCGCTCCATATAGTTCACAGAGCCTTCGCAGGCGGCGCAGCACCCCCGCCACGTGCGACCCGAAGACGCCGCGGTAGATATGGGCTTCATCTACCACCACGTAGCGCAAGCGGCGCAGGAGCGACGCCCATGCCGCATGGTTGGGCAGGATACCAACATGCAGCATATCCGGATTGGTCAGTACGATGCGGGATTGCTTTCTCACATCTGCCCGTTCTTCGCGGGGCGTATCCCCGTCAAAAGTGGCGAACTCAGTCGGCGGGAACAGGTCGGGGCTGAAGGTTTCCCTCAGGCTGCGCAGTTGGTCCTGCGCCAGCGCCTTGGTGGGGAAGAGATAAATGGCACGGCTGCCCGGCCCGGTGAGCAATGCCTGCATTATCGCGATGTTATAGCACAGGGTCTTGCCGCTGGCGCTGGAAGTAGAAACAATGACGTTTTTGCCCTGCCGTAAATGGTTAACCGCTTCCGCCTGATGCTGATACAGGCGCGACAGACCGTGTTTATTCAGACACTCCTGTAACTCCATGTCGAGAGTCTCATCCAGTATACCGTATCTCGCTTCACGGGGCCAGATATGTTCGATGTAAGCAATCTGCTTCTGGTAATCGGAATGAGCACGGAGATGATTGAGGAAGGCGGTAGCATTCATAAGTTATTCATACCTGTCATTCCGAGGAGTCATAGCGACGAAGCAATCTCGCTGACCCATCGGAAGGGATTGCTTCGCTGCGCTCGCAATGACAAAAACGGTATCCACTTCACTTAGACCGTCAGGATTTCTATCTCATAGTCGAGCATCTCTACGTCGAGATGGCTGCCCTCGACGAAGTTAACGATATGGGAAAGAACTTGATTGGTGTGCCGTTTATCGTTGCTGATGCAGCAGATGCCGATGGTGGCAATTTGCCAGACATCCTGGTCTTCCACTTCGGCGACGGCGACTTCGAACTTGTTACGGATGCGCGAGGTAATGGACTTCAGCACCTGCCGCTTGCCCTTGAGTGACTCGTTTTCCGGGATGCGGAAACTTATTTTCAATACGCCGATGTCCATATTACCTCAGGATTCATGGTAACACCTGTGCCCCAGCCTTGCAACAACTTGCTTGCCCGCTAGGAAAAGAATGTGTTACCATAAAAATATCAGGAGTGTATTTCAATACTCTGCAAGATTCCGCCCGGGAGAAAACCGATGCCTAAAATTTATCTTATTGATGTCACCAACCGTGATGGCGTCCAGACCGCCAAGCTGGGGCTATCCAAGCTGGAAAAGACCATGATTAACCTATACCTGAACGAAATGGGCGTTTTCCAGTCCGAATTCGGTTTCCCCACCACTCGCCACGAGACTAACTATTTACAGGCTAACCTGGAGCTTGCCGAGATGGGCGTGCTGAAACCTATCCGGCTGGAAGGGTGGATTCGCGCTATTGTGGAAGATGTGGAACTGTCCTTCAAACGCGTGCCCGGCATCCGGCACTTGAACCTCTCCATATCCACTTCCGACCAGATGATTAACGGCAAGTTCCACGGCAAGAAGACCCGAGACAGCATCATCGGAGAAATGACCGATGCAGTGGACGCCGCACGTAAACACGGTGCCGAAAGCATCGGCGTCAATGCTGAGGACGCTTCCCGGACTAATATAGATTTTCTGGTCAAGTTCGGCTTAGCGGCTAAAGCACATGGCGCCATGCGCCTGCGCTATTGCGATACCCTCGGTTACGATAATCCCTTTTCGATTTACGAGTCATGTAAAAAGCTTGCCGAAAATACCAGCATGCCGATTGAAATCCACTGCCATGGCGACCTCGGTATGGCGGTAGCAAACTCAATCGCCGGCGCCAAGGGTGCACTTGACGGCGGGCAGGACTCTTATATTAACACCACTGTCAACGGCATCGGGGAAAGAGCCGGCAACGCCGACCTGATTGCCGTCATCCTGGCGCTAACCAAATCCAAGCAATTTGCCGAAAAATACCCTCTGGGCAACAAGATTGACCTGTGCCGCTCCTGGGAAATCGCTAAGTTCACCAGCTACGCCTTCGACGTGCCGATTCCCATAAACCAGCCGGGCGTGGGCGCCAACGCCTTTGCCCACTCTTCCGGTATCCACGCCGACGGCGTCCTTAAAGACCCGGAAAACTACGAATTGTACAGCTATGAAGACCTGGGAAGAGGTGAACCGGTTAAAGTGGAGACCGGCCGGGAAATCATCACCGGGCAGTACAGCGGCATTTCCGGGTTCAGCCATGTCATGGGACAAATGGATGTCAAATTTAAATCCCGTGAAGAGGCAAACGAGGTACTGGAACTAGTGCGCTACGCTAACGTAGAATCACACAAGCCGCTCGTCGAGGATGAGTTAGTCTTTATCGCGAAATACCCCCAGATTGCCAAGAAGCTCCTCACCATGACGCCGCTGGAATAGGTGAGAAGAATTAATGGTTGCAGAACCGTCTGTTTTCACGGTCAAGCCCATCGGTTTCGTACGTAACAAAATCAAGGAAACCGGGCATCATGACAATGACCGGATAATTTCCGAGATTGTGGTAAACGACGACCTTACCGACGCATTGGACAATTTGGACGAATTCTCCCACATCATTGTGCTCTACTGGATGCATCGCGCCCCGAAGCCGTTCCCGATGAAAGTGCATCCCCGCCGCGACTCTGCCATCCCCGAAAAAGGGGTCTTTTCCAGCCGCTCGCCAAGCCGCCCCAATCCCATCGGCAAAGATACCGTCCCGCTTCTGGAGCGCCGCGGTAATATCCTCAAGGTACAGGGGTTGGAAGCTATCGACGGAACCCCTGTTATTGATATCAAGCCCTATATCCCGGGGCATGACTCGGTTGACGATGCCAAAGCGCCGCCATGGATAAGACACCACCAGCGCAAACTCTGACCCAAATCTATCAGCGCCTGCTGACCCGCTACGGTCTCCAGCACTGGTGGCCTGCGGAAACTCCTTTCGAGGTCATGGCAGGCGCGATTCTCACCCAGTCCACCGCCTGGGTCAACGTCGAAAAAGCTATCGGCAATCTGAAAGCCGCCGGAGCATTATCACCACAGGCCCTGCGTGATTTGCCGCCACACGAGCTTGCTAATCTAATCCACCCCTGCGGGTATTACAATATGAAAGCCGCCAAACTCAAGGCCATGGCAGAATGGCTGCGTGAATACCATGATAATCTGGAAAAAACCTTTTCCCTCAGCCTGAGCGACCTTCGGGAAGAACTACTCGCGATATACGGCATCGGTGAAGAGACTGCCGATTCCATTATCCTATATGCCGCAAATAAACCCGCCTTCGTCATTGACGCTTATACCCGCCGCATCATGAGCCGGCTTGGTTTCAAACCATCAGAAGAAACCTATACCGCTTACCAGCGCCTTTTCATGGAAAATTTACCCCCTGATGCATCTCTTTTCAATGAGTTCCATGCTCTGCTAGTCACTCTCGCCAAAGATGCCTGCCGTAAAAAACCATTGTGTAATTATTGCTGTCTAAAAGATATTTGCATTGCGACAGGTAGTCTGCTAAGCTTTCAAACGAGAAAGTAAGAGCAATGAAGCACACCCCAGATTTATCCGTCCAGCTGGCTCCCTGCAACAAGCATGGCTTGATGCTACGGAACCCGGTAATGACTGCCTCCGGAACCTTCGGCTATGGCACGGAATACGAACATACCTTTGACATCCAGAAGTTGGGCGCTATTGTCTGTAAAGGCACTACACTCAAGCCGCGCGATGGTAATTCCCAGCCGCGGCTCGTTGAGACTGCCTCAGGTTTAATCAACTCCATCGGCCTGCAGAACATCGGCGTGGATGCTCTCATCAGCGAAAAGGCACCGGTCTGGTCGAAATGGCGGGTGCCGGTTATCGTCAATATCGCCGGCTCTTCTATCGAAGAATACGGCGATATAGCCAAGAAGCTGGACAGCGTTCCCGGTGTGAGCGGCATCGAGGTGAATATCAGCTGCCCCAACGTCAAGGAAGGCGGCGCCGAGTTCGGTGCGAGTGCTGGTCCGGCGGCGGCCGTGACGCGTGTCGTCCGGGCTGCCACCTCGCTGCCAATCATCGTGAAGCTCACGCCCAACACCGGCGAGATAGTGCCAATCGCGCGCGCCGTCGCCGATGCCGGTGCCGATGCTATTTGCCTTATCAACACGCTGAAAGCCACCGTCATCGACATTAAGAAGCGCCGTCCCGTGCTGGGTAACATCACCGGAGGTCTTTCCGGTCCCGCCATCAAGCCGGTGGCGCTATACATGGTTTACACCGTCGCAGGTGCGGTAAAAATACCCATAGTAGGCTGCGGCGGCATCGCTAATGGTAACGATGCCATCGAGTTCATCATGGCGGGTGCCAGCGCCGTTGAAGTCGGCACGATGAGCTTCGCTAACCCACGCGCCCCGCAGGACGTTTTGGAAGGCATCGCCAGTTTTCTGGAGCAGGAAAACATATTTGGTTTAGCCGGGATTACCGGCGCCGCCCGTAATAAGTGAGTGAGGAAAATATGGACTACGAAGGATTGACCCTGGAAAAAGCTGACGGCATCGCCACACTGACTTTCAACCGTCCTGAGAAGCTCAATGCTTTCACCGACGCTATCGCCAGAGGGATGGAGGAACTGCTGCCTCAACTGAGCCTTGATGATGATGTTAAAGCGCTGATTATCACCGGTGCAGGGCGGGGTTTCTGCGCCGGACTGGATGCTAATGACCTTGCCCGGTTACGCCGCAAACCGCTTGACGAACTTTACCATCTGCTCAAAGACCTGACCCTCACCCTGGATAATTTCACAAAACCTATGATTGCCGCCATTAACGGCGTGACCGCCGGTGCAGGGCTCGCCATCGCCATCTTCTGTGATTTCCGCATCGCCGTGCCAGAAGCCAAATTCTTCGCCGGCTATAACCGCATGGCGATAACGCCAGATATCGGGATGACCTACAACCTGCCCCGCATAGTGGGACCGACCAAGGCTACCGAAATCATGATCATCGGCGAGCCGTTGACCGCCACCGAAGCACTGCAAATCGGGCTGCTCAACCGCATCGTGCCCGCCGCCGACTTGATGCAGACCGCCCGCGAGCTTGCCGGGAAAATCGCCCGCGGACCTACAGTGTCAATCAATCTGACCCGCCAGGCGCTGAAAAAAAGCCGGGAAAACAACATAACGCAGCAGATTGACGTGGAGTTCGCCACCATGGCGACCTGCGTCAAGACGGCAGACCACGAAGAGGGCTTAAATGCTTTTCTGGAAAAACGCCCGCCCGAATTTCAGGGTAAATAGCTAACCGCGGACGGCATTCTGCTCTTTTCGATAAGCGACGAACGAATATATCACGGATACAATCGCCGCGCCGAGGATCGGCACCATTATCAATGTAATCGCGTATTTCGGGAAGAATATCCCGAGCAGCGCAATAACTCCCGCTGCTTTAAACAGTTTCCCGCCGATACGGTGCGTTTTTTCCCAGACGCTATCGCTGTTCAAAGTCCAGATTGTCCTGATGCCGATAAACCAATTCCGCTTGGCTTTTTCAATCAAAGCACCGGAGCAGTAGATTAAAAGGCCCATCGCAGGAGTCATCAACTGCGTGATATCGAACCGGGCGCCAAGGTTCCAGAGAATGGTCAGCAAATAGACGTAAAAAAGGAACAGAAAAAAAATTACCAGGAAGCGGTGGTAGGATTTCCGTAAAGTCTCAAAATTCTTTTTCAGCAGGTCGATATTAGGTAGCAGGACAAGCAAAAAAGAGAGCCCCAGCGAGAGAAACGGCATGAAGAAAAGCCCCCAGAAGCGCGACATATAGCCATTGACATTCCCCTGAGCATCCCAGTGGGAAGCCATCCGGTCCGGCATCTGAGGATAATAATAGATGCCGATGATAAAAGATGCGATGATGATGACGGAAATGATTATCAGGCTTTTATTGAATTTCATATAGATATTAGCATAGCAAATCAGAAACTGTTATGCCAGTCATTATTGGCCTATCCTTTTCTCCTGACTTTCTTTGAGCAAAGCGCCACATTATGATATATTTAATTGGATAACAGCGACCCTACGGAGGGATCGCATAGTGGTCTAGTGCGGGCGCCTGCTAAGCGCTTACCCTGGGTTTTCTGGGGTCGTGGGTTCGAATCCCACTCCCTCCGCCAGCCTGCGTTAAGAGCTCCGGATGGTAGACCGGCCGGATTTTTTCCTTGTGATGCCTTTCTTAAAGAGCTATATTTATTTCAGGACGGAATGGCATGCCCGCTTACTATATCTGGACCATCGGCTGTCAGATGAATAAGGCAGAATCAGAACGGCTGGGCGCCTGCTTTGCAGGGCTCGGCTATCAGCCTGTGGAGACTGCTGATAACGCCGATATTATTATTCTGAACAGCTGTGTAGTACGGCAGAGCGCCGAAAGCCGCGTCAGCAACAAAATCGCATTATTGAAAAAATTAAAAAATGAGCATCCTGATAAACTGCTGGCGGTAACCGGATGCTTTATCGATTCCGATATGGAACATCTCAAAAAGCGTTACCCCCATGTCGATTATTTTTTCAAGGCGGGAGACAGCCCGCCCTGGTTAGCCAATGTTATGTCAATTGTTTCCCTGCCGGCACGTCCCGCTCCTATAACCTACGTTCCCATTGCGCAGGGCTGCAACAACTTTTGCTCCTATTGCATCGTACCCTACCGGCGCGGGCGGGAACGCAGCCGGACGTTTAATGACATCACCTGTGAAGTCGCCGAACTGGTGCGGCGGGGTACCCGGGAAATTGTCCTGGTGGGGCAAAACGTGGACTCCTACGGGCATGACCTGCCCGGCAAACCGGAACTGGCTGACCTATTGACGGAATTAAACCCGATTGACGGGCTGTTCCGCCTTCGGTTTCTCACCAACCATCCCAAAGATATGAGCCCGAGGCTGATTAAAGCTATCGCTGATTTAGATAAAGTCTGCGAACAGATTAATCTGCCCGTGCAGTCTGGCAGCGATGCGATTTTAAAGCTGATGCGACGCGGCTACGCTGTCGAACACTATCGCCGTTTAGTAGAGCGGATACGTATCACTGTTCCTGACATCGCTCTCAGTACTGATGTGATTGTCGGTTTTCCTTCGGAAACTCACGAGCAATTCCAGGAGACGGTGGATTTGCTTTCTGAAATCAAGTTTGATACAGTCCATGTAGCCGCATATTCGACGCGCCCCGGTACTATCGCGGCCCGGGAACTTAACGACGATGTGCCGCGAGCGGTAAAACAGGAGCGCTTACACTCTGTTGAGACGCTCCAGGAACAAATCATCTCGGAAATTAATGCTGGGTTGCTGGGTAAAACAATTGAAGTGCTGGTCGAAGGCAAAAATAAGGGTAAATGGTATGGACGCAGCCGCACTGATAAACTGGTATTTTTCACGGATAAAGACGACCATACCGCAAAACTAGTCAACATCAATATCACGAAAACCAGCCCGTGGTCGCTTCAGGGTAAACTGGAACCGAACGTCTCCACGAGGAGGACAGGATAGCATGTTAACGCTCGCATTACTGGCAGGATTAATTATCACGATACTGGCATTAGCAGCGGGGTGTGCTGTTCCCGCAGGTACAGCGACGGGTGGCGGTGATACCAGCAGCACAATTCTGATGTTTGCTTTCATAATTGGAATGTTTGGCGTTTTGTATTTTCTCATGATTCGCCCGCAGAAAAAGCGCCAGAAGCAGCACCAGACGCTGGTGGAGGGCTTGCAAAAAGGCGACCACGTCGTCACCATCGGCGGGATACACGGACAGATTGAAAGCATCGATCAAAACAGTATCGTCCTGAAGGTGGAATCCGGCGCCAACATCCGCTTTGTCAAGGATGCTATCTCCGGTAAGGTAACTACGCATCAATAATAGCTGCCCGTTTTTCCGGATGAGGTCACCGATATTATGAAAAAGCACTACGATTATATCATCGTCGGGAGCGGCATCGCCGGGCTGTACACCGCCCTGCTCGCCAGAGAACTGGGCAGCGTGCTCATCATCACCAAGGGCAGCATCAGCGAATGCAACACCAAATATGCCCAGGGCGGCATCGCGGCAGCCATCGGCCGGGGAGACTCCCCGGAACTGCACTTCCGTGATACTATCAATGCCGGCGATGGTCTGTCTGCCGAAGAAGCCGTACGCATCCTGGTCACCGAAGCCCCCGACCGCATCACCGATCTGGTCCATTTCGGCGTGCCGTTCGATACTCTGGAGGGGCAAATTGCCCTCACGATGGAAGCCGCCCACAGCATGCCCCGCATCCTTCACGCCGGCGGCGATGCTACCGGCGAATACATCGAGCTTACGCTGAGCCGTCAGGTGCTATCGACCAAAATACCCGTCCTGGAAAATGTCCTCGCTACCGAGATAGTCATGGAGCGCGGTTGCGCCTGCGGCATCAAAACCCTCGATTGTAAAACGGGTGTCCGGCAGGAATTCGGCGGGCGCTTCCTGATTGTGGCGACCGGCGGCGCCGGACAGCTTTATAAATTCAACACCAACTCGGAAATCGCCACCGGCGATGGCATCGCGCTGGCATGGCAAGCCGGTGCTGAAATTGCTGATATGGAGTTCTACCAGTTCCACCCCACCGCCCTGCATATGCCCGGTGTACCGGTCTTTCTTATTACCGAAGCCGTGCGCGGCGAGGGCGGCATCCTGCGCAACAACCACGGGCGCGCCTTCATGCATGACTATACTCCTCAGGGAGAGCTGGCACCGCGGGATATCGTCGCGCGGAGTATTATTTATGAAATGGCAAAGACCGGCACGGATAACGTTTTTCTTGATGTCACACACCTGCCGCGCCAGCTCGTCACAACACGCTTCCCGCATATCTATCAATTTTGCTTGAGTCACGGTCTGGATATTACGAAGGAACCCATACCCGTAGCACCGGCAGCCCACTACATGATGGGCGGTATTAAAACCAATGCCTGGGGAGAGAGCAGTATTCCGGGGCTGTTCGCGGCGGGTGAAGTCGCCTGCACCGGTGTACACGGGGCTAATCGCCTTGCGTCCAATTCCATGCTGGAAGTAGTTGTTTTCAGCAAGCGGATTGTCGAAAAAACGCGCGTCAAGGAAACCAGAAATTCCTCTGCCCTCAAGAAAAGTAACGATATTCGCACGACGCTCAGCGAACTTAAGGGAGTAACAGAATCGCTGCCCAGCTTCACCGCTCTCCAGCAGGTTATGTGGGAGAATGTCGGTGTGATTCGCAACCGGGAAGGACTGACCCGCGCGGCGGCTACGCTGGCGACCTGGCAGAAGTCACTCCCCGCTCCAGCTGACCGCCCTTCTTACGAGATGCATCACCTGGTGCTGACCGCCCGATTGGTCACCGAAGCAGCGTCACTGCGCGAGGAGAGCCGCGGAGCACACTTCCGCGATGATTTCCCTCAGCATTCCCCAGACTGGCAGAAACACATTATATTTACAAATGCTTGAATTTGATATACCCGAAGAACAAATTAATACCGTTATCAATTTTGCGCTGGCGGAAGACTCTGGCCACGGTGATGTCACCAGCGAAGCCATTATTCCCGCCAATCTGGAGGGTACCGCTGCACTGCTGGTCAAAGCCGAAGGCGTGCTCGCCGGCGGGGAAGTCTTCCGGAAGGTCTTTGCAAAGATAGACCCAACGCTGAAGATAGAAATCCTTATTCCCGACGGAATGAATATCAAACACGGTGACATCGCCGTCACAATCTCAGGCAAGGTACGCAGCATCCTGAAAGGCGAGCGGACGGCGCTCAATTTTATCCAGCGGCTGAGCGGCATCGCCACGCTGACGCGCCAGTACGTAAATGAAATCAGCGGTACCAGAGCAGGTATCTATGACACGCGCAAGACAACGCCGGGATTAAGGCTGCTTGAGAAGTATGCCGTGCGCGCCGGCGGCGGGAGAAACCACCGTCTGCATCTCGGCGATGCTGTCCTGATAAAGGACAACCACCTCGCGGCACTGCGCAAACCCGGCCTGAGTTTTAAGGAAATCATGGCCCGGGCGAAGCAAAATGCGCCCCGGGGAATTATTATTGAAATAGAAGTAACCACTCCGCAGGAAGCTCAGGAGGCGGCAGCGGCAGGCGCGAATATCGTCATGCTGGACAACATGAGCCTCGAGGCGATGCAAGAAGCAGTGAAGCTGGTACGTGGGCGATGCCGGATTGAAGCTTCGGGGGGAATCAACCTGTCCAATGTCCGTCAAGTCGCCACGACCGGAGTGGATATCATCTCCATCGGGGCGCTGACCCATTCTCCGAAGGCGCTGGACATCAGTCTGGAGCTTGAGCCGGAGAGCATGAAGCTGAGCTAGTCTTTCAAGTCCACCAGAGTAATCGTGTGGTTCAGGAAGTCCACTTCTTTGAGGCTGGCGTTAATCTCTTTCCGTTCGCCGAAGAGGGTTTTTAACGTGACTTTTCCCCCTTGCACTGCCAGCGAGGCCACTTCTTCCATCAGGAGCTCACGTTCTGTACCCTGCTCAACATACAACTTGGAAAGGCACATCTTTCATCCTCCCAGTTTCTTTAAGGCTTGCAAAAGATAATCGCCAGAGCGGTGCATTTCCCGGGCCGCTTTCTGCATCAGGTTATCAACCTCAGCTTCGCCGAGAATTTTCGCTTTCTCCGCCCACTCCCGGAACTCGTCACGGTGCTCGTTATTATGTTCGACCCAGTGCGCCAGCAGGATTTTAAGCTTTTCGCGGTCACTGTTAGCCACGACTTTCACCCCACTCATTCCGGCAACGGCATTTTGTCCCGGCTATCCAGCATGATAGTCACCGGGCCGTCATTATGAATTGCTACCATCATATGCTGTTGAAACCGCCCGGTGGCTACTCTAAGTCCGGTCTCGCGCGCCAGGCGGACGAATTCGTTGAACAGTTCCTCCGCCTGCCCCGGCGGAGCGGCATCCGTAAAGCTGGGGCGCCGACCTTTGCGTGCGTCTGCCAGCAAAGTGAACTGGCTCACCAGCAGCAGTTCGCCGCCAGTGTCCTGTGCGGAAAGGTTAAATTTACCCTGAGCATCCTCAAAGATACGCAGGCCGGCAATCTTGTCCACAAGGTATTGCGCATCTTTAACCGTATCACCATTGGCGACTCCCACCAGGACTACCAGCCCCCGCCCGATACTGCCGACTTCCTCGCCGCCAACGCTGACCGAGGCATAGCTGACCCGCTGAAGGAGCGCCTTCATGCTGTCATTTTCCTTTGGCGGGCTCCGTTGACGTGCTTGCTTCAGGGGTTTCCGCTTTCGGAGCAGCTGGCTTGGGAGTATCTACTTCTCGCGGTTCCTTACCTTTACGGCTCTCCGTAATATAAAAGCCGCCCGCTTTAAAAAGAATGGGCGCGGGATGCAGCACACGCCGGGCTTTACCACCGCAGGCGGAGCAGGTCGTCACCGGTTCGGCATCAAAGCCCTGCTTCAACTCGAAACGGCAGCGGCACCTACCGCATTCGTATTCATAGATAGGCATGCCACATCACCTCAAATACTATTTCTCCATTTATTTTAGCGCAACAGCTTCGGGATAGGCAAACATTTATCGTCCTCTGGACTTGACGCCGAAAAAGAGTTATTATTAATCAGTAAAACTTGGGAGGCAGGTAACATGTATTTGGTTGGTCCCGCCTTTCCTGTTCATATTGTCAGAGAGAATAGAAGCACTGTGCTGTCATAAGCCAGTGCTTTATAGTTTTAAGGAGGTATTGCCATGATGCAGTCAAGCCTGATTGGAAAAGTTGAAAAAGCCAAACGATACGCCCAGGAGACTGAACGGGTTACCTTCCTTGACCTTGCCGTGAATTTCCGCGGTGAAAACAGCACTTATCAGACTGCCTACAAGGATGGCAAATGGCAGTGTTCCTGCTCTTTCTTCGCCAGCTGGGGCCTGTGCTGCCACACGATGGCAATGGAAAAAATCCTGGGCAAAATGCTGCCGGCTGAGGCGCTGACCACGCCCGTCGAGATGCGATAGTCTCTGAATAAGGCAGATTTTTCGCTGAAGGCAGGTAAAATTGTGAATTTTATCGCCAAGCTGGCAGATGCCGCACGGAATAATAAAAGCCTCGTTTGTGTCGGGCTCGATCCCGACCCCAGGCTGATGCCCCCGGGAGTAGAACTGGCCGAGTTTAACCGGACGATTATCGATGCCACCGCCGACCTCGTCTGCGCTTACAAGCCCAACCTTGCCTTTTATGAAGCTCTGGGCGTCCCCGGACTGGAAGCTTTACAGGAGACGGTCCGCCATGTCCCGAAGAATATCCCTGTTATCGGCGATGCCAAGCGGGGGGACATCGGCAATACCGCCAAAGCTTACGCCCGCGCCCTTTTCGATAATTTCAACTTCGATGCGGCAACCGTCAGCCCTTATCTTGGCTTTGATTCTGTCGAGCCTTTCCTGCAATATCAAGACCGCGGCATCTTTATCCTTTGCCGCACTTCCAACAAAGGCGCCACCGATTTCCAGTCGCTCCAGGTACAACCGGACAATCTTCCCTTGTTCGAGATAGTCGCCCGCAAAGCCAGCCAGTGGAACACCGGCGGCAACATCGGGCTGGTGGTCGGCGCGACCTACCCCGAAGAGCTCAAACAAATTCGGCAGACGTACCCCGATATGCCGCTGCTGATTCCCGGCGTCGGCGCGCAGGGCGGCGACCTGGCGCAGGTGGTCAGTTACGGCGTTGATGCCCGGCGGGAAAAGACCATCATCAATTCTTCACGGGGTATTCTATATGCCTCGTCGGGCAAGGACTTCGCCACAGCGGCGCGGCGGGCGGCCAGAGAACTGCGCTACCAGATAAACCAGCTCCTTGACAAGGGATAGGAATGGTCGTTGAACTGCGCCTCGGCGATGTCGTCCGCCTCAAGAAACTCCACCCCTGCGGCGGCGATAGCTGGGTGGTGGTGCGGCTGGGAGCGGATATCGGCATCGTTTGTCTCAAGTGCCAGCACCGCATTCTCATCGCCCGCAGCACCCTAGAACGCCGCATCAAAGAGTTCATCACGCGGGGGAAATAATGGCGCGCCGCATCATGCTTATTGACCTCGATGCCTTCTTTGTTTCGGTAGAACAGGTGCTTAATCCCGAACTCAAAGGCAAGCCAGTCGTCGTGGGGGGCAAGCCCGACCGCCGCGGCGTGGTCGCCGCCGCTTCCTACGAAGCCCGCACCTTCGGTCTGCGCTCCGGAATGCCGCTGGCTACCGCCGTCCGCCTCTGTCCGCAGGCAATCTTCATCGAGGGTAATTTCCACCGCTACCGGGAGTTTTCCGAAAAGTTCATGGCAATACTCGCCGATTTTTCCCCGTTCCTGGAACCTGCCGGTTTGGACGAAGCTTACCTGGATGCCACCGGATTCGAATCGCTGCACGGCTCGGCAAGCATGATGGCAAAGAAAATAAAACAGCGTGTCAAAGATGAGCTCGGTCTGCCGGTTTCCATCGGCATCGCTTCCGGTAAAGTAATTGCCAAGGTCGCCTGTGAACAGTCCAAGCCGGACGGTCTGCTGGAAACAGCCCCCGGCAGCGAAGGAGATTTTCTCCGTCCCCTGCCGGTGGGCAGGCTGCCCGGCATCGGCAAAAAGAGCGAGGCGGTTTTAAAAGGTCTGGGTATCACTACCATCGGTGAACTGGCTAAAGCGCCGGTGAAGTTGCTCGGGCATTACTTCGGCTCTTACGCGACAGTCCTCCACGAACACGCCAGCGGCATCGATGAAAGCCCGGTAACGCCGCCCGGCCCGGCGAAGTCCATAAGTCGTGAGACGACCTTTGCTAAAGATACCCGCGACCTTACTTTTTTGCTGGCGACACTGCGCTACCTCGCTGAGCAGGTGGGCAGTGAATTAAGAGAAACCGGTAAGCAAGCCCGCTGTATCAACATCAAGCTCAGGTACGCCGATTTTACCACCATCACCCGCCAGCATACTCTGGAACAACCCGCCTCCGCCGACCAGACTATTTTTGAAACCGGCGCCAGACTGTTGGAGAAGGAGCTGCGCACTGAAAAACAAAGGGTGCGGCTTATCGGCACCGGAGTAAGCAACCTGGTGGAAGGCAGCCAGCAGACCAGCATGCTGGATACCAGGACGCCGCGGCTGGCAAAGCTCAACGCCACCATCGACCGCATCCGGGAGCGGTACGGTTTTACCGCCATCCAGACCGGGCGTACTTTCCTGTTGAAAGACCTTTTTGAAAAAGACGAAGACGGATATTCCCTGCACACGCCGGGACTTTCCGGTTAGTAACTACTTCTTGTTCTCCAGTTCGATATAGATATCGCCACTGATGGGGTAGATTAACTCCAGGAAAGCGGTTACCTTAGTTTCTTCGTCACTCGTAGACGGATTGGTGAAAGTGAGAGTATAGCTCATGCCCTGTCCCTGCATAGCGGTAAAAGAAAAACGGTCGGAACTGACTCTACTGCCTGAGGTACCCGCCGGTTCCGTTCTATAAATGATAGAACTGCCTGCTACCTGAAAATTTACGTTGTTACCCTTCTCCAGATAGAAATACCCATCGACTTTGTCGCCATCCGCCAGCTTCAGGAGCACCGGCACGCTCTGACCGGGCGCCACCTCGATTTTTAAATGATATAACTGCCATCTGCCATTAATTTCTGCCTTACGCAGTATTTGCGGCCGTGCCGCGCTTGAAGAGATCCCGGATATCTCCCCACAACCTGCCGCAAATGTTACAAGAAACAGGATAATTACCAGAAAAACTTTTTTAGTCATTCTAGAAAACTCATCTTAATGTTTTTCTTCTCCTAGCATATAACTGCAGGGAAGGTTAGTCAAACCTATTGTTATTTCACATTTTTACGTTTATAATAACCACAAGGAGACCGAAATGCCTGATATGAAACTGGCGATTACGGCGGTCGAGTATATCATCGGTACCGTTATCGCTATCGCGCTGGGCGATTACCTTGGCTATAAGATAGGCAGAATGCGTCTGGCGATTATCCTGGGAATCATCGCACTGGCAATCGTTGTACTCTTTACCATCTACGCCGCCGTCGTACTTGCCTGATATTGAAATGCAGGGTAAAGCAGTAGTCCTTGCCGTTGATGGCATACGAATTGCCGGTCAGCTTTATTTACCTGTCAGTGATAAGCCTCCGCCCGTAGTCTGCATCTGTCACGGAATACCATCCGGCAATCCGCCCGATCCGGCGGACGGCGGCTACCCGGCGTTGGCGGAAAAGTTCACCAGCTCCGGCTTCGCCGCATTCATCTTTAACTTCCGAGGTTGCCGTAACAGCGGTGGCAACTTCGATATCCTGGGCTGGAGCCGCGACCTTCAGGCTGTACTGGGTTATCTTTACCGGCAGCCAGAAATCGATAAGACGCACATGGCCTTGCTGGGCTTCAGCGCCGGGGCGGCGGTTTCTGCTTACGTTGCCGCCGGAAACCCTCGCATTTCCTGCGTCGCGCTATGCGCCGGTCCGGCGGAGTTCAGCTTCCTCAATGATCCGTCCCAGTCCCTCCTCGACCATTTCCGCCGCATCGGCATCATCCGCGACGCTGGTTTTCCCGTTTCTACCGAGGACTGGGCCGACGGATTTAAAACCGTGACACCCGCCAATCACATCGCCGGGATTGCGCCGCGCCCGCTACTCATCATTCACGGTACCAGTGATGATGTCGTAGACATCAGTCATGCGCGGCGACTTTACGCCGCAGCTGGAGAGCCGAAGCAGATGATTATCATCGAAGGCGCCGGGCACCGTCTGCGGCAGGACGAGCAGGCCATGAAGCTCGTCCTGGATTGGCTCAAATTGCGGCAAAGTACAATCTTCCCTGTATCATTAGGCACTCTCCCCGCTTAATGGTAATTGCTCTGAGGGGTGAAACGGAATTACTTCATGAACACTGGTAACTGTATAATCTGTATCAGTTAAATTGCCATCCCCATCATATTTTTCCTCAATATCCATAGTTACTCTTAAAGCATCTTGCGGTTGTATATTAAATTCTCTAGCCTGAAATTTTAATAGCCATGATTTATCAGCCATTTTAGCCATGATGTTTTTATCCCCAAACCTAAACTCCCACATAGATTCCCCTAACAAATCGGGTTTCTTTACCTTAATTATCATTCCCCTTTGTGATTTTATCGTATTAGCAGTTAATAATTCCTGTAGTTTTTCTGGAGTCAGATTAAACGTTAAATTGAATGATGCTCGCTCTTGAGGGGTTATATAAGAAACTTTGTCCTGTGGTCTTAAATATGAGACACCAGAAGATATTTTTTGGATGCTATCTAATAATTGGGTTAGGTCTATCGGGTTGTATATCGGCAGCCATCTGGAATTACTGTTTTTAGCTTCATTTAATAATTTTTCTCTTAATGGTTGTAATTCTGTAATATTGGTAATAGTCGTTTTCCCATTCAAATAATCTATGATGTAATACTTAGCTTTGACTAAATATTTACCGACTTGCGGTTTCCAATCAAGATGGTGTAAAGCACTATCGTCAACAGCATTCAAAGCATTACTAAGCCACGTTTTTATTGAACCTGTTTCTATGTCTTGTAAAATGAGAATGGTCTCAATATTATTATCAATCGATTTAGTCAATGCTTTATCAACACTTTGGAAAGTCTCTATCAGCTCCGTCATTGCCTTAAAAACTCTCTCAGGATTTGATGTGTTTTTTTCATAGTTTATTTCTAGGCAAAAATCAGCATTCGGCTTGTTCATTTTAGCCCACCTTCTTTAAGGGTATCAGGGTAGCATCCATTACAGGCTTACCCTTCTTTACCGATTTACGGCGTGTTAGTCTAACCTGATAGTCTTTATCGGTTTCCCCTTCTGGTATAACAATGTCATTCCAGTCTTTACAAGGCACTACCTTGCTTGCCGCTTGTGCTGGCGGGATATTCCCGCAACCTTCATTCTGCTTAAAGAAGTTGTAATTGATTAACCAGCCGCTAGTTAAGAGCTTGATTGTCTCCATATCATCGTATTTCTGAAATACCTTAGTCCTTTGTTCCAGTGTCCTATGGAATCGTTCAATCTCTGCTGTTGATTCCCCGCTTGATACTGTTTTAAATGGGCCGCCCCGCCTGTGTACGGTACGGCAACCGAATTCGTCACCTACACCCATGATGTAGGAATTTAGCTTGTCAGTTACCACCACTTTCGGGTATCTCCCCGCCTTTATCCTTGCCAAGCGCATTAGTATATGGGCATCCCCGCCACTTCGGGAAAATGACGGGTGCGTAGCTAGAATGAAGTTAGTCTTGGAATCTATTATGTCCCAGAAATAGACAGTCTTACCTTCTAGCTTCATGTACGTTTCGTCTGCTATCCACGTATCACCTATGTTTTCTGGTTTAAACTTCTTAGTCTGAGCAATAGCCTGTTTGGTAAACCGCTTTACCCAGTTCCAATAGTTACTTTCGCTCATATCTAAGTCGTGGTCTTGTCTGAATTGTTGCTGGATAGCATCAAGGGACATACCGCCATAGTACATACCAAGAGCGGAAGCTATCTGCTTTGATGGTGTTTTCATTTTGGCAATCCGAGCGGGTTTTACCGCAATATCCGGAGCGGTCTTAGAAACTACCATTGAAGCACTACCAGAAGCACCAAGACCAGAAGAATGGCGGGTTGACCGACCAATGTATCTAATATATTTCTGTATGACCTTGTTACCCTTGTGGATGGTTTCCACTTCGTAGTCATACCAGTTGCCTGAGCGTGGTGGTATTTCTTTAGCTCGTATGAATGTCATTGCTACATCCCCTTCCCAACATTAATTTATAAATTACTACCAATGATTGCACCAATAATGCCACCAATAATTGCACTACCAATCATCAAAAATAGATTCCCCCCAAATTCGTCTTTATCCTTGATGGTGAACTCTGTAACGTCAAAAAATGAGCTTGCTTTATCGCCATCTGTAAGTCTCATCTGCAATTTGTATTGATTTTTCTTTAGCCTTCCAATATCAATAGCTTTACTCTTAAATTTCAGAACCCATAGTCTGTGAAGCTTTATCTCCCCCGCACCATACTTATTTGAAACCTGCTCATCTGTCTCACTATTAACTAAACGCCACTCATAGCCTAATGTTTTCTTGGTTAGCAAGGTATTACGCCGTATCATTAGTTCATAACTTATATATGTGGAATAGAAAAATGGGATGATGTCTGTTTGGTAAAAGAATGAGTACATCTTGCTTAATAAATGTGTTAGTCCTTCACAATTGACCTGAACGGCATAGTCTCCCCATTTGATAGGATAATAAGTAGCCATGCCAATCCCCCTTAACCAATTATTTAGCTTGTTAAGAGGATTATACCTACTTAGGCACTCTTTGGCAAGAGTGAACTTTGCCCAAATTGCACTGCGTTGACCAGTTGGGAACGCATAAGCTATAATGACAATGTAGAATTCGTTCTGACAGGTTAAGAGGCGGATTAGCTTGCACGAATCTTGTGCAGTATTTGGTGTTTATGCCCCAAATGAAGATGTAGCCCGGCTCACCTTCTTCGGACTATTTGCCCTGCAGCACCGCGGTCAGGAAAGCTCAGGCATAGCTACTGCTGACGGTAAGAAAATCAACCTCTTCGCTGGCATGGGGCGTGTTTCCAGCGTCTTCAGCGAAGAATCGCTGAGCCGGCTGACCGGCCACATCGCTATCGGGCACAACCGCTATTCCACCGCCGGTTCCAGCCGTATCAGCAATGCCCAGCCCATTGTCGTCGGCGCGGATGATAACGCCATTGCTATCGCCCACAACGGAAACATCATCAACGCCCGCTACCTCCGCGAGGAACTTTCCGGGCAGGGTTACGTCTTTAAAACCACCACCGATACCGAGGTGATTGCCAACCTGATACTGTCTTCCCCCGAAAAGGACTGCGTCGGCAAGATTCAATATGCCATGCGCCGTATCCAAGGCGCCTATTCCCTGGTGCTGATGACGAAAGACCGGCTCTTTGCCGTGCGCGATCCCTTCGGCGTGCGGCCGCTGTGTCTGGGCAAGGTTGATGGCGGATATGTCGTCTCTTCCGAAAGCTGTGCCCTCGACCATATCGGCGCAGATTTTATCCGCGAAATCACGCATGGTGAGATTGTCGCTATCGGCACCAACGGTATTGAAAGCCACCGTATTGAATCACCACGGCAGGGTCTGTGCATTTTTGAATTTATCTACTTCGCCCGCCCGGACAGCGTGATTAACGGCCGTCTGCTTTATCCCGCCCGCCAGGCAATGGGCGCTACATTAGCCCAGGAACATCCGGTGGCGGCAGACATCGTCATGGGCGTGCCGGACTCGGCGACTGCCGCCGGAATCGGCTATGCCCATGAATCTGGTATTCCTATCGCCGAGGGGCTTATCAAGAACCGCTACGTGGGGCGTACCTTTATTGAGCCAGACCAACGCCTGCGCGACCTGGGCGTTAAGCTGAAATTCAATCCCCTCCCGCAGATGCTGGACGGTAAGCGGTTGGTGGTCGTCGATGACAGCATTGTGCGCGGCACGACGACACCCAGTGTCGTCCGCATCCTGAAAAAAGCAGGGGCGAAGGAAATACATATGCGTATCTGTGCGCCGCCCATCCGCTACCCGTGCTTCTTCGGAGTGGATATGGCAACCCGCCGTGAACTGATTGCCGCGCAGAAAAGCGTCGAGGAAATCCGACAGTTCATCGGTGCCGATTCCTTAGGTTATATCAGCATCCCGGGGCTGATTAAGTCAGTGGGACTACCTCAGGATATTTTCTGCCTGGCGTGCTTCACCGGGGATTATCCCATCCCCGTCCAGCTCGAGATGGACAAGCTGGAGATGGAAAATCACACCGAAAGTGAAGGCAAGTGCATCACGACGGTCGAGTCCTAAACCCAAGCATGGCGATTTTCTACCGCAGGACTCATACCCTCAGGTAAAACAGGAGCATCGCAACGTGCCCGAATGGAAAAGGAACCTTTACGCAATTGTTGCCGCCGAGTTCATCGTGCTCATCGGCTTCAACTCCGCTATCTCTTTCTTGGCGCTCTTCATCCAGGAGCTTGGCGACTTCAGTAACCAGGAAGCCACCCTTTGGACCGGCATCGCCACCGGCAGCAGCGGCATCGCCATGTTCTTCACTGCTCCTATCTGGGGCATCCTCGCTGACCGCTGGGGGCGGAAACCCATGCTGCTCCGTTCTCAATTCGGCGCTGCGGTCGTCATGGCGCTGATGGCAGTTTGCCCGAATATTTACCTTTTTATTGGCCTGCGTATCGCCCTGGGCACCCTCGCCGGTACAATCGCCGCCGCTTCCGCCCTCGTCGCCACGACTACGCCACGAGAAAAGGTCCCCTACGCAATGGGGCTAATCATGGTGGCAGTATTCTCAGGACAAAGCTTCGGTCCCCTGCTGGGAGGATTTGTCGCGCACGGCTTCGGCTACCGGGCGGCTTTCTTCGCCACCGCTTTTCTTCTGGCCGCCGGCGGTTTTATCGTTTTGTTCATGGTCAAGGAAAAGTTCGAACGCCCGCCGTCCCATGCTCATGCCAGCCTGACCGATGTGATGAGTTTAATCAGCTCCCGCCAGATGCTGGCGCTGCTCGCCGTTCTCTTTACTATCCAGGCGGGTCCGCAGATGATAGCTCCCATTCTCCCGCTTTTCTTTAAATCACTTGATCCCACCGGTGCCGCAGCAGCTTCCGCCGGTCTTGCTTTCTCCATGATGGGTATTCTCGCCGCTGCTTCCGCTTTAATCATCGGACGGTTCGGCAAGAACATTCCTCTTAAAAAGATACTGATATACTCCTGTCTCGGCAGTTGCCTGCTTTACTTGCCTCCTATTTTTGCGGCAAATAGCGTTTACTTGATTATTTTCTTTGGCTTAACCGGGATATTCGTCGGTGGCCTGATGATGTCCTCCAATGCTCTAGTCGCACTTACTGTACCCCTTAGCCGACAGGGTATCGCCTACGGAATAGCGCAGAGCGCTAACGCCTTAGGAGGCGGACTCGGTCCTCTCATCGGAGGAAGCATCGCAACCGCAGTTGGCTTCCGCCCGGTTTTTGGAGTCACCTCAGGCATATTTCTGTTACTCGGCGGTTTTGTAGCAAAGGCGCTGCTTAAGCAGCCTATTGATGCCAAATAATGCAACTCAAGCTATTGACAAAGTTCTTCCATTACGTTATCATTCAGAACAGATGTTCGCTACCATTTGATGGCTGAATGAAGACAGTATCTACCAAGCAGCAGCAAATCCTCGGTTTTATCCGCCGTTTTCTGGCGGAGCAGGACTATCCGCCCTCGTTGCGGGACATTCAGGAAGGCTGCCACATTAGTTCGACGTCTGTCGTCGATTATAACCTCAAAGCACTGGAGAGGCTCGGCTTCATCCGCCGCCATCCTGAAATATCGCGCGGAATCGTCCTGAACTCCGATTCCACGATTCCTTTATCTATGACGCCCGTTCCTATCATCGGCATGATTGCCGCAGGTTCACCGATTCCCGTTCCCACACCCGATACTTGGGACGTTTCCGCCGCAGCGGAGACCATCAACATCAGCCGCGAATTGACCGGAGATGCCGAGGGAATCTACGCTCTCAAGGTCAAGGGTGAATCCATGATAGATGCCCTGATTAACGACGGCGATATCGTCCTGATGCAATACACTAATACCGCAGACAACGGCGATATGGTTGCCGCCTGGCTAAAAGCGGAAAAAGAAGCAACGCTCAAGAAAGTATATATTGAATCCGACCGTGTCCGCCTGCAACCGGCTAACCGCCATATGCAGCCCATTTATGTCTCCCCGGACAACCTTGAAATCCAGGGCAAAGTCATCGGCGTCATCCGAAAATTATCCTGAAAACCCGATTGCCTTTCCTCTATATAAAATTTGAAGCCCATCGCAAGAATCTAACCCTGCATTTCCTCTCCAGATTTAACCTGTCCTCACCTCCCTTGCCCCCTCCACAAATGAAGCTGGGAAAAGTCAGAGGAGACGGATTACAAAATCATTGTCTTGGCTTGATTTGACTTTTACTACGCCTTTGGTCTTAAATGAGGACAAGACTTTGGGCAAAGCCGAGGTAAAGATGTTTTTATCCCAATTCCAATCCGTCGGGCGCGACCTTTTCAACCGCGGGCTGGTCTCCTCCAGCAGCGGTAACTTGAGCATCCGCATGGGCGAGCACCTAATCATCACCCGCCGCGGCAGTATGCTAAACAGCCTATCCGAGCACGACCTCATTGAGACCGGGGTCACCCGCAATAATCGCGCCACGCCGCTCGCCTCGGTTGAGTTACCTGTCCACCGCACCATATACCAGAAGACGCAGGCACTGGCAATCGTACATGCACACCCGCCCCATGCCGTAGCTCTCTCACTGACCGAAAGAGAGATAGTACCGACCAACTTCGAGGGGAAATATTATCTGGGCAGGATACCGGTCCTTGGGTTTAACGAAGAAATAAAAGCCGGTGGGCTGGCGGACGTCATCGCCGAGGCACTGACCCAGCGCAAGATTGTCATGGTATACGGGCACGGGTGTTTCGCTATCGGCCAGCTTATGGAAGAAGCCTACAACCTCACCACCGCTTTCGAGGAAGCCTGCCATGTGCTCTGCCTGTTGAAATCAATGCAGGCGGCAATTCCAGTGATAAAGTAGGTTACTTATATACTGGCGTACACCAGTCCAAATATTTTGAATTGTTACCCCGGATGACATCGGCGTAGATTTCCTGCAGCTTCTTGGTTATCGGGCCGATTTCGCCGTCACCCACCTTGCGATGGTCTACTTCCGAGACAGGCGTCAGGTGTGCCGCAGTTCCGGTCAGGAAGCATTCTTCGGCGGTATAAAGCTCGCTCCGGTCGATTGGCCTTTCCATTACGGTCAGGCCCAATTCCTTCAATGCCAGTTCAATAACGGTATCGCGGGTGATACCCTTGAGAATGTTATTGTAGACCGCGGGCGTCACCAGTTTGCCCTGTTCGACCAGAAAGATATTTTCCCCGCTGCCCTCGGAAACATGGCCGTCCGGCGTCAGCATGATTGCCTCATCGTAGCCATTCTCAATCGCCTCGGTCTTGGCAAGGGCATTGTTGACGTAAATGCCGGTGGACTTGATTTGCGGCGGATTGACGTTATCGCCGGGACGCTGCCACGAGGAGATGCAACAATGCACCTTATCCTTGTCCAGATACGGTCCCCAGGGAAAGGCGAAGACCAGAAAATCATCTTCCAGATTATGTAAACGCACTCCCAGCGCCTGGCTGCTCTTGTAAGCCAGGGGACGGACATAAATATCTTCCTTAAAGCCGCACTTCTGCGCCATTTCCACCGTGATGCGGCAAAGCTCGTCAACGGAATAAGCCAGATTCATTTTCATGACGCGGCAGCCTCTTGCCAAACGCTCGTAATGCTCCCTCATCCTGAACAGGTACATCTGCTTTTTGGGGCTATTCCAGTTGCCGCGGATGCCCTCAAAGATTGCGGTGCCGTAGTGCAAGGCATGGGTCATGACTCCCATCTTGGCGTCCGGGAGCGGCATGAACTGTTTTTGAAAGTAAGCATATGAAGGCATATGATGATACCCCCTTTGTTATACCGTTCATTATAGCTAGAATAAGAAGACAAGACAAGTTACCGTACTAAATCATATGATTGGTAACATCTCTCAGCTTAACCTAACCACCTTCTCGCAAAACAGCCCCTTCCACTGATTTTACAGGAGAAAATAACATAGAGGTTAGGGTTACTACTTTTGGAAATGGGTGCTGCCCATGTTGACACACCCTCAAAGTTTACAAAAACTTCGTGAAACCTTTATGGATTCTTTATAACTTTTATGAGGGACTTTACACCGGCATGTTAAATTTGAATTAAAAGGACAAATACGGGTCAGATTGCAGGTGTGAAATGAAAATAGAAACCGCGACGATAAACTTTCCTTGCCCCAAGTGCAACCAGGAATTCCCGGTAAGCCTGTTCCAGCTCCATGAGGGCGGGATCATCACCTGCCCCTGGTGCCTCGCCAGCAATGTTGAAAATGAGCTGAGCGGATTGGAGCACAACCTGGAGAGCCTGGGGCGTTCCCTGCAAAACCTGAAGCGCTGCATGGAGAAGAAGCAGCGCACCAACCAGTAAACGCATTATACGCTGAATCGCCGCACCACTTCTTCCAGTGTTGCCTGCCATTGTCCGTCCATTCGCTGATAATCTATTGTTACCTGTCTTATTCCTGCATGTACGCCTTCGCTTAATATACCCTTAAGTTTCTGTTTATCCAGTGCCATCCCATCAAACAGCCTGATGGCAATCCGCCCTTCTTCAATAGCAATAGACTCAACTCCTGCCCGGGACGCCGCCAGCTTAATCCTGATGGCGTACAGCAGATTCCTCACTTCTTCCGGCAGCGCGCCGAAGCGGTCGCTCAGTTCCTGCACTAAGTCGTCAATCTGCTCCGGTCTTTCCAGCTTCGCCATCTTTTGGTAAAGCTCCAGCCGCATGTTGATGTCCGCAACATAACCCTCCGGAATAAATGCCGGCAGAGGCAGGCCGATGACAGGCGGCGGGAGCCTGGGTGGCGGCTCTTTTTCCCCGGAGCGGCGCGCTTTCTGTACCTCTACTGCTTCTGCCAGAAGCCGGCTGTAGAGACTAAAACCCACGGCGGTGATATGACCGCTCTGCCTGGCACCCAGCAGATTGCCTGCGCCGCGGATTTCCAGGTCCTTCATGGCGATGCCGAATCCTGCGCCCAGCTCGGTAGCTTCATAAATCGTGCGCAGGCGCTTCCGGGCAACGGGCGTAAGCTGTTTTTTACCATCGTAAAGCAGGTAGGCATAAGCGAGATTGCCGCCCCGCCCCACCCTGCCCCGCAGTTGATAAAGCTGCGCCAGTCCCAGGCGGTCTGCTTGGTTAATGATGATAGTATTGGCATTGGGTACATCCAGACCCGACTCGATAATCGTGGTGCAGACCAGCACATTGTATTTGCCTTGGGTGAAATCAGTCATCACGTTTTCCAATACTTCGGGAGACATCCGCCCATGCGCCACGGCAAACTTTGCTTCGGGGACAAGCAGTCGCAGCTCCGTGGCGATTATCTCAATGCTCTGCACGCGGTTATGCACGAAAAAGACCTGCCCATTGCGCTCCATCTCGCGCAGGATAGCTTCCCTCACGATGCGCCCGCCGTACCCGGCGACATAGGTCTTGATGGGCAGGCGGTCTTCGGGTGGCGTCTCCATGGTGCTCATGTCCCGCACGCCCACCAGCGACATATGCAGGGTGCGCGGGATGGGAGTGGCGCTAAGGGTAAGCACATCAACAGATTGCCGCATCTTCTTGAGGTACTCTTTATGCGCCACACCGAAGCGCTGCTCTTCGTCGATGATAAGTAATCCCAGGTCTTTGAAGATAATATCTTTCTGTAAAAGGCGGTGCGTACCGATGCAGATATCTATTTTACCGCCCGCCAGCCCGGCGATGACAGCATCCTGCTCTCTTGGCGATTTGAACCGGCTGAGCGCCTCGACCCGCAACGGGAAAGCCTCCATACGCTGCTTGAACGTGACATAGTGCTGTTCGGCGAGGACGGTCGTCGGCACCAGCACGGCGACCTGCTTGCCGCCCATCACAGCTTTGAATGCGGCGCGCACGGCAACCTCGGTTTTGCCATAGCCGACATCTCCGCAGACGAGCCGGTCCATCGGTCGCGTTTTCTCCATATCTTCCTTGACCTCGCGCTGAACCTCCATCTGGTCGGGCGTCTCAACATAGGGAAAAGAGGCTTCCAGTTCCTGTTGCCAAACGGTGTCCCGCGCGAAAGCATAGCCCGGCACCACCTCCCGCGAAGCGTAAAGCTCCAACAGTTCCCGGGCAAGCTCAACGGCAGCCTCCTTTGCTTTTTGCTTGATAGTCGTCCATTCCTGCGTGCCGAGCCGGCTCAAAGTCGGCGGTTTATTACCCGCGCCTATGTAGCGGTTGACACGGTCAATCTGGTCGGTGGGAACATAGAGCCTATCGCCGGCGGCATACTGTAAAACGAGATATTCTTTTCCCCCACCGGACGTACTCATGGTAACCACACCCGTAAATTTGCCGATACCGTGCTCCACGTGAACCACGTAGTCTCCCGGGGCAATATCCACAAACAGCTTGTGTCGCGCCACAGGCCGGCGCCTGGTAAGCCGCCTCTGCTTTACAAAGCCAAAGATTTCGGCATCGGTGAACAGATAAGTATCTCCATTCATCACCCAGCCATCCGCCAGCGACCCTTGAAATAGAGTAATTGAGTTTTTCGCCGGCAGCTTTTCTATTTCATTCGCGGGTGCGGTGATGATGCCAGCTTCTCCAAACAACTCTGATAAGCGGTTCGCCTGGTGGCTCACTATCAGCAGTCGATTGCCCTGCTCTTTGAGCCGCTTTGCCCTGGAGATAAAGGGCGGCAGTTGCCCGGCGAAAGACGGTGCCGAGGTGAACGCCAGCGAATGTCCTTCTGTACCCCAGTTATTCAAAATCAACCGCCAGCGGCTTTCAATTTGCGGCATCAAGTCTGCCCACGTGAAATAAGGGCGGGGAAAGTTGCGGGGCAACTCTCCGCCTGCAATCTCATCATCCCGCAGTTGTGCCGCTTCCGCATCCAGTTCACCGATAGACTGTTCTATTTGCAGCGGTTCATCAACGATAACGAGAGCATCCGCCGGTAAGTAGCTCAGGATATTATCATGATTGAACAGTGGAGTGTAGAACTGTTCATTACGCCGCTCTTCACAGGCAAGCAAAGCAATAATTTCCCGTTCAAACTGCGCTCTGGTCTCCGCAGTGCAATTTGAGAAGTCTAAGTTATTGACGTTAGCCTTAAGCCAGTCCGCATCTTTTTGCGAAGGTATCAGTCTTTCCGCAGCGGGTACTACCAGCAGTGAAGTAACATCACGGAGGGAGCGCTGCGTAACAGGGTCAAAGAGACGGATACGGTCGATGGTATTCCCGAAGAACTCCAGCCGTGCGGGAAGGTCGCTGGTGGGCGGATAAATGTCCACAATACCGCCGCGGTGGCTGATGGCGCCCGGCACCTCAACGATGCTTTCCATGCGATAGCCCATCTGTTCCCATTTCCGCAGCAGCGGAAAAGGCTCAATCATCATACCAGTTTCGATAGTATGGCAGGCTGAAGCGAAATCATCCGCCGCTAACACCCTGCTGATAAGCGATGGCGCAGAGATAATAACGATAGGCGCAGCCCCTTCAGCCGTACAGTTACGCAGGCTGGCAAGTACCTTCACCCGCTCTAGTTCTGTCGCAACGTCACTGGCGATGCGCTCATAGGGTAAAACGTCCGGCTCCGGAAACACTTTTACAAAAGCATCGGCAGACCACACCGCCAGTTGTTCCTGCAATTTACGGGCGTCTTCGGGACGGGTGGTAACAACTACGACCGGCAACTGCAGGTTGCGCCAGAGTGCGGCAATAAGATACGGTTTGGCAGCTTCCGGCACTACCGCCGTACTTGCCCCAGACTCTTTTTTTAACTCATTGAGAAGCTGCTTATAGGCAGACATCCCTCCGATAAGCTCCAGAAACCCGGTTAAGTTTGAAGCCATCTTTCCCAAACACCTTTAGGGCTGATGTCTCATAACCAGCCCTTCAGATAGATTGTAACATATTCAAGATGTGGCATGAATTGTTCCTGTGCATTAGGAGTGTCATTTTGAGGAACACATTCGCTTCACTCAGAGTAAATTCCACGACGAAGCAATCCCGACCGCAATTAAGAGATTGTTTCGCTCCGATCACGATGACAACAAATTCATCCTTGTCCAAACTCATATAGTAGCGCTATAATGGGGCTAAAAAGATTACGGAATAATGAATGAATACGAAGAAAACAACCGCAAGCCTGCCTTATAAGCGCATCGTGGTCAAGTTCGGCACCAGCCTGCTGACCGGCGGCAGCGACCACCTGAATCAGGAAATCATGTCCAGCCTCGTAGGCCAGATGTCCCAGCTCCATTGGCGCGGCGTCGACCAGATTCTCGTCTCCTCGGGAGCGATTGCCTCCGGGCGCCACAAGCTGGGTATCTCCAAACGGCAGCACCTCCGCGATATTCCTCTCAAACAGGTGCTTGCTTCGGTAGGGCAGAGCCGTCTGATGTACGCCTACGAGCAACTCTTCGGGCAGTACGATATTACCGTGGCACAAGCCCTTCTTACCCGGGCTGACCTCGCCGACCGCAACGGATACTTGAACACCCGCAATACCCTGCTGGCTCTGTTCGATCTACGAGTCATCTGCATCGTTAACGAAAATGATGTGGTCGCCGTGGATGAAATCAAGGGCGCCAAGTTCGGAGATAATGACAACCTTTCCGCGATGGTCGCCAACCTGGTCGATGCTGACCTGCTCGTCATTTTGAGCAATATCGAAGGTTTGTATACCGCCGACCCCCACCATGACCCCGCCGCAAGGCTAATCCCGCAGGTCGACCGCATCGATGCGAAAATAATGCGCATGGCGCACGACACGACAAGCAAGCAAGGTACCGGCGGCATGATTACCAAGATAGAAGCCGCCCGCCTCGCCACCAACTCCGGAGTTACAGTAGTTATCGCCAGCGGCACAGAAAAAGACATCCTCACGCGGCTGGCGTCCGGCGAGCAAATCGGCACTCACTTCCTGCCGACTAACACCCGGCTGGAGAGCCGCGAGCGCTGGATGCTCTCCGGTCTCTGCACGGCAGGCAAGGTGCTGGTTGATGATGGCGCCGCACTGGCACTCAAAAAACAGAAGAGCAGCCTGCTTTCCGCCGGCATCATGGAGGTCGAGGGCAGCTTCGACCGGGGTGAAGTCGTCGATGTTCATGATGCGGAGGGCAATCACATCGGCTGCGGCATAACCAACTATGGCGCGGCGGACATCGCTAAAATCAAGGGAGTGCAATCAACCAGGATCGCGTCCTTGCTCGGTTACGATTACGGCTCCGAGGTTATCCACCGCAACAACCTGGTCGTCTTTTAGGAGGAACACAAATTGTCTACGGGCAAACTCTACTTACCGAACGGCGAGTTGAAAGCGCTGGAAATTGATTACCAACTCCACAGCGAGTCGGGGACGAGCTGGTGGGGTGAGCTTTCCCTCGTCGAATACAAGAAAATCACCGAGGGCGGCGGCTACACCATCGAACTGGAAGACCGGCGCCGGGGACACTGCTACCTGCAAAAGCGGGTCAACCGCGCCGTGACCGGCATCCCGCCGCGCTATGTTTACCGCTTCACGGGCAGCGGGGCGTTCAGTAACGGAGAAGAGTAACGAAAATACCCTCTTCAATTCTCTCTTTTCCAAAAAGGGAAACTCCACAGCTTCTCCCCGTGAAAAGGGGAGACCTGAAAGGGATTTAAGGAGCACATTATGAAATCAGCCGTTGAGGAGCTTAAAGCCCAGGGACAGGCGGCTAAAGCCGCTTCCCGGCGGCTGGCTAATACCAGTACGGATGTTAAAAATAAAGCCCTCCAGAATATTTCCGAAGACCTCATCAAGCGTAAGAGCGAGATTATCGCCGCCAATAAAATCGATTACAAAGCCGCCGAAGCCGCCGGCATGAGCGCCGCCATGCGCGACCGGCTCATGCTGGACACCGCCCGCATCGAAGGCATGGCGAAAGACGTTCTCACCGTAGCAGCCCTGCCCGACCCCGTCGGCGAGATGATTGAAATGCGCACCCTGCCCAACGGGCTGCTCCTCGGTAAAAAACGCGTGCCGCTGGGAGTCATCGCTGCTCTTTATGAAAGCCGTCCCAACGTTACCATCGATATTTCCATCCTCTGCCTGAAAGCGGGCAACGCGGTCATATTGCGGGGCGGCAAGGAAGCCATCAACTCCAATCGCGCCCTCGTCAAGATTGTGCAGGAAGCCGCCGCCCGCGCCGGGCTGCCGGCAGGAGCGGTGCAATTTATCGATAATACCGACCGTGCCCTGGTCAACGAACTGCTCAAAATGAGCGGCGTAATAAATCTCGTTATCCCGCGCGGCGGCGCCGACCTGATTAAATTCGTGGCGGAAAACGCCTGCATGCCGGTGGTCACCGGGGGCATCGGCGTATGCCATCTCTATGTGGACAAGAATGCCGATATCAGCAAGGCGGTCGCCATCGCCTATAATGCCAAGGTGCAGCGTCCTACCGTGTGCAACGCCCTCGATTGCGTCCTCATCCATAAGGAGATTGCACAGAGCGGTCTGCCCGTTATTGCCGCGGAGTGGGCTAAAGCCGGCGTGGAGATTCACGGCGACAAGCGCGCTCTGGCGATTCTGAAAGCCAACGCTTCGTTGAAAGTGAAATCAGCCGTACCCGCGGACTGGGGCAAAGAGTTCCTCGCTCTGGTGGCGGCGGTCAAGGTGGTCGATTCGCTGGACGAGGCGCTGGTTCACATCGAGCGCTACGGCTCCGGCCACTCCGAAGCCATCGTTACCGAGGACTATCAGTCGGCGCTGCGCTTCCTCAATGAGGTGGATGCCGCCTGTGTCTACGCCAATGCCAGCACTCGCTTTACCGACGGCGGACAGTTCGGGCTGGGGGCGGAGGTAGGCATCAGCACGCAGAAGATGCACGCCCGCGGACCGATGGGATTAAAAGAGCTGACTTCTTACAAGTGGATTGTCTTCGGCAGCGGGCAGATCAGGCCTTAAGCTTGGCGGCCAAAAGCGCCTCCTCCTGGACATGAAATAACTGCCGGATACCTTTTTCCGCCAGCGCCAGCAGGTCGTTGACCGCCTGCTTGTTGAACGGTTTACCCTCGGCGGTGCCCTGCACTTCCACGAACTCGCCACTGCTGGTCATGACCACATTAAAATCCACCGAAGCATGAAAGTCCTCGTCATAGCAAAGGTCGAGCAGCATATTGTTATTCACAATCCCGACACTTGTGGCGGCGACAGCATTCTTAATTGGTATCGATGAAATCACGCCCATATTCGCCAGCGTCACCAGTGCCTGGTACAGCGCAACATAGGCACCGGTTACGGCGGCGGTGCGCGTACCGCCGTCTGCCTGGATGACATCACAATCCACGATGAGAGTCCTCTCCCCCAGAGCGGCAAGGTTGGTTACCGCCCGCAGCGAACGCCCGATGAAGCGCTGGATTTCCTGGCTTCGCCCGGATACCTTCCCGGCGCTGTCACGCGGGCTGCGCGTTAGAGTCGAACGGGGCAGCATGGAGTACTCGGCGGTGACCCAGCCGCTGCCGCCACCCTTAAGAAAGTTCGCCACCCTTTCTTCCACGCTGGCGGCACAGATAACCCTGGTCTTACCCAGCTCAATCAGCGCCGAGCCTTCGGCAAATTTTTGAAAACCGGGAATTATCTTAATCTCTCTTAATTCATCAAAAACACGCCCGTCAATTCTCTTCAAGCTAAGGGCTCCCTTCCGGTCAATAATATGTGAGTATAGCATCATCTGAGCGTGAATAGCAATTGAGTGACAAATAAAAAGGCGGGAGCAAGCTCCCGCCTCGTGAATTTTTAAGGTATCTTAAATTATTAAGGCTTCTTGCCGAATTCTACCTCTACGGCTACTCGTCTAGCTTTCGGTTCGCGCATCTTCAGCCCGGAAAAGACCGCGATGAGAATGCCAATCGCCGCGGCGAACAGCGCCATCGCCCTTTCTTCGTTAAGGTGGGGCAACATCCATGACAGCCCCAGAAGAACAATACCGGGAGCACCGAACAAGACCATCAATACGATATTCAGCGATTTATCTTTCATAGCCCTCACCTCGCGTGGTTCCTAACATATATAACGTAAAGTGAGGGTTTTGGTTAGTTTCTCACGGCAAAACTCGCGACAGTACTTCTATATACTTGGGGACAGTTTCGTAATTGGCCAGTTCCGCTGGTTTTATCCATTGATATTCTTTATGTTCCCAGTCGATACTAATTTGTTTGTGGACTTTAATGTGAAACAAATACGGATAAATCACCCACCGTACACCTAACTGCTCATCATCAAAAACCAGCGGCTCTCCCTTTTTTCGTAGAACCACTTCCGTATCAAGCAAACCTGTCTCTTCTCTTATCTCAATAAGAGCCTGCTCATCGGGTGTGGTTTCGACATAACCGCTCACTCCTGCCCAGCGCCAGCGGTAAGTCCCCACTTTTTCGCTGCGGCGCAGGATGAGTATCTTGTCATCCGATTCCAGAAAACAGGTCACGACATGCTTTTCCGGAAGCATCGGTGATGCCTCAACTCTTTATGTCAATTTACGTCTCTGAGGAGGTTTGAGCGTCAGGCTCAAGAAGAATGCCAGTGTCATCGCAACCGCCACGGCAACAAAAGCGAGATAGTACCGCCCGGTAATATCAAAGATATAACCCGCCGCCAGAGGACCGATGGCGCCGCCAATCGTATAAGCCATAGTCATCATGCCAAAGATACCACCTATCGATTTAGTCCCGAAATATTCGCCGGCGATAGTCGGCATCATCGGCGGAACGCCACCGTAGAATAGCCCGTAAGCGGCAGCGATAAGATAGAAAGCAGAAATGCTATGCGCTCCTGCGAGCAAAAATAGGAGCGCCCCCTGCGCCGCGAGGCAGTAATTCAGCACTTTTTTATTGCCAAGCCGAGCTGTTACAGTACTGATAGCAAGCCGTCCCGAGGTATTGGTAATACCTGCGATAGTCAGGACAATCGCCGCCGCCGTGGCACTGATACCGGCATCCATCGCGGCAGCCACGATGTGAATGGTAATGACCTGGTAGCAAATAGCAACTACGACATAGCATGCCAATAGATTCAACAAAGCGGGCGTCCGCAAGGCTTCCGCCAAAGTCCAGTGATTTTCTTCCAGTATCGATTTTGAGACAGTCGCGGTGTCCACCTCAGAGCCGGACAAAACCGTTTTTAATGCCGGTTCCGCAGGTACCCTGATAAAATACCAGACCACAATGCCGCCCAGCCATGCCAGTGCCGCAAAACCCAGGAAACACGTTGACCATCCTTGGTTCAGGATAACTACCGTGGCGACGGGTGGCAGCACCACCTGCGCCAGGCTAAAACCGCTGAAGACAATACCATTGGCGACCGCGGATTTTCCCCCGAACCAGCGGGTGACCGTGGCGACACTGGGTACCACAAACATGCTTATACCCAGCCCGGTTATCAATCCCAAAAACAGGTACAACTCCCACAGTTCGCTGACCTGAGAGATCAGAAGATAACTCAAGCCAATCAGAATCGCTCCGGCAAGGATGAATCTCCTCGCACCGAGACGGTCACTCAAAGATCCGGCGAGCGGCGAAAGCGCGGCGGTTACAATGTTACGCAGCGAGACCGAACCGGAAATAGCGGCGCGCGACCAGCCGAAGGTATCGATGAGCGGACGGAAAAATACCCCGAAGATGTATTGGAAATTACCCGTGGTGAACATACCCAGCGCGGCAACCAGCGTTACCACCCAGGCATAGGACAGCCTGCGATCTGACTTTGCCGCCCCACCATCCCTACCCTGTATTACTGATAGCATGGCAGCGATTCTCTTCTCTAATCACCTACCATCCGCGGCCGGTGATTCACAATACCGAATTATGCCGGCAGACCCAGCAAATAATTTTTCAGCAGTTCCAGCGCAGCCCGTGCCGCCGTCTGCTTGTTCTGTAATCGGTTACCCTGAAAAATATGCTTCTCACTGGAAGTTCCTTTCCCGTGAGCGATTCCCAGATAGAAAAGTCCTAAAGGTTTGGTTTCGGTAGCACCCCCTGGCCCGGCGATGCCGGTATCCGCCACGCAAATATCTACGCCGAGGACTTTTTTGCCGCCCTCCGCCATTTCTTGGGCGACTTCGTAGCTTACCGCGCCGTGCTCTTTCAGAGTGGCGGCTTTTACCCCGACCACACGGGTCTTGATTTCATTACTGTAAGCGACTATGCCGCCCTTGAAGTAATCAGAGCTACCGGAGATATTGGTGATAAGGTGAGAAATCAGTCCGCCGGTGGCAGATTCGACCATGCCCAGAGTCAGCGACTTCCGGCGCAACAACTCCCCGATTTCTTCTTCCAGCGACGGCATATTTAGACGAACCTCTGCATGAATTCATAAAGCTTGTCTTCGTCGATACCGTCGTCATTCTTGCGGATGCGGCTGACCACACCATCCACGGCAGACCGCTTGCGCGGGTCTTTTATATCGTCCAGGCAGGTATAGATGCCCACCCGGCGCCCTACCCGGAAATTGGTGCGCTCCGCCAGCGGCATCGACTGGAAACGGTTGATGATTGCCAGCATCTTTTCCTTGTCTTGCGGCAGTTTCCCTTCGACTTCCTGGAGAAGATTGTCGATATGGTCGCTGACGACATTCGAACTGCAATTCAGGTTTTCGATGAGAAGTTTCAGTTCCGTAACAACTTCCTCATCAGTCGCCAATTCCCATTTCCCGCCCGGCAGGTCTTCATCATACATCGGCATCCCCGGTTTGAGCACCATGGTACGAAAACGAATGTAGTCCGGGTTAATCTCGTTCAAAACGCGGGCGGTTTCCAGGGCGTGTTCCCGCCACATGCTTTTACCGCCTAATCCAAGCAAAACATATTCGCTAAGAGAAATACCAGATGCAACTACTCTTTTGCCGCCTTCCACATGGTGCGCTGCAGTGGCGCCTTTTTCCGTGAACTTAAGTAGCGGGTCGTAGCCGGTTTCCAGCCCGATGTGCAGCCGGGACAGCCCTGCCTCGTGCAGGCGGGTAAGTTCTGCCACCGTTTTCTTGGCGGCCGTCTGGGAACGGGCATAGCTGGTAACACGCTCGATACTGGGAAAAGTCGCTTTAAGGTACTTGAGGACTTCCTCCAGGTCGTCGGTGCGCATGATCAGAGTATTGGCATCCTGCAGAAAGGCGCTGGTGCCGCCGGCGTACATCCAGAGCGCCACGTTGCGGTAAGAATCGTTAGGCGGGCTGTTGTAGACCATGGCAGCAACCTCATCGATAGCGCTGCCCCGCCCCGATTTACCGGCGAGTTCCCTGATTTCATCGTAAATCGCCTTTGCGGTGTCAATATCCTCTTTTATATCCGCCACCGGCCGGAGTTCAAACTTCTTTCCACGATAAGTATCGCAAAAACGGCAGCGGTTCCACGAGCAGTTCCGCGTCGCCCGAATCAACAGTGAATAAGCCTCGCTCGGCGGGCGGATCGGTCCTAATTCATATTGTCCCTTCATCCTGCCTCCCTCATAGTCCTTTCAATATATCCTGTATATCCTGGAAATTTTGCTGTACTTTCTCTTTACCGGCCACAATTTCCATGTGGCCGGGCAGCAGGTATTCGATATCTAGCTGTGCCAGCTTGTTTATCGTTTCAATCAATTGGTCGATATCGCCGCCGGGTAAATCCCAGCGACCGAGATTGCCGCGGAAAAGCACATCTCCACTAATGAGTACCTTCTCCTCCGCACTGTAATAGCACACGCTCTCCGGCGAGTGTCCCGGGCAGTGAATAAGCTCAAAATCAATTTTACTCGTGATTATCCGTCCATCGTCAAATGCTCCGTCCGGAGTGAACTCGATGGCCGGCAACCGGAAAAAACGCGCGGTCTCCACCACGGCAACTTTATAAAATTGCTGCTGCGAGCGGTGCAGCAGAATACGCGCCCCGGAAATTTCTTTAAAAGCCTCGTTGGCGCCGCAGTGGTCGCCATGGAGATGAGTATTGGCAATCACCCCGATGTCTACCGGCATGATGCCGTCCTCACGCATCTGCTGTACCCGCTTGTTAAGAAAAAACCTGGCTCCGGGATCAATGATGATACCAGGCTTGCCCCGGACGACGTAAACGTTACAATCCAGCGTACCCATCTCGGGATAGTAATATAGATTATCTGTAATTTTCATGCTATTATGAAGCTAACACCCACTATCTTATTATATAACAGGAATGAGATAAATTTAAAAGGAGGCGCTTATGGGAGCAATCGCAGCAATCATCGGAGCGGTGGGGGGACTCAGCGCCGTGATGGGCATTCTCGATGCATTTCAAATCGTACCGCAGGTCAGCCCGCAGCTCACTTGGGCTTTCTGGTTCCAGCTGGCAATCATACTGTTACTGGCGGCAATTGCCCTCGCGCTGGGACGGCACGGCAGCTTTGACTAAGCATATTTCAAATCATGGATAGTTGCCGTTTGAACTTATACGTTCGCCCTGGCGCCCATAAAAATGAGGTGATTGGCTTTACCCGGGAGGTGCTCGAGGTCAGAGTAGCCGCACCGCCCTTCAAGGGCAAAGCCAATCAGGAATTAATTGACTTTCTCAGTAAAACCCTCGGCATCAGCAAGAGCAGCCTTAACATTATTAAAGGTCTCACCAGCCGCCACAAGCTGCTCGCCGTCACCGGTTTGACTCAGGAAGAAGTCCTCCACCGCCTTGGTTAAGCCTTCTTTCTGCGGCGCCGCCAGAAGAATAGGAAGATACCGCCGCCGATAAGCCACACCGGGCTGAAAATCAGCACCCAGATAATGATATCCGCTACCGCTCTGCCGAAGAGTACCAGCCCATTCCAGGCGCTACTGAAAACCGCCCCGATATCCCAGGCCGGTATGACGGTAATGTATTTCTCACGGATTTCCGTATCGGTGTTGCCGCGGTCGTCAGTTACCTTGAGGGATACCGTATAGGTACCGGATGACTTATAAGTATAGCGGGGCGCCGCTTCGGTGGAAGTGCGCCCGTCGCCGAAGTCCCAAAAGTAGCTGTAAGGACCAAATCCGCCGGCGATTTTGCCGGAGAACCGTATTTCTTCTCCCGCCTTGACGCTCGAACGGTTGGCGGTGAAGTCAACGCTGAGTTCGGACTGTTGCAACTGTATTTCAATTATGGATGTCGAAGAGGTGCGTTCCAGGTACTGCATCCTGCCTTTAGTCTGCTCTATTTGTCCGCGAGTATTGGTCAGCTCGCGCTGAATGGCCAGGATATCTTCAACTTTTTGCGCCTTCTCCAGCAGCTTTACGAGTTGTGCCTCGGCGGCTTCCAGGTTCTTCAGACGGGAAGTAAGGTCGGTGTATTCTTCCGTGACATCTTTGCTGGAAGTTGTCTCGGACTGCACATCGACCGCAATGTTGCGGAAGGCTGCGATAGCTTCGGTAAAGCGCTCCACCGGCACGCGCACGGCAATGGTGCCGACCAGCCGGTCGCCGTCTTTCCAGCTATTGGAGGACACGACATACCCACCATAGTCTTCGGTCAGCCGGGTTATCTGTTCGATAGTAGACGCCACGTCTTCCACTATCAGAGCAAGGTTGCCGGTACGTACAATCATCCGGTCGGACGCGGCCGCCTGGTTAGCGTCAAAAACTGCTTCGCCTTTACCCTGAGTAACAGTGGTAGGTGCGGGGACAATTGTCGGCGCGGGTACCTGCGTTAAGGTAATGCCGCCCGGTTTGGCGGGTGCGGGGGCGGGTACGGTCATTGTCGATGGCGCAACCGATGCCGATTGGGCGCATCCAAATGCCGTGAGCAGTAAAACTACCGTAATCAGGATTATGACCAGCTTTTTCATTGAGCGCTCCTTTACACAAGTTGACTCTTACAAATAGTATAACGCCCGTATTGAAAAAAGGATAGCATACCAAACCATTATGTCATTGCGAGGGGCGCCAACGATGAAGCAATCCCTTACAATCGGAAATAGAGATTGCTTCGCCTTCGGCTCGCAATGACACGGCACGCCGGTACAATTACGAAAAATTTTCTAATGCTTAGTAAATCAGGAATCCGCCGTCCACGGCAATCGCCTGACCGGTTACATAGCTGCCGGCATCGGACGCCAGGTAAATCATCGAATTGGCGATATCCGCCGGTTCACCGAAACGCGCCAGCGGAATTTCTTTGAGCGCCTCTTCTTTAGAGGTAATCGCCCAGCGGGCTTCCAGCATGCGCGTCTGCGTCAGTCCCGGCGCGATGACATTGGCGCGGATTTTATATTTCGCCAGTTCCTGGGCAAGCACTTTTGTTGCCATGATGACGCCCGCCTTGGCGATGGAATAGAAGCCAACCTCAAATTCCGGCTTAAAGCCGAAGATAGAAGCCACGTTGATAATGGCGCCGCCGCCATGGTCTTTCATCACTTTCGCCACTGCCTGGCTCAGGAAAAACAAGCCCTTCAGGTTTAAATTCATCACCGCATCCCACTGTTTTTCATCACCGCCGAACACCGGAGTATGCATGCTGGTCCCCGCCGCATTGACCAGGATATCAATCCTGCCGAATTTGGCGACCACTTTATCCACCAGCGGCTGAATCTGCTCCGTGTGTCCGACGTGCGCAGGGATTGCCATTGATTTTCGGCCCAGCTTGGCGATTTCGGCAGCGGCATCTTCCAGGGTGGGTAATCCGCGGCCTGGCGTATCCCGTGAAGCTATCGCCACATCCGCGCCGGCTTTAGCAAAGCCGATTGCCGCCGCCTTTCCTATGCCCCGGCTGCCGCCGGTGACCAGCGCGACTTTACCTTCCAGTGAGAACTGCGAAACATTCATTGCAACACTCCTTTTTGCTTTTTGCTGTTCCAAATTTAGCACATAGCATAAGGTAATACAATCTTTTTTACCGGGTATCTGGCGGAAGGCACGGGAAACAACTATAATTAAGGGTATGGAAGAAGCTATTTCCACCGGTGATGCCCGCAAGCTCGCCATCAGCCTCCATAAGCTTCCCGAACCGGAAATCAAACCCGCGCTGGTCGCGGTCAGCGGCTTGCCCGGCACCGGCAAGACGCATTTCTACGCCAGATTGGCGGAACGGCTGCCTTTCGCTATCCTGGAAAGCGACGCGCTGCGCAAAACGCTTTTTCCATCACCGGGCTACACCCACGAAGAAAACACGCGGCTCTTCCATGCCATCCACCTGCTTATCGAAGACCTGCTGGGAAAGGGTATTCCCGTCATTCTGGACGCCACCAATCTTTCCGAGCAGAACCGGAGCCACCTTTACAGCATCGCTGAGCGCCAGAACGCCCGGCTCATCCTGATCAATGTCCGGGCACCCCCGGAAGTCGTCGCTGAACGCCTCCGCTCCCGGGTTGCCGCACGGAAGCTCGGAGAACAATCGGACGCTGATTAGGCAGTCTACGAGATGATGAAGCCCCGAGTAGAGGAAATCAACCGCCGCCACTATGTTGTCGATACCTCGCAGGACATCAATCCGGTACTGGATAAAATCATCCGCGAGATACGGAAAGGAGCTTAGTTGGAAATCAAGATTGTTACCGATACTATCACGAACGTCGCCGCCGATGCCCTCATCGTCGATTATTACGAAGGCGCCGAAAAGATTGAGGGCAACACTGCGGAAATAGACAAGGCGCTCGGCGGCGCTATTTCCCAGATGGCGAAGCAGGGAGACATCAAAGGCAAGTCCGGCGAAATCAACCTGATCCCCACACAGGATAAAATCGCTGCCGCGCGCGTCGTCGTCTGCGGCATGGGCAAGCCGAAAGACCTGAGCCTCAACAAGATAAGAGAGACTATCGCGGAGACCTGCCGCTGGCTGCGCAAAAAGAGTGTTAAAAACATCGCTACCATAGTCCCGGGCGCCGGTATGAACGGTATTACCACTAAGGATGCGGCACAGGCAATCGCCGAGGGTGCGGTGCTCGGCCTCTATACCTTCCGCAAGTACATTACAAAAAAGGACGATGATTTCGGCGAGATAGCCGAACTGAAGATAATCACCGATGTTAAAAACAAGCCAGCCGCCGGGCAGACCGCCGCCACCGGACAAATAATCGCCGAGGCAACCAATTTTGCCAGGGGCATGGCCAATGAACCATCTAACTACATGACGCCTGCTTTGATGGCGGAGACCGCCGCCGGTCTTGCCCGGAAGCACGGCCTGGAAATAACGGTTTTTGACCGCGCGGAGATGCAGGAGCTGGGCATGGGTGGACTGCTCGGTGTCGCCCAGGGCAGCCAGCAGCCGCCTAAATTCATCACTCTGAAATACCAGGGCCGGAAATCAAATGATATTGACCTGGCGCTGGTCGGTAAAGGCATCACCTTCGATTCCGGCGGCATCTCCATCAAACCCTCGGAAGGCATGGCGGACATGAAGGGAGACATGGCAGGGGGCGCCGCAGTCATGGCAACCGTCAGCGTCCTGGCTCAACTTAAAGTAGCTCTGAATGTCACCGCGCTGGTACCCGCCACGGAAAATATGCCCTCCGGCAGCGCGCTGAAACCGGGCGATATCATCACCACATCGGGCGGCAAGACCGTCGAGGTGCTCAACACCGATGCCGAGGGGCGGCTCATCCTCGCCGATGCCCTGTGCTATGCCAATAAGCTGGGGGCAAAGCGCATTATTGATATCGCTACCCTCACCGGCGCCTGCGCAGTCGCGCTGGGCACCATCTGCTCCGGTGCCTTCACCAATAACCAGGAACTGCTGGACAAAGTACTTGCCGCCGGCAAAGAGGCGGGAGAATACATCTGGCAGCTCCCTCTTTTCGACGAGTACCGCGAGATGATTAAAGGCAGTGTGGCGGACATCAAGAACACCGGCAACCGCTACGGCGGCGCCATTACCGCCGCCAAGTTCCTCCAGGAGTTCGCCGGCGACACCCCCTGGGTGCACCTGGACATTGCCGGGACCAATGATACCGATAAAGACAAGGGCTACCAGGTAAAAGGCGCTACCGGCGTGCCCGTGCGCACGCTGGTGAACTTCGCCGTGGCTCTGGCGCAAAACATTTCATAGGAGGCCTCGCATGAAGATTAAATGGCTCGGGCACGCCTCATTCCTGATTACCTCGGTAGCGGGAACCAGAATCATCACCGACCCTTTTACTCCCGGTGGAGAGCTGAGCTACGGGAAAATCACCGAGTCCGCGGACATCGTCACCGTCAGCCACGAGCACAACGACCATAATGACACCTCATCTATCCCGGGGAACCCACGCGTCGTCAGGAGCAGCGCGGAAATCAAAGGCATCAAGATTAAAGCTATCCCCGCCTACCACGATGATGCTCAGGGCAAGAAACGGGGCAGCAACATCATTTTCTGCTTCGATATTGACGGCATCAGAATCTGCCATGCCGGCGACCTCGGCCAGGAACTCAGCGAGAAACAGCGTGCCGAAATCGGCAAAGTGGATATCCTCCTCGTGCCGGCGGGCGGCTTCTATACCATGGAAGTCCCGGCGGCGAATAAAGTCTGTGACCAGCTCAAGCCCGCCGTAATCATCCCCATGCATTTCAAGACACCAAAGTGCCACTACCCCATTGCGCCCGTGGACGAATTCCTCAAAGGTAAAGTAAATATTGTCCTCGCGGACGGCAGTGAGATTGAATTCCGCGCGGGAGCTCTACCCGAAAAAACGCAAATTATTGTGCTTAAACCAGCTTTATAAAGCCCCAAATCATTGACGATTTATGGTAAAATATTATGTTCAGGGATAATCTGGGAAAATAAGAAAATATCTTGGGCACAAGCGGAATCGTTCTGGCGGGAGGCAAGAGCTCGCGACTGGGACGGGATAAGACACGAGAGACATTCGACGGGAAAAGCCTCCTGCAGAGAGTAATCGAGCGGATACGGCCGCTCTGTGATGATATTCTTGTAGTTACTTCTCAGGAGCTGGCGGCCGCCAAGGCTTCGCAGATAGACTTTAAAATAGCAGTCGATATTTTCCCCAACCGGGGACCGCTGGGCGGTATTTATACCGGATTGGTCAACTCCGAATCGGCGCAAAACCTGGTTGTGGCGGGGGACTTGCCTTTTTTGAACCGGGGACTGCTGAGTTACATGTTACAGATGAGCAATGACTATGAATTAGTGGTGCCGAGAACAGAAAGGAATATCGAACCGCTCCATGCTATTTATGCACGTAGTTGTACCGGACCTATCCAGAAGATGCTGGAGCAGAATCGCCTGGGTGTCAACGAACTTGCGCAGACCATGAGAACGCGCTATATCGAGCTTGAGGAGATTGACCGCTTCGACCCGGAGCACCTGAGTTTCTTCAACATCAATACCCAGGCTGACCTAGACAGGGCGCGGGAATTAGCCCTGAAAGAAATCGAGAAGTGATAACCGTAGAAGAGGCACTGACAAAAATCCTGGAACATGCCCGAGTACTTGAAACGGAGAAAGTCCCCATCCTGGACTCTCTGGGGCAGGTACTGGCAGAAGACATTATTTCCGAAATCAATATTCCACCGCTGGACAATTCTGCCATGGATGGATACGCCGTGCGCGCCGGGGATACCTCCGGTGCCAGCCGGCAATCACCCATGCTTCTCAAAGTGATAGATACCGTCAGCGCCGGTGCCCTTGCCGCGAAAGAGGTAACCGCAGGCACAGCTGTCCGTATTATGACAGGAGCGCCGGTGCCGCATGGCGCAGATGCCGTGGTCAGATTTGAAGACACCGATGAAAACCGGAGAAAACAACCCATCAGTGAAATTGGCATACTGTATCCTGCCAGTGCCGGATTGAATCTCCGCTACGCCGGAGAAGACATTGCGAAAGGCGCTGCGGTGCTGAATAAAGGCACCGTCATCCGCGCCGCGGAAATCGGGGTACTGGCTTCGCTGGGACGGCAAAAAGTAAGTGTTATCCGCCGTCCGGTGGTGGCGGTTCTGGCGACCGGCAATGAACTTGTGGAAATCGGGCAGCCTCTCGCGCCGGGTAAAATCTACAATAGCAACAGCTACAGTGTTGCCGCGCTGGTAAAAAAATACGGCGGTATTCCCCGGATACTGGGCATCGCCCGCGATAGTGCCGATGAATTGACTGCCAAAATCCGCCAGGGCATTGAGGCCGATATGCTCATAACCTCCGGCGGCGTTTCCGCCGGAGACTACGACATCGTGAAAGAAGTCCTCGCTAAAGAGGGAGAAATCGGATTCTGGACGGTGCGGATGAAACCAGGCAAGCCGCTGGCTTTCGGAACTATTAAAGGCAAAAATAAACTCATCCCCCATCTCGGCTTTCCCGGCAACCCGGTGAGCACCATGATTACCTTCGAAATGTTTGCACGCCCCGCTCTATTGAAGATGATGGGTAAACAAAAGCTTGATAAACCCATGGTTAGCGCGATTCTGGAAGACCCGGTAATCAATACCGATGAAAGGCGGATTTTCGCGCGTGCTATTGTGAGCAAGCGCAACGGCCAGTATTTCGCGCGGCTCACCGGACCGCAGGGCTCGGGAATCCTGACTTCCATGAGTCAGGCTAACGGACTGGCCATCATCCCGGAAGACCGCAAAGGAGCAAGTAAAGGCGAGACCGTCCGCGTGATAATGCTGGATTGGAATGAGGAAGTAAACTGATGCAGCCGATAATCTCCATTATAGGCAAATCGGAATCAGGAAAGACAACCCTGCTCGAAGCGCTCATCGCCGAACTCAAGCAGCGAGGATACCGGGTGGCAGTCATCAAACATACTGGCACCGGCTATGATTTTGATACTCCTAATAAAGATTCCTGGCGCTTCCGCCGGGCAGGCGCAGGAATATCTGCCATCGCCTCGGCAGAACAGGTTGCTATTTTTAAAAAGGCGGAAAACTACAGTCCTGAAGAGTTTGCCCGCCTGGCCCGGGACTGCGACCTCATCCTGACAGAAGGATACAAGCAGAGTAACTACCCCCGTATTGAAGTGCACCGTAAAGAGCAGGGCGCCGGATTACTGAGCCGCCCGGAGCAGTTGATTGCCGTGGTTACCGATGAGCCGCTCGACATTAATGTGCCGCAGTTCACCCCGGATAATATCACGGCGATTGCCGGTTTGATTGAAAGTAGATTTCTAAAACAGACGGCAAGTAGGGATATTGACATTTTGTGTAACGGTAGTCCCATCACCACGACGCCGTTTTTCCTTGATTTGCTGGCGCGGACGCTGGAAGCCATCGTGCCCGGCGCTGTTGCCTGCGGGAAAATAACTGATCTACAAATTTCCCTTAGGAGGCTACGTTGATATTCGAATCAGCGGACTTCACTTTTCCGGTACCTCCCGTTGTATCGAGGGCGAGGCGTGTCCTGATTAAACCATGTGCCGCCTACCCTGCTCCTTACCCGGTCACTACCCGCCCTGAAATGCTCGCTACTATCATCGCCAGTATCCGCAAGGTAAGCGATGCGGATATTCTGTTGCTGGAAGGCACTCATGGCGGCGGCCCAATCCAGCCCATCTTCCAATCCCTCAGCTATGATTTCCCGCGGGTCCTGCTGGTGGATGTGAAAGACTGCACGCTGGTCGAAGTGGACAACCCCCTACCGAAACCTTTTATCGTCCCCACCTTCTGGGTACCCAATGTCATCCTCTCCAGCGACTACCTGATAACCGTTGCTCCGCTCAAGATAGTCAAAGACATACCCAGCCTGAGTATCAGGAATCTGCTTACGCTGTTGCCGATAACCAAGTACCGCGGCGAAGCAGAACACGGCTGGGGCAGCCTGTACGGACTGGGCATCGATAAAGTACTCGCCGACCTCTATTTCACGCTGCCCTTCGACCTGGCGGTCATCGATGGCACACAAAAGTTCACCAGCGGTGATGACCCTGCCGAAGGCACCAGCGAAGACTACGGCAAGATATTCCTGGGGGAACCGTTTGAAGTCGATTCGGAAGTCAATGAAACTCTAGGGCTAGAATCAGAATACCTGGAACTGATTAAGAGCGCCAAAGCCGAATTGGAAGGATAAAGAACCTTTAACCCGGAAACCGTATTAATACTCGATGGTAAACTCGGAATATTGTCCGGACTCCTCGCTCCAGTCAACCTCTATTGAGTCAACATGAGCGTGAGACGGCCCTTCTCTAAGATACTCCAGGAGTTTTTCCAGTTGCCCCCGGTCGCCCTCCGCCCGGGTCTCCACAGAACCATCTTCGCGATTGCGCACGTATCCGGTCACACCCAGCCTCTGCGCCGTCTGCCGGGTGAAAGCCCGGAAGAACACCCCCTGCACCCTGCCTCGCACGATTGCCTTGAGTGAGACTATTCCTCCTCACCTTCCTTCGGCTTCTTCCCCTTCGTCTTGATTACTTCCACTTCGGGAGAAGTTGTGATGATATCGATAGCAGGAGCTATCTTCTTGGCATCTTTTTTGGGTTTCCTGTTTTCATGCCGCTGATAATTTCCCATTCTCGCCATAACAGAACTCCTTTCTGACTTACCATTCTTTCAGATTTCTGTTAGAAGTTTAGCAAAGAGCGGTTTACGATGTAAAGTCCTCACCAAGGTTCACCAGCGCTTGCTGAGCCGCCCCGCTTTCCGCCGCCTTCTTGCTCTTTCCTGAGCCGGTACCCGCCACCCTGCCGTCTACCAGCACTTCGACGGTAAAAATGCGGTCATGGTCGGGACCCGTTGTCGCCACCACCCGGTATATTGGTGATGATTTTCCGCGTGATTGCACCAACTCCTGCAGCCATGACTTATAATTTACCTCGGTGCCGCGATCTACCGCCTCTTTCAATTCAGTATAGAACCATTTCAGCACGAATTCACGAGCTGACGCCAGACCCCGGTCAAGATAAATTGATGCGATGAATGCTTCAAGAGCTCTTGCCAGATTCGCCGGCCGGCTCCGGCCTCCCCCGGCTTCCTCGCCCCTGCCCAGACAGAGATACTCCCCGAGATTGAGCGCCTTCGCCACGCGTGCCAGGGTATCCTCCCGCACCAATGCCGAACGCAGCTTGGTCATGCTGCCTTCATCAAGAGCAGGATAGTCAAGGTAGAGTTTTTCCGCGACGATTAGCCCCAGCACAGCATCGCCCAGGAACTCCAAACGTTCGTTGGATTGGGGGGCAAGGTCGGGGTACTCATGGCAATATGAGCTATGGCTCAAAGCCTGCTGCAACAGCAACTGGTTCTTGAAAGCTATTCCGCTTGTCTTTTGTAAATCTTCCGGGGCAGGCATATCAACCTCGCTTCATAAAAAGGATAATTCGCCACGATGGCGATGTCAAGATAGCCTGCACTTGATTTGTTCCTATCTATTGCAGTAAAATTAATAGTCAATTGGGCCATTAGCTCAGCTGGTTAGAGCACAGTCCTGATAAGACTGGGGTCTCTGGTTCGAGTCCAGAATGGCCCACCACTAGCACATCTTGAACAATTCAACAATATAAAATTCGCACAACTACCGCGCACAAGATAAATTCTACATCAGTTTTAGGTCTCAGGATTCATCCCAATTTTCGTTTTCATCCTTAAGATTTTCAATCGACTGTTAACAATTATCTACAGATAGACCCCAATTTAATCGTTATTTGGTAACATGGATGATGACCATACCCGATATGATATAATCAAGTTTATCGATTTAAAGCCTTAGTTTTTGCAAGATTATAGAGTGTTCAGGTAAACCCGTTAATGAAACTATAAGAGGAAATTGATATGCAGCCAAGAATTGAAGCTGTACAAGAAAAGAAACTAGTTGGGAAATGCCTTAAAATGTCTTTTTCTAAAAACAGAACTATGGAATTATGGCGAAGTTTTGCGCCGCGTATCAAAGAGATAAAGAATAGCGCAGATTCAGATTTATACTCTGTTGAAGTTTATGAATCGGGATTTTTTGATAATTTTATTCCTGAAAGAGAATTTGATAGATGGGCGGCTATTGAAGTAACAGACTTCAATGAAATTCCTGATGAAATGGAAAACATTACCTTACCGGGTGGGCTTTATGCTGTCTTTATATATATAGGACCTGCCAGCGCAGCATCAATAATCTATCAGGCTATTTTGGGAACATGGTTGCCAAAATCCGAATTCTTATTGGATAACCGGCCTCATTTTGCCTTGATGGGAACAGAATATAAAGGGGAAGACCCGGGTTCTGAAGAAGAAATTTGGATACCCATAAAACGGAAAATTAATAACAAATAATACTGAAATGAATCTGATTATGTTTTAAAAAGTCGAACTATCTGAATCCTAATAACCTGAATCTAAGCCCGAACAATTTAGTTCTTGATATTGTGCAGTACCGCCCATTACTGTTTTACCTCATCGCCTTTTCGCAGACTCTTCATCGGATGTGCTACAATAATCTTAAGCTTTTTTTATCTGAAAACTGGAACATTTTTCGCGCTTAAGGAGGGATTTCCATGAATTGTCTGGTCACCGGCGGCACTGGCTTCATCGGCACTTATATCATCAAGGAACTGATTAAGGATGGCGAGCAGATAATCGCCTATGATACCTACCCGTCAACCGAACTCCACGAGAAGGTGCTTGGTAAACCGGAAAGAGAAAAAATCAAGCATGTCCAGGGCGATGTGACCGACCTCGCCCAGCTTGTCCGCACGGTTAAAGAACACAAAATCGATAAGATAGTCCACATGGCTTATATCCTGACCAATGATACTACTGCAAACCCGCCTCTGGGTCTGAGGGTGAATATCATGGGCACAAATAACATCTTTGAGACCGCCCGGATAATGGATATTCAGAAAGTGGTCTGGGCCAGCAGTATCAGCGTTTACGGACCCGCCAGCAAATATAAGGAGAAAGTCCTCCCCAACGACGCGCCGCAATACGGGGCAAACCCCTACGGCGCCTGCAAGTCATTTAATGAACAGATGGCGACCCACTACTTCAACCGCTTCGGCGTGGACAGTATCGCGATACGTTTTGCCTGGATTTACGGTCCCGGTCAAAGGGGTACGGGCGCCAGCGCCACCATCACCCGCGGACTCATGGAAAATCCGGGTCTGGGTAAGGAAGGACTGGTCCCCGATGGCGAAAGCATGGCGAACTGGCTTTTCGTTGAGGATGCCGCCCGTTCCGTGGCGCTTGCCTGCAAAGCAGGCAAGACCGAAACGAGAGCTTTCAATATCAGCGGGGACATCCGATCCATGAAAGAGGCTGCCGATTATGTAAAGTCTATCATCCCCGGCGCGAAGATTACTCTATCGCCCGGCAAAGGGGTACAGGCATACGCCTATGACGTAAGCCTTATCGAAAAGGAACTCGGCTTTAAACCCAAATGGTCTATGGAAGCCGGCATGAAGCAAACGATTAATACCATCCGGAAATGGCATGGCCTGCCGCCTGTCTAGGTACGTTCAGGAGCATACTCGTAGAAACCTGTCGGGAGCCGCGGTGATAGACGATTTGAATCATCGGGGCTCTTTGTTCTTGTTTTTTAACCGCCATTCCTCGTATAGTATTATCGGTTTCTTTATTATGCATCAGGGTAGATACGATTGATTCCGGAACTGGCTGGATTTATCACTCGCCGCGAGGGCAGGAAGTTCCTCCGGTTGCGCCCCGCCATCGATGAATCGGTGGTTACGGGGTCAGGAGTCGATGAGGGCATCTCGCTGTATATTCACATCCCTTTCTGCCGCACCCTCTGTCCCTTCTGCTGCTTCAACCGCTACCTGTTCAAAGAAGACCAGGCAAGAAGCTATTTCGTTTCTCTCCGTAAAGAACTGGATTTCTACATTCAGCGGGGCTTCCGCTTTTCAGATTTCTATTTCGGCGGCGGCACACCCACCATCATGATGGATGAGCTTCTCTCTTTTATCGACTATTTGAATCAAAACTTCACCGTGAAGCGGATTTCCCTTGAGACCACGCCGCGCGACATAAGCGAAGAGACCGTGCGCCAGCTTAAAGCGGCGGGCGTTAACCGCCTTTCCGTGGGTGTGCAGAGCTTCGATGACCGCATCCTGAAAGCGATGGGCAGGCTGTTCATCACCGGAGAAGAAGCGAAAGAGCGGTTGCGCTTGGTGCAGGGTAAATTCGATACTGTCAACGTGGACTTCGTTTTTAATTTTCCCGGGCAATCGCTTACCCAATTCGAGGCGGATGTCCGTACTTTCCGGGAACTGGTCATCGATCAGGCGACCTTCTATCCTCTGATGGCTTCGCCGCACAAGCGGGACGCCATGGAGCGCCGCTTCAACCGCATCGATACCTCACGGGAGAAAAAGTTTTACAACATTATTCTCAGGGAGCTTTTTCCCGCCGGGTATCAATCATCGACGGCATGGTGCTTCTCCCGCGGCGACCGCATGCTGGCGGAATACATCATCGATTCGGATGACTATATCGGCATCGGCGCCGGCTCGGTGAGCATTGTAAAAGGCAACTTTTTCGTCAACTCGTTTTCGCTGGAGAAGTACGCCGCAATGATAGACAGCGGCAGGTTACCCGTCGTCGGCTGGCGTAGCTTATCACCCGCGGAGCACCTGCGCTATTACCTGCTTACCAAGCTCTTCGGTCTTGAAATAAGCGAGGAGAAATTCCGCAGGCGGTTTGATACCGGTCTTTACCGGAAACTGGGCGCAGAACTGACTCTGCTGCGTCTGGCGGGGGTGCTGCGCGGGCAGACAGACGGATTTAAGGTGACCCGCCGGGGCATGTACACCGTGAGCGTCATGATGCGTGACTTCTTCGCCTCTTTAAACACCCTGCGCGAGCACTATATAGAGCGCCAGGTTTAGACAGGGTTTACTTCACCGCAACGTGAATCCCGGCCGCGCCGAAAAACAGCGGACAGTAGGAGACCGACTTAAAACCGACTCCAATAAGCAGTTCCCTGACCTCCGCCGGTGTATAGAAGCGTACCATTGATTCCGCCAGATATTCATACGCTGACCGGTTCCCGGAAAGCAGATACCCTATGTTGAAAACGAAGCCGCGCAGGTAGAGCCGGAAAAACCATCTGATAAATTGTGATGACGGCTGGCTGCTCTCCACGATGACGAACCTGCCACCCGGCGCCAGTACCCGGAGCACCTCCTCCAATGCTGTCTGTGTAATGGGATTATGGTAAGTCAGGTTGCGGAAGGCAAAGGAAATTCCCACAATATCAAAATTTTCCTCGGGAAAGGGCAGTCGGGTGGCATCGCCAAGAACAAAATCAGGGCTGTTGGCGACGAGTCTGGCGGCTTTTTTGCGGGCAATCTCCAGCATCGGCTCGCTATAATCCAGACCGATAATTTCCAGTTTGCCTTTCGCCTGCCGGGAGATGGCAATAGACAGGTCTCCGGTGCCGCAGGCAAGATCGAGAATGCGCTGCGGAGTAAAAGCCAGGCATGTCCGGGCGGCAGCCCGGCGCCAGTTACGATCCATCCCCAGCGTAATGACGTGATTAATAAGGTCGTAGCTGGGTGGCACGGCGGTAAACATACCGTGCAAAGGTCTGCCCTGTGCCGAATCAGCCACCTAGAAAACCACCGCCAGAATATAGCCGATGCCCAGAAAAAACTGCGTCAGTAGCACGACCATGACGTTACTCGCCATGGCGGGCACGAGGTAATTCATGTTCCCGAAGCGTAAAGCACCCTTAATTGCCTTAACCGCCATCGGTATGGTGAGCAGACCCAGCAGCGTGAAGACAGGCATTACTCCAGCGGCAACCCATGCTACTATCCAGACATAGACGAGGATAGTCAGCGCGGCATATATCCTGCTGGAACGCGTCCGGTTTAGAGTGATGGGCATGGTCTTGCGGTTGGCAATCTTATCCGCCTCGACGTCGGGAAATTCATTTAAAAAAAGAAGGTTATGCACTAAAATACCGGACGGCACCGCCGCCACCAGCGCAGGCCAGGTGTACGTTCCGGACTGCACAAAGTAGGCGCCGAGCACCGGCAGAATCCCCAATCCCAGCCCCGCCGATAGCTCCGGCCAGGGCAACTTGAGAATAAAAGGGCTATAGAGCACGATACAAAACACCGCGACGAGCAGTAAAGGCAACAACTGCCAGCCTACCGTAACGGTGAAATATATTCCGATGAGCGCCGCCGCGAGCAGTGAGCCAAGTCCCAGCCAGAGCACCTGCGCCGGCTGCAACTTTGCTTCCGGCAGCATACCGCTGCCGCCGCTGAACGGTGTCCGCTGCGTCGCTTTGTCCACGCCGCTGCGGTAATCGAAATAATCGTTCAGGGTATTGACGCTGACATGCGCCATGACCAGCCCGAAAGTGGCGAGCAATGCATAGCCAAGATGAAAATAGCCGTGATACCAGGCGATAGCAATACCCAGAAACGCCAGTACAATAGAAAGAATTAAAAATTGCGGACGGGTCTCCCGAAAAAATAACTTAAGGATCACCGCTGTCTCCTTGCGTTAAAAAGTTCCTCCGTCTGGCAGAGTAGCAGACAGAATACATCCCTGTCAATATCCGGAAAATCCGCTCTGGACTTTATCCCGCCGTTAGCTTAGAATGTCCTTGTTTGTTATCACATGAATACCAACGACACGGATATTATCGTCGGCCGCAACCCGGTTATCGAAGCGCTGAAATCGGGACGCCCTATCAACAAAGTCCTGCTGTCGCGCAATAGCGAGCGGCACAGCGCAATTGCCGAAATACTAAGGCTGACGCATGGAAAAGGCATTCCGGTAGAGTATGTGTTTTCCAGCACCCTGGACGAAGTAAGCCCCACTATTACCCACCAGGGCGTCCTTGCCTACGCCGCTGTCAAAGGTTATGCGAGCATGGAAGACCTGCTGGCCGTCTCCAGAGATAAGAACGAGCCGCCGTTATACTGCATTCTTGACGGCGTGGAAGACCCGCAAAATCTGGGCGCCATTATCCGCACCGCCGAAGCGAGCGGCATTCACGGAATTATCATCCGCGCACGGCGGGCAGTGGGACTTACGGCGGCCGTCGCCCGGGCTTCCGCCGGTGCGGTGGAGTATGTGCCAGTCGCCCGGGTAAACAATATCGCACAGTCTATTGAAACACTGAAAAAGGAACAGGTCTGGGTAATCGGCATTGAAAAAGAAGGACATACCGATTATACGCAGGTCGATTATAAAATACCGACGGCGATAGTCATCGGCGGAGAAGGCAAGGGGCTATCCGATTTAGTCAAGAAGCGCTGCGACTATCTGGCAGCCATCCCGATGGTGGGTAAAATTACCTCGCTCAACGCCTCCATCGCGGCGGCACTCGTCATGTACGAAGCCCTCCGCCAGAGGAATTCATCCACGCACCATTGACAGATATGCTTCTATAGTGCATAATTAATTACGAAAAATTTAAATGACAAGGCTAGGTGGGAATGGTAAGAATTAGATTACGCCGCATGGGGGGCAAGAAGCAACCCAGCTACCGACTGGTAGTCACAGATATCCGTACGCCCCGCAATGGTGCCTTCGTAGATGTCATCGGAAACTATAATCCCCGGACGAATCCGGAAACAGTGGTGATAGAGGAAGAGAAAGCCTTACACTGGCTCAAGCAGGGAGCCCAACCTACGGCTACGGTTGCCAGGCTGCTTAACAAGACTGGCATTATGGCAAAGTTCAAACCTGTCAAGGAGAAAGCATGAAAGAACTTGTAGAGTACATCGCCAAATCAATCGTCAATGTCCCGGACAGCGTCAAAATCGAAGAGGAAACCAACGAAGAAGGCATCACACTGAAACTTTCGGTTGCGGATGAGGATAAGGGACGGATTATTGGCAAACAGGGTCAGGTTGCCCAGGCAATGCGCACCCTGCTCCGGGTGAAAGCCGCCAAAGCCGCCACTAAAGTCAGACTTGAAATCATCTAGTCTTTAATACTTAATACTAAACCAGACTAGCTTCACTTCCCTGTGATAGGTTTAAAAGAAAGTCACCAGGGAGTGGAGCTTTTTATTTAGAGATTGATTTTCGTGCGGTCAATCAAGGAAATACTGAGAGACATTAACCTGATTTGATATGAAAAGCAAATCGTAACAGGAATCAGCGTTGAAAAATGGCGGAAGAAGAATCTTACAAATTGCGCCGGCGGCGTTTGACCTTTTCCGCAATTTTGAGGCGTGCCACCGCGCGCGCCAAGGCTGCCTGAGCGGCTTCTTCATCAACTGCCGCCGGATGATGCGCCAACCTATCCTGTGCCTTTTGCCGGGCAGCTTCCGCCCGCGCCACATCAATTTCGTCAGCTCGCTCCGCCGCATCCGCCAGTACGATGACCCGGGTCGGTCTTACTTCTAAAAATCCCCCGCTGATGGCGAGAACCGTCTCGTCATCGCCTTTTCTAATACGCAGCTCGCCAGGCAGGAGCGTGGTCATCAGCGGGGTATGGTGCGGCAGAATACCCAGTTCCCCCATCAGTCCGGGGGCAACTATCATGTCCACATCCTCGGAGAAGACCACCTTTTCAGCAGTAACGATATCCAGCTTAAAACTTGCCATGAATCAACCTATGCCGCCATTGCCTTGGCAGCCTCCTCAACTTCTTCAATGCCGCCGACCATGTAGAACGCCTGCTCCGGCAGGTGGTCGTACTTACCTTCCAGGATTTCTTTAAAGCCTCGCACCGTATCGGCAATCTTAACGTACTTGCCCTTGCGTCCAGTAAAAACCTCGCTGACAAACATCGGCTGGGAGAGAAAGCGCTGGATGCGCCGCGCCCGGGCAACGATGAGCTTGTCTTCCTCACTAAGTTCTTCGATACCCAGGATAGCGATGATGTCCTGGAGGTCCTTGTATCTCTGCAATACCCTCTGCACTTCCCGCGCGACGCGGTAGTGTTCTTCCCCGACCACCTCCGGAGTGAGAATACGGGAAGTAGAAGTCAGCGGGTCGACCGCCGGAAAGAGACCCTGTTCCGCAATCGCCCTTTCCAGCGCCACCACGGCATCAAGGTGCCCGAAGGTAGTCACCACGCCGGGGTCGGTATAGTCATCAGCGGGAACGTAAATCGCCTGGAATGAGGTAATGGAACCGTTGGCGGTGGTGGTGATTCTCTCCTGCAACTCGCCCATTTCGGTCGCCAGGGTCGGCTGGTAACCCACCGCCGAAGGCATACGCCCGAGCAGCGCGGAGACTTCCATGCCCGCCAGGGTATAACGGTAAATGTTATCAATGAACAGCAGGACATCCTGATGCCCGACGTCACGGAAGTATTCCGCCATGGTCAACCCGGTCAACCCGATGCGCAGGCGGACCCCGGGCGGCTCGTTCATCTGCCCGAAGACCATCACCGTCTTGTCCAGCACTCCAGACGCCCTCATATCATGCCAGAGGTCGTTACCCTCGCGGGAACGTTCCCCGATGCCGGTGAAAACGGAGAGACCGCCGTGCACGGTGGCGATATTGCGAATCAGTTCGGTGATAATGACCGTCTTGCCCACGCCGGCGCCTCCGTAAGCGCCAATCTTACCACCCTTGGTGAACGGTGCAACCAGGTCGATGACCTTCAAACCGGTTTCCAGGATATCCGTACTGGTCTTCTGTTCCTCAAAAGATGGCGGGGCGCGGTGAATCGTCCAGTGATCGTCCGCTTTGACTTCGCCCAGATTATCCAGGGTCTCACCCAGCACGTTGAACAGGCGTCCCAGTGAGGCTTTACCCACCGGTACTTTGATAGGAGCACCGGTATCAACAGCTTCGGCACCACGCTCAACACCATCGGTCGGCGCCATAGAGAGGCAGCGCACCCAGTTGTTGCCAAGGTGGTCCTGTACTTCCATCACCAGTTTGCCGCCCCCGGTCTTAATCTCGATAGCGTTGTACAGCGCCGGTAGTTCATCGGGAGGAAATTCGATATCCACCACCGTTCCAATCACTTGAACGACTTTACCTTTAGCCATACAACCTCCTATTTTTCCAAAGCCGCTACCGCACCGGTAATATCGAGCAATTCGCGGGTGATAACGTCCTGGCGGGCTTTGTTATGCAGCAGAGTCAGGTCTCCGATCAGCTCGTGGGCATTATCCGTGGCGTTCTTCATCGCCACCATGCGCGCCGATTGCTCACTGGCGATAGACTCCAGAATCGCATGATAGACTTCCATCTCCACGAAACTCGGCAACAGCTCATCCAGCACCCTCGCCGGACTCGGTTCATAAATATAATCCACGTTCTGCGCCGCCGGTATCTCCGCGGGCACCACCGGCAGCAACTGCTCCATCACGGGTTTTTGCACCATCGTATTGATGAAACGGGCATAAGCCAGGTAAACCACGTCTATTTTGCCCTGGCTGTAACCTTCAATAATGATGCGCGATATGGGTAAAGTGTCCAGCAGCCGGGGCTTGTCTCCAAGCTGCGTAAATTCGGCGGTGATGTCCCGCCCGTAGCGGCTCAGAAACTCAACGCCCTTACGCCCTACGCCAATCAGGCTGACCGGCAATTTCTGCTCCAGGATAAAACCCGCCGTCATCCGGTTAATATTGGAATTAAGACCGCCGCAGAGACCTCGGTCCGGAGTTATGTGGATTATGCCGATTTTTTGCACCGGGCGGACTTCCAGCAGGGGATGCAACCTGCCGCCCGGCAACGCCACCAGGTCGGCGATGACCTGCTGAATCTTTTCGGCGTAAGGCCTGCCCGCCAGACCGCGTTCCTGTGCCTGCTTCATCTTGGAGGCCGCCACCATTTCCATCGCCCGGGTTATTTTGGCGATGTTGGTGACGCTGCGTATTCTTCGCCTTATGGTACGAATTGTCGCCACAATTATCCTCTTGACTATTTAGCGGCGAAGGTCTGTTTAAACTCCTGGATTGCCGCTTTCAGTGCTTTTTCCGTTGCCTCGCTAAGCGTTTTTTCCTTAAGAATAGCATCGCCGATTTCAGGATGGGCGGTCGCCATATATTTATGTAAACTTGCTTCAAAAGTGGTTACTTTGTCAACCGGGACATCATCCAGCATGGCATTAATCGTCGCGTAAAGAATCATCACCTGCTGCTCTACCGGTACCGGGGCGGACAGCGGCTGTTTTAATACTTCACGAATGCGGTGACCGCGCTCCAGCTGCGCCCGCGTCGCCTTGTCCAGCTCGGAAGTTCCGAACTGGGCGAAAGCCGCCAGCTCGCGGTACTGAGCCAGCTCCAGCCTCAACCGACCAGCGACCTGCTTCATCGCCTTAATCTGTGCGGAGCTGCCGACACGCGACACCGACAAGCCCACATTAAGCGCCGGGCGGATGCCGGCGTTGAACAGGTCGGTTTCCAGATACATCTGCCCATCCGTGATGGAGATAACGTTGGTCGGAATATAAGCCGACATATCACCCGCCTGCGTCTCGATGATGGGCAGCGCCGTCAGAGAACCACCGCCGTATTCCTGAGCGTACTTGGCGGCGCGCTCCAGCAGGCGGCTGTGCAGATAAAAAACATCACCGGGGTAGGCTTCCCGTCCCGGCGGACGGCGCAGCAGCAGAGAAAGCTGGCGATAAGCCCAGCTATGCTTGGAGAGGTCATCATAGACCACCAGAGCGTCTTTGCCCTGCTCCATGAATTCTTCACCCATGGCACAGCCGGAATAAGGTGCCAGGTATTGCATCGCTACGGAATCAGCAGCGCTGGCCACCACGACGATGGTATGCGCCATCGCGCCGTGCTCTTCCAAAGCCGCCACGACGCGCGCTACCTTGGACGCCTTCTGCCCGATGGCGACATAGACGCAAATGAGATCGCCGCCCTTCTGGTTGATGATAGTATCGAGGGCGATGGCAGTCTTTCCGGTAGAGCGATCACCGATGATAAGCTCACGCTGACCGCGCCCGATGGGGATAAGGCTATCGACCGCCTTGATGCCGGTCTGTACCGGCGTGTCCACCGATTTACGCAGCACCACGTTGGGTGCAACACGCTCGACCGGGCGGGTCCTCTCAGCTTTTATCGGACCTTTGCCATCGAGCGGTCTGCCCAAAGCATCAACAACACGTCCGATGAGCGCCTCGCCCACCGGCACTTCGACAATACGTCCCGTGCAACGGACTTCATCGCCTTCTTTTATGGAAGCATAGTCGCCCAAAACGACAGCAGCGACACTATCCTCTTCCAGGTTCAGCGCGATGCCCATGATTTCATTGGGGAACTGAAGTAGTTCGTTATATTTGGCTGCCGCCAGTCCGCTGATGCGGGAGATGCCGTCACCCACTTCAATAACGGTACCCACGTCCACCATGGTCACCGCCATGCCGAACTGCTCAATTTCCTTTTTGATTACCGATACAATGTCCTGCCCTCGTTTTTCCACCTGGCTTTACCTCCAATAGAGTTTAGCAGGCAAACAGCGCAAACTATGCTCTGGGCAGCTTCCCGATGGGCAGCACCCAGCGCCCGTATTTATCGTTCAAGATAACCGCAGCAGAAGTATAGATTGCCGCACCGGCGCAGATAAGGCCTTCCCAACCCGCCACCGCCGCCGGAATAAGACCAAAAAAGTGGAGCGCCAGCAGACCAAAGAGAATCACGAGCGTGCCGAAGATAATCGCGTGGGCAATCGAAATACGGAGAGTAGCCAGTCCCATGTAAAACGTAAACATGCCCCAGGCAATCATCACCCAGGCAAGTCCCGGATTATCCAGTGTAACCACGCCCAGGAACGACATCAGGAAAGCAAAGCTCAAACCAATCCAGAAAAAGCCGAAAGAGATGAAGGCCGTCATCCCGAAGGTATCTCCCCGCTTGCCGTCAATAATACCGGCGATAACCTGGGCGGCGCCGCCCCAGAAAAAGCCATACATGAGAGGGAAAATACTGGTGATTAAACCGATGTTGTGAATCTGCAGCAAAAAAGTGGTAAACCCAAAAGCTGCCAGCCCCATCGCCCCGGGATTACCCCATTTCGTTTCTTCGTTTGCCATGTAATTACCAAAACCTCCAAATATATTTCTATATTCCTTATGTATTCTCGCTTAGTTTCTTAGGCTTGCATAAATATAACTATGTCAACCTGAATGGAGCGAAGTGCCTCGTTCTCCGAAGTGTAACCAGGCTCTCCAGCCGCTTCGCTCCTTCAGAATGACATCTTCAACTATTTTCTATTGCTTACCCTCAACCAGCGTATTGACCACCGACGGGTCAGCGAGCGTACTGGTATCGCCCATGTTGCCCACATCACCGGAGGCTATCTTGACCAGGATACGGCGCATAATTTTGCCGCTGCGAGTCTTGGGTAGAGCATCCGTAAACTGGATTTTATCCGGAGTCGCGATAGGGCCGATTTGCTTGCGCACCTGGGCAACCAGGTCCTTCTTGAGGTCTTCACTACCCTGATGACCGGCTTTCAGCGTTACATAGGCATAGATGCCCTCGCCCTTGATGGCATGAGGCATTGGCACCACTGCCGCTTCGGCAACCTTGGGATGAGAAACCAGAGCGCTCTCCACCTCGGCAGTACCGATACGGTGTCCGGAGACCTTGATAACATCATCGATACGGCCCATAAGCCAGTAGTAGCCATCCTCATCTTTTCGAGCGCCATCACCGGTAGTATAAACTCCGGGGAACCGGGTGAAGTAAGTATTCTTAAACCGCTCAGCATCACCGTAAACACGCCGCATCAATCCCGGCCATGGCTTCTTGATAACCAGATAGCCACCCTCGTTCACGCCTGCCTCGGAGCCGTCCTCACGCAAAATAGCCGGCTGGATGCCGGGGAAGGGCACCGTTGCCGAGCCCGGCTTGGTGGGAATAGCACCGGGCAGCGGGGTAATCAGAATACCGCCAGTCTCAGTCTGCCACCAGGTATCCACAATCGGGCAACGTGCCTTACCGATGACATTGTAGTACCACATCCATGCTTCGGGGTTGATAGGTTCACCTACGCTGCCCAGGATGCGCAGAGAACTCATATCATGCTTGTTGGGCCAATCTTCACCTTCACGCATGATGGAGCGGATTACCGTAGGGGCAGTGTAAAAGATATTTACCCTGTATTTCTCGACAATTGTCCAGAACCGGTCGGGACCCGGATACGTGGGCACACCTTCAAACATAACACTGGTCGCTCCCAGTGACAGCGGGCCATAGACAATATAGCTATGTCCGGTAATCCAGCCGATATCAGCAGTGCACCAATAAGTATCATCATCTTTGATATCGAATATCCACTTTGCCGTTTGAGTAACATAAAGCAAATAACCCGCCTGGGTATGCAGCACACCCTTGGGTTTACCGGTGGAGCCGCTGGTGTACAGGATGAACAACGGGTCTTCAGCATCCATCACTTCCGGTTCGCAGACATCCTTGATATCTTCTGCTGCCATTAATTCATGCCACCAATGGTCCCGTCCTGCCTTCATTTCAACGCCCGCGTTCGCACGCTGCACGACAATCACCGACTTTACATCGGGGCAGGAGTTGAGCGCGGCGTCGGCATTATCTTTACTGCGGATGGTCTTGCCGCTGCGATAGTAGCCATCGGAGCAAACCAGCAACTTGGACTCGCAGTCCAGAATCCGGTCTTTAAGAGCATCCGTGCTGAATCCGCCGAAAACGATGCTGTGGATCGCGCCGATACGGGCGCAGGCAAGCATGGCAATAGCGAGCTCCGGAATCATCGGCAGGTAGATGGAAACGCGATCGCCTTTCTTGATGCCGAATTTCTTCAAGACGTTGGCAAACTTGGAGACCTCACGGCAAAGCTGCTGGTAGGTCAGGGTGCGGCTGTCCCCGATATCGCCTTCCCAGATGATGGCTGCTTTATTCTTCCGCCAGGTCTTGAGATGCCGGTCAAGACAGTTGTACGCAACATTCAATTTGCCGCCGACGAACCATTCGTGTTCGGCATCTTTAAATTTGTCCACACAGACCTTATCCCACTTTTTGAACCAATCCAGCTGATTAGCGGCTTCCGCCCAGAATGCCTCCGGGTCATCTATCGACCGCTTGTAAATCTTTTTATACTCTTCCATGCTCTTGATGTACGCCGATTTACTTAGCGATTCCGGAGGATTAAATTTCCGTTTTTCCTCCATCATCGAAGTAATCGTTTTCATTTCTGCCATATTTCCTCTCCTTTTGTCTTACACTCCTGCGCTAAAGCGCAACAGCGTTATTTCCCGAATCCCTATTTCCCCGCCCCCGCCACCACCTTTTTAAGCGCCGCCAGCCGGCTGCGCGTGCTTCCATCCAGCAACTTTCCATCGATACGGGCAACAATCCCCCCAATTAACGCCGGTTCGATACCGGTATTAACCAGTATTTTTTTGCCGGTAATTTTTTCGAGTTGAGCGATAACTTTCTTCTGCTCATCATGCCCGAGGGAAACAGCAGTGATAACTTGTGCCCGTTCGATTCCGTGATAACGGTCAGCCAGACGGCGGTATTCCTCCGTAACATCGCCCAGAATGTTTATTTTACCTCTTGTTATCAATAAACGTACCAGATTGAGCGCCAGAGGATTGACTATCTTAAGCCGTTCCGCCAGCTTTTGCTCTTTATCCGCAAAACGCACTTTTGGACTCTCCAGGTACGCGGCAAAAGCGGCATCACCGATAACCCCGGTAATCGTAACAAGATCTTCCTGCCATTTATCGATCTGGTTTGCCGCCAGGGCAAGCTCAAATACCGCCTGGGCATAGCGCCGGGATTGAGATTTCCTCGCCATATTACTTATTGTTTCTTCCCTGTGAGCCCTTCCGCCAGAACCTTTTCGATAAGCTCACGGTGTCCTTCCTTATCCAGAGTCCGGTCAATGACCTTTCCTGCCGCCAGAATAGTCAGCCCGGCAAATTCACGGCGCAGCCCGCCGATGGCTTCGTCCCGCTCCTGCTGGATTTCCGACCGCGCCCGGTTCAGCAGTACTTCGGCTTCTTTCTTCGCTTCGTCACGCGCTTTCTGCTTCATTTCCTCGGCGATGGTTGTCGCCCGCTCAATCCGTTCCTGTCCCTGGACGGCGGCAGATTTGAGCTGTTTTTCAATTTCCCTGTCTATCTCACTTGCCTTTTGCTTCATAGTCTCGGCTTGTGCCATGCTTTCTTTAACACGGCTAGACCTTTCGTCAAGTATTTTCAAAAACTTTTTATAGACGAACAGGTACAACAGCCCCAGCAGCACGCCGAAGTTCACCAGCTGCGCTATCAGGGTTGCCGGGTTAAAACCAAGCTTAACAAACCCCTCCATGGCTCTCCTCCTCAGCCTCAGTCTTTCTTAGGCTGCGATTTACCTGACGCCTGCGAAGATCGACGCCAGGACAATAGCAATCAGGAGCATGGAACCGAAAATTACGCCAACCGCGAGCAACGCTATCGACATGGGGATTCCGTCTTGTCCCATCGTATTTCTCCTTTATACAAACGCCAGAATTAAAGCAATAATTAAGGCATAGATACCGATTGCTTCGGCAAAGGCAGTGACCAGTATCATCGCGGTCTGAATACGGCCACCCGCCTCGGGATTGCGTGCCAGTCCCTGCAGTGCTGAGTAGCCGATGAGTCCGATCGCCAGCGCCGGCCCCATCAGTCCCAGGCTGGCTGCCAGTCCTACCGCTAAAAGTTTCATCGTTGCCGGATCCATTCTTGTCCTCCTTCTTTTTAAGGTCTATTCACCGTGATGAGCAGTTGCCAGGGTAAGAAATACCAGCGTCAATATACTGAAGATAAGCGCCTGGATAAATCCCACGAACAGTTCAAGTCCATAAAATACCGTAACAACTGTAAACGGCACCAGAAAAACCACAATCAGAATAAGAATTTCGCCCGCGGTCATATTTCCGAATAAACGAAGGGTGAAACTAAGGATACGCACGAAATGGCTGAACAGTTCCAGAATTCCGACGAATAACAGGATAAAACCGGTGACCAATCCGTTGAGCCCGCTTTTGACCTTGCCGGTAATTATCTGCCCGATACTGCGGAAAAGCGGCCCGAAATTGAAAAACTCGCTCAGATAACGCACGCCGTGCGCCCTCAGCCCGAAAAATTCAACGCAGAAAAAGGAAATCAGAGCTATGGCGAGCGGGGTATTGATATCCGTATTAGCGCCGCGCAATAATTCAACCTCGTGCTCCCCGGTAAACACTTCCAGAGAACCGAATCCGGGGAACAGGCTCAGCCACGCATTGAACAGGACGAACAGGAAAATGGTCACGACAATCGGGAAGAATTTCCGCCCCCACTTTTCGCCGGCGATGCTCTCACACAGGCCATAGCACATTCCGAGGAGCATTTCGAAAGCCGCCTGCAGGCGTCCCGGCACCAGCTTCATGCGCCGGGTAACGAGTATGCCGATTACCAGCAGCACCGCCATGGTCACCCAGGTGGCAATGACACTGTTGGAAATAGGAAAGCCGGCAATATTAAAGACTTCAGCAGCAGGAAGGTGAATCGCAGGCTTGTGACGCTCAAAGGGTAAAAAGAAACCCACCGCCAGAAGAATGGCGATAGAAACAAAAAAGATGGAACGCGAAGAGAGAATTCGGCGTCCTTGCCCGGACACTAGTTCCGCTCCTCGTCCTGCTTGCTATTTAGAAGAGGTAACAGCATTTGATACACACCAAAACCCGCCACTATTATTCCTAATAAAAGACCAATCAGCATAAAAGCCGGCCTGGTATTTAATTTGCCGTCAATCCAGATTCCGCCCACCACCCCCAGGAAAATGGCTCCCCCGATGAAGAAGCCCACCCCCGTCAGCCGCAGCGCCAGCACCCATTTCGGCATGACGACCTCAACAATTAATAGCCCTCAACAGCTTATCAGATTGGGCGTCCCGGGTCAAGTTGCTTCAGGTACTAAAAAAGCCCTGACTAATGTGAAGTCCGGGCTTCCCCAGGTTACCATCTTTCCGTTTAAATTCAGGTCTTCTGGCTCTCAAAAAGACCGGTAAAATCACCATCAAACGCTTTCAAATATTCATGCATCTGGAGCAGGTCATCGCTACTCACCGCTCCGCTTACCATAAATTTACCCATTTCTGACTTGTTCAGGTCAGTCAACGGTGCCGATTGCCGCTCTTTACGCACCATTGCCACCACGAGCGACTGGGTATGGCAGGAAGAGCAGAGCGCCTGGACGAACCACATCTCATCGCTGCAGCCCAGCACTTCCACATTCTGCGCCTCGTAGGGCTGCCCGCAGGAACTGCACTTAATCGAGCAGATGAGTTTCCGTAGCACCCTTTCTTCCATCTTATATCCCTCAGGATTTCCGCTTATCAAAATCATCGAGGTCAAGAGTGTTGATGAAGTCATAAAAAGCTGACATCTTCTTTTTCATTTCTTCATCGTTAACGCGCTTTTCCTTACCGCCGGGCTCCTTTTCTCCCTCCACCACCGGCTTACCCGTTTCGCTGTCCAGATAAATACCCGCTTTGTCCAGCACTGCTTCTTCGGCATAGATAGGCACTTCAGCTCTCACGGCAAGCGCCAGAGCATCGCTGGGGCGGGAGTCAACTTCCACCTGGTTGCCATCGACACTGAGGACCAGCTTCGCAAAGAAAGTGTCGTTTTTGAGGTCATTGACCACGATGTAATCAATAGTGACACCCAGCGTATCAATCACCGAACGCAGCAGATCATGGGTGAGGGGACGCGGCACGGTCACCCCCTGCAGCTTGACCGCGATGGCATCGGCTTCCGCAGGGCCAATCCAGATGGGCAGATAGCGCTCCGATTCTTTCTCCTTTAAAATCACAACCCGCTGGTAGTTCATCAGGCTGACGCGGATACTATCAATACTCATCTCAATCATAATCTGGTCACTTCCTCCCGTCTGGTAGTTAAATTCTACCCCCGCTTTACCAGCATTGTCAATTAAAGAGACGCCTGCTGATTAAGCACTAGCCTGTACCATAAGGTACATGCCTGCCTGCTTTCTGACGGCTCTCCACATATGCTATAATAATCTCAAAATCCCCCAAAAAATAATTAATCAGGAGGAGGAATCACTAAATGAAAACAGGACACAAAGCGATTGTATGGTTCGAGGATGTCACCCGGAAAGACATACCTATCGTCGGTGGCAAGGGCGCCAACCTCGGTGAGATGACGCATGCTGGTATCCCCGTTCCTCCGGGCTTCATCGTCACCGCCGGCGCTTATTTCGATTATCTCCAGGAGGCCAAGCTCACTGAGAAAATACGCGCGCTGTTAAAGCCGCTCGACGTGCACAACAGCCGTCAGCTCCAGGAAATCGCCGTAGAAGTCCAGAAGCTAATCTCGAGTACTCCCATGCCGAAATCCCTCGCCGAAGAAATCAAACAGGCTTACCGCAAGATGGGCAAGGGACTGGTTGCCGTACGCTCCTCGGCAACGGCGGAAGACCTGCCCGAGGCTTCTTTCGCCGGACAACAGGCAACCTTCCTCAACGTAGAGGGCGAGGACGGAGTGGTCAGCGCCGTGCAGAATTGCTGGGCGTCCCTTTTCGGCGCCCGCGCCATCTTCTACCGGCAGGAGAACGGCTTTGAACATTTCAAGGTAGGCATCGCCGTACCGGTGCAGCGTATGGTCCAGTCCGAAGCCGCTGGCGTCATGTTTACCGTAGAACCGACCAGCAGCGATAAGAGCCTGATTGTGGTGGAAGCGGTGCTGGGTCTCGGCGAGATGATTGTCTCCGGAGATGTTACCCCCGACCATTATGCCGTAAGCAAATCCGATATGAAGATTATCAAAAAAGAGGTGAAGCGGCAGGAGTGGAAACTGGTGCGGAACCCCGGCGGCAAGGATGAAGACCGCAATATTAAGATAAACCTCACTGATAAAGAAAAATCACAGCAGAAAATTCCTGATAGCGATGTGCTCACCCTGGCGAAGCTAGGCAAGAAGCTGGAAGACCACTATCAGTTCCCGCAGGACATCGAATGGGCAAAGGAAACCGGCAAACTCTACATCGTGCAGACCCGCCCGGTGACGACTATTAAAGCTGGCGAGAAAACGACCGGTCCCGAGATTAATGCTCCCGTCCTGCTCAGCGGCGCTCCCGCCAGTCCCGGCATCGCCGCCGGACCGGTCAAGATTGTCCCTGACCCGTCCCAGATAGATAAGGTGCTCAACGGTGATATCCTCGTCGCCGAGATGACCACTCCTGATTTCGTTCCTGCCATGAAGCGGGCGGCGGCGATTGTGACCGACCGCGGCGGACGGACGGCACACGCTGCGATTGTCAGCCGCGAGCTGGGCATCCCCTGCGTGGTCGGCGCCGAAAAAGCCACCACCTCACTCAAAGACGGACAGATGATTACCGTCGATGGCAGCAAGGGCAAGGTATACGACGGTAAGATTGAAGTAAAAGTAGAAAAAGCAACACGCGCCCGCGGCGAAGTCAAGACGCGCACCAAGCTACTGGTCAACCTGGCCCAGCCGGAGTTGGTCGACCGCGTCGCCCAGCGGGACGTCGATGGCATCGGACTGCTCCGCGCCGAGTTCATGGTGGCGCAAATCGGCGAACATCCCAGCTACATGATTGAACAGGGACGCGGACAGGAGTTCATCGATAAGCTCGCCGCCGGACTTTCCGAGTTTGCCCGGGCGTTCCATCCCCGGCAGGTCGTCTACCGCACCAATGACTTCAAGACCAACGAGTACCGCGCCCTCAAGGGCGGCGAAAAGTACGAAGAGGTCGAAGAGAACCCCATGATTGGCTACCGAGGCGCCTCGCGCTACGTCACCGATATCGCCACTTTCAAGCTGGAGCTGGCGGCAATCAAAAAGGTACGGGAAAAGTACAACAACCTCTGGGTCATGATTCCCTTCGTGCGCACCGTGGACGAGCTGAAACGCACTATCAAAATCATGGAAGATGAGGGTCTCAAGCGCTCTCCCGATTTCAAGCTGTGGCAGATGGTGGAAGTGCCCTCCAACGTGTTCCTGCTGGAAAAGTTCCTCGCCGTTGGCATTGACGGGGTCTCCATCGGATCCAACGATCTGACCCAGCTCATCCTGGGCATCGACCGCGACAGCCATAAGCTCGCCAGCACGTTCGATGAGCGCAACGAAGCCGTGATGATTGCCCTTGAACGCGTCATCAAGGGCGCCAAGGAGATGGGAGTGACCTGCTCCATCTGCGGGCAGGCGCCGTCCGTTTACCCGGAACTGACCGAAAAGCTGGTGGAATGGGGCATTACCTCCGTATCCGTCAGCCCGGACATGATTGACGTGACCCGGGACATCATCGCCAAGGCAGAAAAACAACTGAAGATTAAGTGAATTTAAGTGATTGAGCAGCGCCATCTTCGCCAGATAACCGAAGAGAAGGAAGAGAAACTCTCTCCCTACGCTGCCCGAAGCAGGCTAACGCGGGGCAGGCTCCGCCCGGAAGAGTCCTGCCCCGTCCGTGCTGCTTTCCAGCGTGACAGGGACCGCATCATCCACGCCAAGGCTTTCCGCCGCCTCAAGCACAAGACACAGGTCTTTATCGCTCCCCTCGGCGACCACTACGTCACCCGTCTCACCCACACGCTGGAAGTCGCCCAGGTTGCCCGCACCATCTCGCGCGCCCTCAATCTCAATGAAGACCTGACGGAAGCCATCGCCCTGGGGCACGACCTGGGTCATACTCCCTTCGGACATGTCGGCGAGGATGTCCTCAATGACCTTTATCCCGGAGGTTTCCGCCACAATGAGCAGAGCCTGCGGGTGGTCGACCTTCTGGAGAACGAGGGCAGGGGGCTGAACCTGACCTGGGAGGTACGTGACGGTATCCTGAACCACTCCAAAGCGCGGGAAAACATCTTCGGCGCGGTTGCCGGGCAGCCCGCCACCCTGGAAGGACAGATCTGCAAAATCGCCGATGCCATCGCCTACATCAACCACGATATCGGTGATGCCATCCGCGCCGGCATCATCACCGAGTCCGACCTGCCGGCGGAGGCTATTTCTGTAATCGGCGATTCCCATTCGCACCGCATTAACACGATGGTCTTCGATGTCATCGAGCACTCGTGGGCAGCCAGCGGCAGCGCGGCGACCAGGAAAAGACCATCCATCACCATGAGTCCGAAAGTGATGGCAGCCTCCAACACCATGCGCGATTTCCTTTTCGAGCGGGTCTATAATGTGCGCTCGGCACAGGCGGAATCGGACAAAGCACGCGATGTAGTCCGGTTTCTGTATCACCATTTCAACCGCCATGCCGCAAAAATGCCGACGGAATACGGCAACCCTGCCGACGAGGCGGCGCGGCGGGTGGTAGACTACATCGCCGGCATGACCGACCACTACGCCCTGCGCCTCGCCGAAGATTTAATATAGGAACAGTCTATCTTTACGAGACCATCCGCTTTCATCATGACACACAACCGCTTTATTTTCTTGACCTCGGCAGCTTTTCCCGTTTAGAATGAACTTATCATGTTTGAAGTTCTCAGCGAAAAGCTGACTAAAGTCTTCCGCCTCCTGGGAAGCCGCGGCAAACTAGCCGAAAAAGACATCGACGAAGCCCTGCGCGAGGTGCGGCTGGCGCTGCTCGAAGCGGATGTCAATTTTAAGGTGGTCAAGGACTTTTTAGGCCGGGTGCGGGCGCGCGCCGTCGATGCCGCCGTCCTGCAAAGCCTGACCCCCGCCCAGCAGATTATCAAGATTGTCAACGAGGAGCTTGTCGCCATTCTAGGCGGAGGGAGCAGCAAGTTAACCGCTTCTCCCCAGGCGCCCAGCGTCCTTATGTTCGCGGGTCTGCAGGGTTCCGGCAAGACGACCACCGCCGCCAAGCTGGCGCTGCAACTCAAACATTCCGAGCAGCGCGTCCTGCTGGTCGCGGCGGACAACCGCCGTCCCGCCGCTATCGAGCAACTGGTCACACTGGGTAAACAGATGGATATTCCCGTTTTCAACGAGTCGCCGAGCGTGAAAAGCAAGGACATCTGCGCCCATGCGCTGGCGCAGGCGAAGTCGCTCGGCGTCAACTGGATGCTCGTCGATACCGCCGGCCGCCTGCACATCGATGACGAGCTGATGGCGGAGTTGGCGCAGATTAAAGAAACCGTCAAACCGGTGGAAGTCCTGCTGGTGGTGGATGCCATGACCGGGCAGGACGCCGTACATGTGGCGGAAGAGTTCCACGCCAAGGTCAATCTGACCGGGCTTATCCTGACCAAGATGGACGGCGATGCGCGGGGCGGCGCTGCCCTGTCTATCCGCTGGGTCAGCGGCGTGCCCATCAAGTTCATCGGCGTGGGTGAGAAGATGGACGCCCTGGAGCCATTCTACCCGGACCGCATGGCGTCCCGCATCCTCGGCATGGGCGATATGCTCACCCTGATTGAGAAGGCAGAGCAGACCTTCGACGAGAAGAAGGCGAAGGAACTGGCGCAGAAGGTCAAGAGCGCCAAGTTCGACCTTGAAGACTTTTTGGAGCAGCTCCGCGCCCTTAAAAAGATGGGCTCCATCTCCCAGATAATGGAAATGATGCCGGGCATGGGTCAATTAGCCAAGAAACTGCCCGCCGGCGCCGAGGAAGCGCAGCTTAAAAAAGTGGAAGCAATGATACTTTCCATGACTCCCGCCGAGCGGCAGAACCCGTCCATTATCGGCGGCAGCCGCCGCAAGCGCATCGCGAAGGGCAGCGGTCTCCAGCCGCAGGACGTCAACCAGTTGTTAAACCAGTTCAGCCAGATGCAAAAGCTGATGAAGATGGGCGCCAGCGGCAAGCTGCCCAGGAACCTCATGGGGATGTTCAAGTAAAGGTAAGATGAATTGTATTTAAAGAAATTTCAAGATCTGTTAGCTTATTTTTTATCAACAACACCCATTTGGACATAGACACGCCTTGGATGTGGGGCATCACCAAAAACTTCATTTGGTATATATAAAGCATATAATTGTTGCTCAAATGGAAGGTCGTATCGTTTCGAATTCACTTTTGATTCCGTAAACTCATATTCCAGCACATCCGATTCGATGCGTAACGGTAATGGTTCCGACAAATACCCAATTGTTCTTAAAGGCGATTTAGATTTCCAGATAACAACTTGAAGACGCTCGGGTAGCTCATTAGAATTTAGACCGAGTAACTTGAATAAGGGAGCATAGAAGTCAAATGAGTGTTTCTTGAGTTGGCAACTGTAGCGTGCTGTCTTAGTATGTTCACTGTGTAAGCAGAATTCATGGGCAATAGGACCTTCCCACTCGCGTGGCTTTAATTCGAATCCCATATTCTTACCTCCGCATTGTTATTCTGAATCTCCCAAATCCCCCTTTCGTTTAAAAAGGCATGGTTTTGTGTTTTTTAGTCTTATTCTAGATAATCCTTGAGCTTTCTGCTTCTGCTGGGGTGGCGCAGCTTTCTGAGCGCTTTGGCTTCAATCTGGCGGATGCGCTCGCGGGTCACGGCAAACTCACGTCCCACTTCTTCCAGCGTACGGCTGCGCCCGTCTTCCAGTCCGAATCTTAGCTGCAAAACGCGCTGCTCACGGGGGGTCAGCGTACCCAGCACGTCTTCAATCTGCTCCTTGAGCAGCTGCTTGGAGGCGACATCCACGGGGGGCGGGGCGTTGCGGTCTTCAATCGAGTTGCCCAGCGGGCTGTCTTCCTCTTCACCGATAGGCGATTCCAGCGAGATGGGCAGCTGGGACACCTTGACAATCTCCCGCACCTTGTCCGAGGAGATTTCCATTTCCTTGGCAATCTCGGCGGAAGTCGGCTCACGCCCGTACTCCTGGGCAAGACGGCGGCTGATTCGGAGCAGGCGGTTAATCGTTTCGACCATATGTACCGGGATGCGGATGGTGCGTGCCTGGTCGGCGATGGCGCGGGTGAGCGCCTGGCGAATCCACCAGGTGGCGTAGGTGCTGAACTTGAAGCCCTTGCGGTAATCGAACTTCTCCACCGCGCGCATCAGTCCGATGTTGCCTTCCTGGATAAGGTCGAGCAGGGACATGCCGCGCCCGATGTGCTTCTTCGCTACGCTGACCACGAGCCGCAGGTTGGCTTCGATGAGGTGCCGCTCCGCCTTCTTGGCTTTGCGGGCGATGCTGGAAAAATAGGCGACCAGCTCCTTTTCGTGGGCGTTGAGCGCGTTGACGAACTTGTCGCTGGCAATCAATTTGTTCAGGTCGTTAAGAGCGGTATTCCCTCCGATGATATTCAGGACTTCCTGGGGCAGCATTTTGCTGTTCAATGAAATGTGCGTCAGTGCCGGCTCGGTCTCGGGGACCGGCTTGTTGAGTTTCGTTGCCAGGCTCTGCACCATCAGCGGGTCGAAAGTGTTGTTCACGATGTTCTGCACCCTGTTATCGTACACTGCATCGATAAACTTCTTCGCCTCGGGCAAACCGAGCTGCTCCCGCAGCGCCTGTACCACCGGGGCAAGCTGCGCCAGCTCCCGGAGCATGATGAGCACGATTTCCGGCGAACTGGGGGCGCGTCCCAGTTTATCGATGTGCCGCTGCCGGATTTGCTCGACGAGCTTGCCTTCTTCCATCTGCTTGGCGAGCTCTTTTTCATCTTCGGCGGTCAGCAGGTGCACCCGGCCGATTTCATGCCGGTAGATGCGC